>NZ_CP119988.1:626064-939096 GCF_029338515.1 Haloglomus litoreum | reverse complement strand
TGTCACGCACACCTCCCCGTCGCCCGTGACGAGGAACTCGTCGCGCGGTTCGAGGCGCTGGTCGACGCGACCGTCGAACTCCGACTGGTCGACGGACGGCACGAGCAGCGCTGGTTCGTCCACGACTCGGTCACCTCCGACTGGCTCCCGCTGCAGGACTGACGCTCTCTTCGGTTCTCCCCGGCATCCGCAGCCTGCCCCCGTATCCACGAATCGTCCATGAGCCGCTGGTCACGGCTCCCGGCCCACGCCGTGTTCGGGGCTGATCCGCTAGAGACAGGTGCCGGTTGTACCGATTGGTTCGAGGTCCTCTGTGACGGGAACGAACGGATTGGAAGCCCCTGGCCGCTCGACCATCCGGGGCTCGCTGCGCTCCTCGCCTCGCTCCCGTCGGTCGCTCGGCTGCGGTGCTTGCGTCGCCCGGGATGGGTCGACCGGTCAGCCCCTTCCATTCCCACCCGATGTTGTCAGGTCCACGGAGCGCACGCATCGAGCTAGAATGGTGTGGAGCGACCCTGGAATGTCGAATTGGGGGGACTGAAAGGGGCCGCGGGCTCGACCCGTCCCCGGCGACGCTAGCACCACAACGCACGCCCGGAACGGCGGGTGAGCGCCAGCGAACCCGCCGCATGCCCGGACCGTGAGGAGCGCAGCGAGCCGCGGACGGTCGAGCACGCGGGGGCTTTCAACAGCCTGTCGCTGTTGTCTCCGTCCCCGACCAATTCGCTACAGACGCACACTCGCTCTATCGGACGGGGACAGCGACCCGGACACGTCGAGGGAGCCCGGGAGTCGGATTCAAGTTCCAGCGGGTCCCTCCTCCGGCGTGGCAGTCTCGTTCGACCTGTTCGGCACCCTCGTCCGGGCCGAGCGCCTCGACGACCCGGGTGCAGCCATCGCCGACGAACTCGCGGCCCGCGACGTGGACGTTCCCGCGGACTGGGACCAGGCCTACCGCGAGCGGCACATCGACGCCCCCGAGGGCGCGGAGGTCCCGCTCCCGGCACACGTGGCCGCCGCCCTCCGGAGCCGCGGGATCGAGGCCCCCGGGAACGCCGCCCGGCGCGCCGTGGTCGCCGCCTTCGACCCCGACGTGGAGCGCCGCGAGGGCGCCCGCCGCGCCGTCGAGGCCGCGCGCGAGCGGGGCCCGGTCGGCGTCTGCTCGAACACGAGCGCGCCGGAACTCGCCCGGCGGACGCTCCTCCGGGCCGACCTCGGCGACGCGTTCGACGCCGTCGTGACCAGCGTCGGCTGTGGCTGGCGCAAACCCGACTCCCGGGCGTTCGAGGCGCTGGCGAACCGGCTCGGCGTCGACACCGCGGCGCTGGTCCACGTCGGCGACGACCCCGAGACCGACGGCGGCATCGAGGCCGCCGGCGGCCGGTTCGTCGACGTGGCCGAGACGACGCTCGGCTCGTTCCCGGCCTGGCTGGAGGCCCAGGACGACGGGGTGACCGGGCGGTGAGCCGGCGCGCGGCGACCGCGGTGCTGGTGGCCGCGCTGCTGGACCGGCTCCTCGCGGAGCCGCCGGACCCGCATCCGGTGGCGCTGTTCGGCCGGGTTGTCGCGCCGCTGGACCGGGCGTGGTCGCGGCCCCGAGCGGCCGGCGCGGCCATCGCGGCGCTGCTGCCGGCACTGGCGGCTGCGACGGTCGGCGGACTGGTCGCGGCCGTCGAACGGCGGCATCCCGGCCTCGGCGTCCTCGCCGCGGCGGGCGCGCTGTTCACGGCCACGAGCCACCGGCTGCTCGTGGAGACGGCCGGCGACGTGGTGGCGACGAGCGAGCGCGACCTCGACGCGGCGCGCGCGGACCTGCTGGCGCTGGCCGGGCGGGACGCGAGCGACCTCTCGGCCGGCGAGGTCCGGAGCGCGGCGGTGGAATCGGCCGCCGAGAACCTCGCGGACGGGCTGGTCGCGCCGCTGGCCGGCTTCTGCCTGGGTGCGCTCGTCTCGCTCCCCGCCGCGGCCGCGGGCGCCGCCTGGGTCAAGGCCGTCAACACGCTGGATTCGATGCTGGGCTATCCCGAGAAGCGCCACGGAACCGCCAGTGCCCGGCTGGACGACGCCGTCGCGTGGCTGCCCGCTCGCGCGAGTGCGGGACTGCTCGCGCTCGCCGCGGGCGACGTGGACGCCCCCGCCCGGGCCCGGGCGTGGCTCGACGCCGTGCCGTCACCCAACTCCGGCTGGCCGATGGGCGCCATCGCCGCCGCGCTCGGGACGCGGCTGGAGAAGCCCGGCGTCTACGTCCTCCCCGGTGGCGACGCGCTCCCCGACGGCGCGACCGCGCGCCGCGGCGTCCGGCTCGTCGCGCGGGCCGGCTGGCTCGCGTGGGCCGGGGCGGCGGGGCTGGCATGGCTCGTCGGCCGGACCCGTCGCACGTTCAGGGAGGGACCGTGATGCCACCAACCCGCGTGCGGCTCCGGCAGGCGGTCCGGGGCGCGCTGGGCTTCCTCACGCGGCTGCCGGTCTCGCACGAGGGCCGCGCGTGGGTCGCGTTCCAGGGGACGCCGCTGGCGTTCCCGGTCGTGGGCTACGTGGTCGGCATCCTGGCGGCGCTCCCGCTGCTCGCGTTCCTCGCCGTCGGCGCGCCCGCGCCCGTCGCGGCCGCGGCGACGCTCGCGACGCTCTACCTCGTGACGGGCATCAACCACCTCGACGGGCTGGCCGACTGTGGGGACGCGGCCGCCGTCCACACGGTCGAGCGCCGGCGCGAGGTGCTGAAGGACACGACCACCGGCGTCGGCGCGCTCGCCGCCGTCGGCATCGGCCTCGCCGGCACGGCGCTGGGGCTGCTGGCCGTGGCGGAACTCGGCGGGCGCGGGGCCGGCGGGCCGCTCCTCCGGGGCGGCACGCTCGCGGCGCCGCTCCGGGCCGCGGGGCTCGTGGTCGCCGCGGAGGTCGGCGCCAAACTCGGGATGGCCGCCGTCGCCTGCCTCGGGACCGCCATCACGGACGGCTTCGGGGCCGCGTTCACCGGCCGCGCGACGCCCGGTCTCCTGGTCGGCCCGGTCGTCGTTGCACTCCCGGCCGCGCTGCTGACGGGCCTCTCGCCGGCGGCGCCGGTGGCGCTGCTGGCGGCGTTCGCCACCGCGCTGCTCGTCGTGCGCTGGGCCCGGGCGCGCCTCGACGGCGTGAACGGCGACGTGTTCGGGGCCGCGAACGAACTGGCCCGCCTGGCCGCGCTCCACGCGGGCGCCGTCGCGTGGGTGCTGGCGTGAGACCATCGGGGTGACCTACCGGGCCGATTACACCCCAATACACAGAGTTCTTGAGTTATTCCCCCGTAATCGAAAATTCAGTTCGCGATTGGACACATATCATCCATTTCCGATCCGAACCGTCCGGTCCGTCACTCGCATGTAGTCGGCGCCCCAACGGTCGGCCGATGCGAGTCGTGCGCGGACGCGCCGCCGATGTCGCGGAGGACCGGGCGATCACCGAGCATCTGGTGGCCGACGCCGGGGAGACCGGTGAGCCCGCCATCCGGGTCTGGACCCCGCATCGGCAGGTCGCCTTCGGCCGGCGCGACGCCCGCGAGCCGGGGTACGACCGGGCCCGCGAGGCCGCCGCCGACCGCGGCTACGCGCCGTACGAGCGCGAGACGGGCGGGCGCGCCGTCGCGTACACGGGCCACACGGTCGCGTTCACCCGTATCGAGCCGGTTGCCGAGCTGCGGACCGGCATCGAGGAACGCTACGACGAGGCCGTCTCGGTGGTCCGGGCGGCGCTGGCCGACTGCGGCGTCGACGCCGAGCGGGGCGAGCCCCCGGAGTCGTTCTGCCCGGGCGCGCACTCGCTGTCGGCCGACGGGAAGCTCGTGGGCATCGCCCAGCGGGTCGGGAGCGACGTCGCGCGCGTCGGTGGCATCGTCGTCGTCCGTGACCACGCGGCCATCGCCGCGGTGCTGGCGCCGGTCTACGACGCGCTGGGCGTCCCGTTCGATCCCGGGAGCGTCGGGAGCGTCGCGCGGGCCCGCGGCGTCGACCCGGAGCGCGTCGACCCGACCACGGTGGCCCGGACGCTGGAGGAGCACCTCGTCGGGACCGCCGCGACGACGGTCGAACGAGTGGATTGAAGCGACGAACTCGCCCACTGTCGCAAGTGGGTTCGACCACAGCGTGACTGCTCCCGGAGCTCTCACCCGCTCGAGCATCCGGTTCGGTCGCGGTCGCCACGGTCAGCACCGGGAACACCGTCCGCCCCGGGCGCCGGGTACTTGCCCGTGGGGTTCGTACACACGGCCATGCCAGACAGCCTCGAACGGACCTGCGTGGCGCTGCGCGAGCGCGGTTACACGGTCGCGCACCCGGACGACCGGGCCCAGCCCGCTGCGGTCGCGACGCCCGGTCCCGACGCGACACCGCTCGAGGGTGTGGCGGGCGGCCTGGCCCTGGAACCGCTCGCCACGCGGTCGCGCGTGCGCCGTGCCCGCGACGCCGAGCAGCCGGCGGCCGAGCCGACGCAGGTTGTCGATTCGCTGGCGACGGCCGCCGGCCGGGACCTGACGTGTCTGTTCGTCGTCGACGAGCGCGGCGCCGCGGCCGTCCGCGAGGTGCTGACCGATCCGCCGGCGGTGCGTGCCGTCGACGCCGACGGCTGCCGGACGTTCTACGACGTGCCCGACCGGCTCTCTACGGGTGCGGGCCTGGCCTGCGTCCGGGCGGACGAGGCACCCGTCTGGCGTGAGGAGCCGGCGACGGCGGGCGTCACGGGCGGGGAGAGCGCGACGAGACCGACAGGGAAGGCGGGGAACCGGCAGCGAACCGGCCGCGACAGCGCGGCCCCGGGCGGACGGGCCGACGCCGCGACCCGACTCGTTCTGGAGGCCGACGGGGCCATCCAGGCCGCGTTCGACGACTACACCGCGCTGGCCTGCCCGACCGCCCGGGCGTTCCCGTACACCTACCGCCGGGGCGACGACAAGCGGCTCCACGTCCGGAACCGCGACGGCCGGGAGGTCGGCGTCTACCCGTCCGTCCGCGCGATGAAGACCGACGCCTACCGTCCGGTACCGGACCCGCTCGTCCCCGAGGTCCACCTCGACGGGGACCGCCGAGCCGCGTGGCTGCTCGCCGTCGACACTGCCGAGGGCGTGCGGTTCGGGCGCTGAACCCGGTGACTTCCCGGCCGCCGGGTTTATTGCCGGGGCGACACGACCATCGAACATGGATTCCCCCGGCCACGGCAGCAGTAGCGCGAGCGGGTCCGAGGTCGGCGCGGCCTGGTTCCTGAAGGTCGCCCTCCTCTTCGGCCTCGTCCTCACGGTCGCCCTCGGCCTCGGTATCGGCCTGGGCGTCATCCCCGTCTGATTCCGAGGGGCGGTCCCTCCCGGCCCCGACGCTCCGATGCCACCTGTAGCCGTCCTCGCCGGTGACGACGTTTTTTGAGGCCGCCGCGAGAGGTGGAGCCATGCTCGGACCACTCCGCCGGCACCCGCTCGCGACGGGCGGCCTCCTGCTCGGCGCCGTCGTCGCCGCAGGGACGCTCGCCGACTCGCGCCTCGACCCCGTCGGGTGGCACCCGCCCGACCCGCCCGCGATGACGGGCGCGCTTGAACCGGACCACGCGCTGGCCGACGCCGACCGCGTCCTCACCGCCGACGGGCCGGAGGACACCGCGTTCGACGCCGAGGGCCGCTGCTACACCGGCGCCGACGACGGCGTCGTCTACCGGACCGTCGAGCCCGTCGACGGGCGGACGGACTGCCCGCTCGAGCCGTTCGCCCGCGTCGGCGGCCGGCCGCTCGGGCTGGTCTTCGATGACGGCATCGACGAGGGCGCGGAGGGCTCGGACCTCATCGTCGCCGCGGAGGACGCCGGCCTCGTCCGGGTCTCGCCCGACGGCAACGTGGAGACGCTGACCGACAGCGCCGCCGGCCAGCACACCCAGTTCGCCGACGACCTCTACGTCCACGACGGCGTCGTCTACGTCACGGACGCGACGGTCCACGAGATCTTCCAGGACGAGCTGTTCGAGCTGCAGGACACCGGCCGCCTGCTGGGCTACGATCTGGAGACGGGCGAGACGACGGTCGAGCTGACGGGGCTGGGCTTCGCCAACGGCGTCGCGCCGGGCCCGGACGGCGAGTCGCTGCTGGTCAACGAGACCTCGCGCTACCGCATCCGCCGGTACTGGGTCGAGGGGGACCGCGCCGGCGAGGACGAGGTCTTCGTCGACAACCTCCCCGGCTATCCGGACAACGTCGACGTGGCGAGCGAGGGCGGCTACTGGGTCGCCATCCCGTCGATGCGCGACGAGTCGCTGGAGGCGCTCCAGCGCCGGCCGTGGGTGAAACGACAGCTCGGCAAGCTACCCGAGGCGGTCCTCCAGCAGGTCAGCGGTGACCCGTACGGGCTCGTCCTCCGCGTCGACGAGTCCGGCGAGGTCGTCGACTCGCTCCACGACCCCGCGGGCGGCGTCTTCGGCGTCACCTCCGCGACGGAGTACGATGGCGCCCTCTACCTGGGCTCGCTGTTCAACGACTACGTCTACCGCAAGGAGCTGGACGGGGAGTAGCGGCCGCGACCGGCCCGACAGACGGCGGTCGGGGGCTCACCTCGTCGACCCGGCTGGTGCCGCTATACATATAGCCCGCCCGCGCCGGCGGCGCTACGTGCGTAGGCGCCACCGTGGAACGGGCGAGCGCTGTAGGGGTCACCATATGGTCCCCGAACCGGAACCAGTGAGGCACAGCGCCCGGCCGACGCCAGAACCGAGACGTACGCTGGCCACGATTCCCCGTGTCCCGCGCCCCCTGCCCAGGTCCTCGGGTGTCCTGCACCCACCGGCCACGCCTCCCCGTCTCCCTGGGTACCCTCGCGTCCGAGGCACCGCCGATGCCCACACCGCCGATGCCATCGACTCGGCACCCCGGACGACGGGTGGCGCGGTCGGTGACCTCACCCACAGCGCAGTGCCCCGGCAGTGCCACGGGGGACGCACTCGGAGGTGAGTCCGGTGGCGACCGGGAGCAGGGTCCAGGTACTCGTCGTCGGGGCCGGCATCGGTGGCCTCTCGCTCGCGGGCTTCCTGGAGCGGGCCGGCATGGAGCCGGTCGTCGTCGACCGGGCCGAGACGCTTGACACGGCTCGTGGGACGGTCGAACTCCCACCCGGGGCCGTCCGGCTGCTGGGCCATCTCGGCGTCGAAGCGGTCGTCCACGACGCCGGAGGGGTCCTGACGACCTGGACGCGTCGGCACCCCGACGGAACGGTCGTGACGCGGCTCGACGCCGACGACGAGTTCGGCCTCCTCGCCGTCGAGTACACGCGGCTGCGGCGGGCGTTGCGCGACCGCCTCAGCGACGACACCGTCCACACAGGAACCGCGCTCCGGGCTCTCGACCCGGGGCGGGGCGGGGTGACGGTCACGTTCGCCAACGGCGTCCGGGAGCAGTTCGACGTCGTCGTCGGCGCCGACGGCGTCCGGTCGCGCACCCGGGCGGCACTCGGTGGCAGCGAGCCGGTGTTCTGTGGGACGACGAGCCTCCCACTCACGCTCGACACCGACCCCGGGGTCGAGTTCGACGGTGCGAGCGAGGTCTGGGCCCCCGACGGTGCGGTGTTCAGGGTCCTGCCGGTTGAGGACCGGCTGACGGGCTGGCTCACCGTCCCCGCGACCGTGCCTGGGCAGGACTGGAAGGCCACCTCGCCCGCCGAGCTGTGCCCCGAGATCGACTGGCTCCTCCCGGCCGCCAGCCGCGCCAGGGCCGGCGACCACTGCATGGACGACTTCCGCGTCCCCGCGGACCGCCTGGCCGACGGTCGGGTGGCCCTGCTCGGGGACGCGGCTCACGCCCGCCACCGCCTCGCCGGCGTGGGACCGGCACTCGCACTGGAGGACGCGGCGGTCCTGGCGTCGGAGCTGGTCGGTCGTGACGACCCGCCGGCGGCGCGGCTCGTCGACTACGCGGCCCAGCGAGGGGCGCGGCTCTCGCGGCTCGGGCGGCCGGGCGACGACGGCGGGAGCGACTCGCCGCTCGCGGGCGTCGAGTCGGCACTGGCCGACCGCCATCCGACGATACCCCGGACGCGCGGCGCCCGTCTCGCCGCGGGGTTCGGCCCCGACCCGCCGACACTGCCGGTCGGTACGGCACTCGAGGATGGGGCGCTCTGGAGCGATGGTGACGGTTGAGCCACAGCCGGGGCGCCGGGAACGAGGCCTGGGGAGCGACGGACGGTCGTGAGCCATCTGCAGAGCGGCGATGGCGAGCGGCGTGGTGTCCGGCGGTGTGACGTCGGCCACCCTCGTTCGGCCGCTACCCGTCGGCGTCGGGGTACTCGCGCTCGAGGAGCATCCGGAACGCCGACTGCTCGGCGATGCGGAGGTGCTTGTTGAACGTGGGCTGGGAGACGCCGAGCAGTTCGGCCACCTCCTGCCCGCTGGTCTCGCGCGGCCACCCGAAGTACCCCGCCGAGTACGCCGTCTCCAGCGCCTCCCACTGGCGGTCGGTCAGCTCCGTCTCGAGGGCGTCCTGCAGTTCGAACAGCGACCGGATGGTCCGCTCGCGCTGGCGCTGTGCCACGAGTTCGGCGTCCGGATAGCGCTCCTGGAACCCCTCGACGAGCGCCCGCACGTCCGTCCCGCGGGGTGCCTCGACAACCAGCGTCCCGTCGCCGGGTTCGGCGGTCGCCTCCCGGACGACTGCGCCGTGCTCGGTGAACACGGAGCCGAACCAGGTGGGGGCGGTCACCTCTACGAGGCCGCCGGTCCCCGCCTCGTCGGCGCTGACGACCTGTGCCGTCGCGACGCTCGGCGCGGCGTCGGCCAGCTCGACGACCGTCGCGGGGTCTGCCCCCTCGACGGCGTAGAACATCGAGAACGACCCGCCCGTCCGGCGGATGGTCCGTTCGAGGTCGATGCGGCAGTCCGCCGTCGTCGCCCCGCGGATCATGAACAGCCCCTCGTCGGCCACGGCGAGCTCCAGCTCGGTGGTCCCGTCGGACTCGAGCGCCTGCTCGCGCTCGGTGACGGTGATGGCGTACCCGATGGAGCGACCGAGATCCGCCAGCACCTCCCGGGTCGCCTCGTCGAAGGCGTCGGGAGCGGTCGACGCCACCGACAGCACGCCGTGGGTCGTGGTCTCGTAGCGGATCGGGACGGCCACGACCGACTGGATGCCGTGTCCGAGGGCGTGTTTCCGCCACGCACCGGTCGCGATGTCGGTGGCGACGTTCTCGACGGCGCGTGCCTCGTCGGCCCGGTAGGCCGCGACGGCCGGGTGGCCGCCGGCGCCCGCCTCGGCCGTCGAGCCGACGACGCCCGTCAGCCCGTCGACGTACCCCTCGGGGCCGCCGGCGCTGGTCCGGGGGACGAGCCCGTCGTCACCGACGGTCGGTTCGGCGACCCAGACGAAGTCGTGGTCGGCCACGTCGACGAGGCGCTCGCAGACGGCCTCCTCGATGCCGGCGCGGGAGGACTGCTCGACCGTCGCTTGCTCGATGTCCCTGATGATGGTGTTGAGCCGTTCGAGCCGGTCGGCGCGCTCCTGCTGGCGGCGGAGCTCGGCCTCTCGCTCGGCCAGCTCGCGTTCGCCCGCGACGTGATTCAGCGCCGCCTCCAGGGTCGCAGCCAGTATCTGGGCGAGCTCCACGTGCTCGGCGTCGAACTGCTCGTCGGGGGCGCCGACGAGCATCACCCCGTGCGAGCCCATCGGGAGCACGATGTCCGGGTCGGAGACGCCGGGGCCGTAGACCGAGGTCGTCGGCTCGGACTGGGTGACCGCCTCCCCCTCGACGAACACCTGCCACGGAACGGAATCGCCCGGGCCGAACGATGGGGGGTCGACGTCCAGCTCCGACAGGCGCGTCGTGAGTGCAGTCGGCTCGAGCGCGCCGCGCTCCTCGTCGTAGCGATACACCGACACGAGCGGGAAGCCCAGCACCTCCTCGGCCGCCTCGACGGCCCGTCGGCAGGCCGCCACCTGAGAGTCGGCGGCCGTGAGCTGCCGGGTCGCCTCGTGGAACGTCTCCAGTGTCTGTTCGCGCTCGTGGCGCTCGGTGACGTCCGTGACGACGCCGACGAACTGGTCCGGCCGGTCGGTCTCGTCGAGGATAGGGTAGCCGGCCGCCTCCAGCCAGCGCACCTCGCCGTCCGGGCGCTGGATGCGGAAGTCGAACTCGTAGCGGTCGTCGGGGTCCCCGGCCTCGATGTCGGCCAGCATCGCCTCCAGCTCCGCCTCGTACGGCTCGCGGTCCTCGGGATGCATCGCCTCGATGAACGCCCGGGGGTCCTCGTGGAGCTCCTCGGCCGGGCGCCCGTAGATGTCGGCGTACGCCGAGTTGACGTACGTGACCTCGGTCAGGTCGGTGTTGGCGAGGTAGATGATCTCGTCGACCCGCTCGGCGATGGTCCGGAACCGGCGCTCGAGCTGGCGGTGCTCGGTGATGTCGCGCTGGATCGAGACGATCCGGTCCTCTCCACCGATGACCGCGGGCGTCACCGTCGCCTCGATCAGGAGCCGGTCGCCGCCCTTCGTCTCCTGGGCCCACTCGACGGTCTCGGGCTCGCCGGTCTCCATGACCCGCTGACACAGCTCCCGGGCGCGCTCCGCGGTGTAGCCCGCGTCGGTGGCGCTGAGCCCGGCGTTCCCCTTCTCGAGGACCGTCTCCATGTCGTCGTACCCCAGCCGCTCGACGAAGGTCCGGTTGGCGTCGAGCAGTTCCGCCGTCCCGGGGTCCTGGATGGCGATGGCGTCGGTGACGCCGTTGAAGATCTGCTCGTACTCGCGCTCGCGACGGCGGCGCTCGGTGATGTCCTGCACCCGCCCGACGATGCGGTCGACGACCCCTTCGTCGTTCGCGACGGGAGAACGGGCGACCCGGATCCACCGAGCCTCGTCGTCGACCGCGAGCCGGTACTCGCCCTCGTAGACCGCCCGCGTGTCCCCGGCCTCGATGTCGGCGACCAGTTCGGCGACGTCGGCCTCGTAGCGCTCCCGGTCGTCCGGGTGGGCGGCCTCGACAAAGGACTGTGGGTTCTCGGAGAGTTCCTCGATCGGCTGGCCGTAGATATCCTCGTAGGCCGGGTTGATGTAGAGGATCTCCGAGAAGTCCGCCGTCGACAGGTAGATCACCTCGTCGATGTGCTCGGCGATGAGCCGGAGGCGGCGCTCGCTCTCCCGTGCCTCGCGCTCCCGGCGCCGGAGCTCGGTGATGTCGTTGAACGTCGCCAGTGTCGCTGGTGCGCCCCGATATCGGATGCGTGAGACGTACAGGTCGATGGTTCGGGTCTCGCCGGCCGCCGTCTCGATCCGTATCTCGTAGTTCTCCGGCGGGTCCTCGCCATCCCCGTGGGCGCGCTGGTCGTAGCGCTCCTCGACTAGGTCGCGGTACTCCGGAGTCATGAGTTCGGAGAACCGCTGGCCCAGCAGGTCCGCCTCGTCGTCCCCCGTCAGCGACACCATCCCGGGGTTGACGAAGGCGATCTCTCTGTCCTGGACGATCATCACGCCGTTGGGGCCCTGCTCGACGAGCGTCTCGTACAGCCGCCGCTGCTCCTCGAGTTCGCGTTCGCGTTGCTTGCGCTCCGTGATGTCGCGGACGCTCGCGAGTACCCGCTCGTAGCCGTCCAGCTCCACGACGGCGAGGTGGACCTCGACGGGGTAGGTCTCGCCGTCGTGGCGCTGGTTGCGCCACTCGAACAGCTGCATGCCCTCCCGACGGGCCTGCTCGATCTTCGCCTGGGCCGCCGCCTCGTCGTATGCCTCGCCGGGCGCCGTCACGAGGGTGATGTCCTCGCCGACCAGCTCCGACCGGTCGTAGCCGTTCATCTCGCAGAACCGCTCGTTCACATCGACGATCTCGCCCGTGTCCGGCTCGTGGACGACCAGCCCGTCCGAGACGTTCTCGAACACCTCACGGTACGGCTCCTCGTCCGTGACCGTGCCTGCCGCGGATGGGTCGACGGCAGCCTTCTCGGTCGTGTCCGCCCCTTCGGTTACGCCCGGGTCACCCTCACCGAGCGTTGCGATGCGGTCGACGATGCGCGCACACTGGCGCTCGACCGCCGTCCGCGGGAAGACGTCGGCGACGCCGGCTTCGAGCGCGTCGTCGACGGTCCCGCCGCTGTCGGCCTCTGCCAGCAGGACGACCGGCTGCTCCGGCTCGGTGCCCTGGCGCACGACCGCGACCGGAGTCTCGATGCCGCTCCCGACCACGATCCCGTCGGCCCCGTTCGCCGTGGCCTGGTCGACGGGGTCGTCACTGGGGTCGAGGAGTGTCGCCGTGACCCCCGCCCGGGCGGCCTCGAGTCCGTCGGCTACCGCCCGCCCGAACGACCGCTCCCCGGCTGCGACAAGCAGCTCCAGTTCCCCCGCACCCTCCGTTCCCATGGGCCAACCGTGCGGACCCTCCGTGTTGAAGATTGTCCTCAAATAGCCGTGAACACGGAGAAATTGGGCGGCGGCGTCAGTATGCCGTGCCGCCCGTCACGCCGTCCGTTCCGCGAGTCAATACGTATAGCCCCCGTCGCTTGCCGAGGAAACGCGTGTAGCGAGCAGGCTTCTGGTGCGTCCCTGGTATGAAACAGCCGTAACGATGACACACCATCTGCCGCCGACGCCCCGGACGGGGTGCACGTGACGATGGCGCCCCAGTCCGCCTTCCCGCACCGCGAGGCGGTCGAACGGGAGGAGGTCTCGTCAGAGGCCGTCTCGCTGGACGACGCCGGCGACGTGGTCAACGCCCTCACGAGCGAGACCGCCCGGAAGCTGGTAGACCGCATCTACACCGAGCCGGGGACGACCTCCGAGCTCGCCGACGACGTCGGCACCTCCCTGCAGAACGCACAGTACCACCTCGAACGGCTCGAAGACGCCGGTGTCGTCGAGGTGGTCGGCACGTGGTACTCCAAGCGTGGAAACGACATGGACGTGTACGGCCCGAGCAGCGAACCGCTGGTCATCGTCGCCGGCCCGCTTGACGGCGAGGCCGTCGTCGAGGAGGCGGCGGCCGAGTCCACCGCCGGCGAGGACCAGTCACCCGTCACTGCCGGTTCCGGCCCTGCCCCCGAGGGTGGTCCGGACCCGGCACTCCGCGACCGTCCCTGACTGCCATGTCCCGCTGGCGACGCTTCCCCTCCACCTCGCACACGACGGTCGACTGCATCGCCTGTGGCGAGACCGTGGCCCGGTCCGACGCGCGCGAGTACGACCGGCACGGCGACAGATGGAACCGCGAGGACAAGCGGTTCGAGTACCTCTGCAAGCCGTGCCACGACGACCTGTGTCACTTCCCACGCGACGGGCTCGAGACGACGCTGATCGAGGCCGGCGCCGGCGAGGTCGACCGCGACGCCTTCCTCCGGTCGTTCTGCCACCTCGACGGGCGGGAGGCTGGTACCGCCTCCGACGAGTGACACCAGGTCGGGGTCCGGGGGCGGATGGTCCCTCCGCGAACGGCCGGGAAGCCCCGACCCAGGCAGCGTCCGTGACGATCCCGGCACGCCGGCCATCGCCACGGAGCGTGGGACATCGATGAGACGGAAGGCACACGCCTCGGCCCGAACGACGCCGCCGGGCCCTCGTCGCCGCGGCCGACGCCTTCGAGTCCGCGACGGCCGGCGAGGCAGGTACCGGGCGAGATCCCCGCGTCTCGAGGGCGGCCCCGACGCCCTCGCCGGGCAGGACTGGCATCTCTCCGAGGGGTATACTCACCACTATATGTGGCGCAGAAACGCTGAAACGCATAAATACGGATGGGACCGCCCAGATTTGAACTGGGGTCACGGGCACCCAAGGCCCGAAGTATACCATGCTAACCCACGGTCCCGCGGCTACTGCTTCTGCGAGCGCGGTGGAAAGCGTTTCGCTCCCGGCGGGCCACTACACCCCGACCAGCACCGTGATGCCGACCGTCGTCACCACGGCGAGCAGCACCTGCAGGGGCGTCCCCACCTTGAGGTAGTCGGTGAACCGGTAGCCGCCGGGACCGTAGACGAAGAGGTTGGTCTGGTAGCCGACCGGCGTCATGAAGGCCGTCGAGGCGGCGAACGTCACGGCCAGGACGAACGCGTAGGCCGAGGCACCGATCTGCGTGGCGGCCTCGAACGCGACCGGAATCATCAGCACCACGGCCGCGTTGTTGGAGATGATGTTGGTGAGCGTGGCGGTGACGACGTACATCAGGCCGAGGACGACGACGAGCGGGAGCGAGCCCGCCGACATGACGATGCCCTCGGCGATGAAGTCGGCGCCGCCGGTCTCCTCCATCGCCAGACCGAGCGGGATGACGCCCGCGAGCAGGAAGATGACGTCCCACTGGACGTCCTCGTACACCTCGGTCGGTTTCAGGCAGCCGGTGAGGACCATCAGGAGCGCGCCCGCGAGCGCCGAGACGACGATGGGGAGGATATCGAGCGCGGCGACGCCGACGACGACGCCGACGATGCCCACCGCGACCGGGATGCGCGACTGGCGGAAGTCCGGGCGCTCGACCTCCTGGGCGATGATGAAGTCCCGACGGTCGGCGAGCCGCTCGATGGAGTCGGCGGTCGCCTGGATGAGCAGCGTGTCACCCACCTTGAGACGGGTGCGGTCCATCCGCTGTCGGATGAGTTCGGGGCCGCGCCGGAACGCCAGCACCGTCGCGTCGTAGCGCTGGCGGAAGTTCGTCGACGCGAGCGTCTCGCCGACGAGGAAGGAGCCGGGCGCGACCACGACCTCGACGAGGTTGTTCGCCTCCTCCTCGGCGGCCTCCAGTTCGGCCTCGTCGACGGTGCGCGCGACGAGGTCCAGGCCGTCGACGTCCATGATCTCGACCAGGGTGTCCCGGTCGGTCCGCAACGCGAAGATGTCGCCGGCCTGGATGGTCTTCGGCCCGAGCGGCTCGAGGAACACCTCGTTGCCCCGGATGAGCTGGACGATGTCGACGTCGAAGTCCGTCTCCACCAGCGCGTCGCGGATGGTGTCGCCGACGATGGGCGAGTCCTCCCGCACCGTCACCTCCGTCAGGTACTCGCCCATCTCGAACTCCTCGGTCAGATCCTCGCGGGCCTTGATGCGCTCGGGCGTGAGGTAGTTCCCCAGCGTGAACAGGTAGATGGTGCCCGCGATACTGACGACGATGCCGAGCGCGGTGAACTGGAACATCGAGAACGGCGCGTTCGGCACGCCCAGGTCGGCGGCCACCTCGCTGGCGAGGATGTTGGTCGAGGTGCCGATGAGGGTGAGGGTGCCGCCGAACATCGAGGCGTACGAGAGCGGGAGCAGCAGTTTCGACGGCGAGGTCTTCCCCTCGTGGGCGATGTCGGTCACCATCGGCAGCAGGATGGCGACGGCGGCGGTGTTGTTGATGAACCCGGAGATGGGCCCGACGGCGCCGATGGTGGCGCCCAGTTGCCGGACCTCGCTGTCGCCGGTCAGGGCCGCCAGTTTGCGGCCGAGGATCTGGACCACGCCCGTCCGCTGGACGCCGGCGCTCAGGATGAACATCGCCAGCACCGTGATCGTCGCCCCCGAGGCGAACCCCGAGATGCCCTCCTGCGGCGAGATGCCGGTCAGGTCGAGCGGGCCAGCCGTCCCCAGTACCATCAGGGACACCATCACCCCGATAGCGGTGATGTCGATAGGGACCGGCTCGGTCGCGAACAGCACGAGCGCCACGACGATGATGGCGAAGACGGCCAACATCCCGGGCGTGACCGGCGGGAGTGCCACGCCGTCCGGCACTCGTAGCGGCGAGGAAAAGGTTGCGACCTCGGCCCGGCCTCAGACGCCGAGTTCGTCGGCCAGCGCGTGGAAGTCCTCGACCGTCAGGTCCGGCTCGCCGGCGAACGCGTCCCACGGCTCGCCACCGCGGGCGACCCGCACCCCCTGCATCCCCGCGTTCATCGACCCGTACACGTCGAAGAACGGCCCGCAGACGTGCGCGATGCGGTCGATGGGCGTCCCGGTCCGGGCGGCGGCGTGGCGGTAGATCTCGGCGTCCGGCTTGAACGTCGCCACCTCGTCGGCGCTGATGGTGTCCTCGATGACGTCCCCGATGTCGGCCGCCTCGACCATCGAGGCCAGCATCTCCGGGTTCCCGTTGGAGACGACGTAGCAGTCGTACTCGGCCGCGAGTGCGGCGATGCCGTCGGCCACGTCATCGAACACGTCGAGGTCGTGGTACGTCTCGAGGACGGCGTCGCGCTCGGCCGGCGTGGTCTCGACGCCGTGTGCGGCGAGCGCGTGGGTGAGTGCGGCCCGGTTCAACTCGTAGAACGGCTGGTAGGCGTCGATGGCGTTGGCAACCATCGTGTACATCAGCGAGCGCGAGCGCCAGTGGTTCGAGATGGGTTCCGGGTTCTCGACGCCAGGGACCTCGGCGAGCGCGGTCTCGACGGCCGCCACGTCCACGAGGGTCCCGTACGAGTCGAAGGTGAGCGTCTCCACGCGGTCGGGGGCGAACGACATGGACGAACGGTGGACCCGGCGGCGGATAAGGGGGGTGCCTAGTTCGAGGGGAACGTTCGGCTGCCGGGCGGAGCGGCCTGGACGGTCCGCTCCACTCCGACCCTGTTGCCCCTTCGACTCGCCCTGTCGCCTGGAACGGGGCGACGGGCGGCAGCTAGCGAGCGCAGCGACCGCTCGCCGCCTACCGCCGGAGTCGCGGGCCGTAGGGCGGCTGACGGGTGCCGTCGCGGTCGGGGAGGTCGGCCCGAGCGCGGTCGACGAGGGCGCCGACCACGACGGGCGCGGCCAGCAGGCCGAACGCGGTGACGACCGAGGTCAGCGACCCCGCGGACGCGAGGGCGCCGACGACGACGAGCGCGGTGACCAGCGCCAGCGGCGTCACGAGGGCGAACTTCAGGACCGTGCGGACGGTGCGGCGTCGGGCGTGGCCGTCGGCGGCTGTCCGCGACCGGGGGCGTGTGGGGTAGTTCGTGCGCATCTGTATTCACGTGGACCAAGGCCCCACGGCCAGATAAGGGTAATCTGAATTACATTTCTGTAGGGAGAGTTACCGGACCCTTCTTCAGTAAATTCACTGATACGAATCGACAGCAGGAAGTGAGGTGGTCCTGCTCAGCGCTCGGTGACGAGGAACTCCTGGCCCTCCTTCATCCGGAGCGTCATCTGCGGGGAGAGCGGCGGGCCGTCGTGCTTGCCCTCCTCGCCGAGGTAGTAGAGTTCGTAGTTCCGGCCGATGGTGGCCAGCGAGAGTTTGGCCTCCAGCAGGGCGAACTGGCGGCCGATGCAGATGCGCGGGCCACCGCCGAACGGGGCGTACGCGAAGTCGTGCAGCTCCTGTCGGAACTCCGGCGTCCAGCGGTCGGGGTCGAACGTGTCGGGCCGGTCGAAGAAGCGCGGGTCCCGCTGGATGCGCCGGATGATGACGCCGACGCGTTCGCCCTCGGGGACGCGGTAGCCGTCGAACTGGACGTCCTCGTCGGCCACGCGGGGAAGCGCGTAGACGGGCGGGAACAGCCGGAGCGTCTCCGTGACGAGCTTGTCGGTGAACGCCAGCCGACCTTCCTCGATGTCCTCGGCGGTCGGGGGGCCGTCGAGCGCGTCCACCTCCGCGTGGAAGCGCTCGCGGATGTCCGGATGTTCGGCGAGCGCCCACAGCGCGAACGTCAGGGAGGTGGTCGTCGTATCGTGACCGGCGAAGATGATGGAGACCATCTGGTCGCGGAGGCGCTCGTCGGTCAGCATCCCCGAGTCCGTCACGCCGGCCGCGCGCAGCCCCACGAGGAGGTTGATGAGGTCGTCGGCCTCCGTCGGGTCCGAGGGCGGGTCCCGGGCGGCCTCCTCCAGCAGCCGGTCGGCCTCGTCCTGCAGGGTCTGCTTCCCCTGTTTGAACCGTCGCCGGGCGGGCGTGGGCAGCCAGCGCGGGAGCGGGTAGGAGGTGGGGAGGAACCAGTCGTGGAGCGCCTCGGCCGAGCGGCGGATCTTCTCGTCGCCGTCCAGTTCGAGTTCGCGCCCGAGGATGGCCGCGAACAGCACGTCCAGGGTGAGGTCGGTCATCTCGGCCTGCAGGTCGAGCTGCTGGCCGCCCTCCCAGCGCCCGACGCGGCGCTGGGCCTGCTCGACCATCGTGTCGGCGTGGTCCATCACGCTCTCGCGGACGAACAGCGGCTGCAATGTCTTGCGCTGCTGGGCCCACTCCTCGCCCTCGACGGTGAGGAGGCCGTCACCGAACGCGATGCCGAAGTCCTCGGACTTGCGGAACTTCCCGCGCTCGGTGAGGAGGACCCGCTTCATGTGGTCCGGGTGGGCCAGGTTCGTGATGTCGCCGATGCCGGGGAGCCAGATGCGGTAGACGTCGCGGATGGCGGCGGCGCGGTCGCTGAACGCGATGGGGTCACGGACCTGCCGGAGCGCGTGCAACTTCGGGTTGCCGAGGTTCGGCGGATACGGCGCCAGCGGCAGGTCCGATACCTCATCGTCGCCCCCGGCGCCCCCCGACTCCTGCTCGCCGTCGTGGGGCCCCTCCGACCCGACGGTGTCGATGCTCCCGCCGGTCGGTCCGGTGTCTGAACTCATGGAGCCCGGTTGCGTGGTGTATGTTCATAAGTCTCGTGCCCCGGATACGCGCGGGGGTCTTATGTGGCGTCTCCGGCGTCGACGACGGGGCTACGCTGGCCGGGCCTCACGCGGCCGGGTCGCCGACCGGCGGGCCGACCGACGGCTCAGACGAGCCAGGCGTGGACGGCTGCGCCGGCCCGCAACGCCGCCAGTGGCGCGAACGCCACCAGCGACACCACGAGCGACCAGGCGAGCGCGACCCCGAGCGGGCTCGCCCCGTAGGTGAGGATGACGCCGACCGTGACCGCGGCGACGGTCATGCCGAGGACCGCGACGACCACGCCACAGCCGACCGCCAGCAGGGTCACCAGCCGCATCCAGAGCCAGTCGCGGGCCGCCCGTCGACGCTGGCGGCCGGCGACGTCTACGGCCAGCGACCGCGTGGCGGTGGCGAGCCACCGGGGCACGTCACGCATCCTGCTCGACCGCCTCGTCGGCCTCGTCGGCCCCCGTCGGCGTCGTCCCCTCAGTCGCGGCGTCACCCGTCCGGGCCCGGCGCTCCGTGTGCTGGACGGCCATCTCGCCGTCGACGGTGACGCGGAGCTCCTCCTCGCCCAGTGGGACCGTCACGCGCAGGCGCCAGGGGTCACGCGAGAGGATGTCCAGATGGCGGTCGCTGATGCACCACTCCAGCGTCCAGAAGCGAACGGTATTCAGGTCGATACCGTGGTCCCGGTAGAAGGAGACGATCTCGGCGTCGTCCAGCAGCGTCAGCCCGACCGAGGAGACGATGTGGTTGTTGCACCGCTGGCACTCGTGGATGACGAACAGTTCCTGTTCGGCGATGGGTTTCACCTTGTCCGGCGGGAGGTCCTCCGGTTCGAGGAGGTCGGTCCGCACCCGTCCGTTGCACTCCGGGCAGACGCCGTCTGCGGTGAGGCAGGCCAGGTGGCGAGCGCGCTGGTTGAACGCCGACAGCACCTCCTCGCGGGAGCGGTCCTCCAGCCCACCCGGTGGGAACGGGTAGGTGCCGTGCGGGCGCTGGCACTCCGTGCAGGTGATGAGGAACGCCTCGTCGCGGTACGAGGCCTGGAGGCCGCCGCCACAGGCGACGCACTCGCCATCGACGGGGAACGGCTCCAGCTCCGGGTCCTGGTTGTACGTGCCCGCCAGCACCGCACGGACGATGGCCTTCCCCGCCTGTCGGAACTCGTAGCCGTCGTCGGTCTTGCGGACGAACTGCCCCCGGAGCTTGTCCAGGTGGTAGTTGAACTGTGCCGAATCGCGCATCCCCACCGACCGCCGCAGCTCCGAGAACGCCGCCGGGCGGTCGGCCGCCCACAGCGCCTCCAGGATGTGCAGGCGCGTCTCGTTGCCGACGATGGCGAACGCGTCGGCCGGCGGGAGACACTCCTCACACTGGAGGATGGAGTCGTCCTCGCCGGGGGTGGCTCCCTCACCCGGGCTGGCGTCGTTGCTCATAGGCGGTTGCAGGTCAGCGACCCAGTAAAACGTTCGCTGAAGCGATTTTATGAAAGTCATCTTACCATTGTTGGCGAAGGAATATGTACGATGATACGACTACTCCCCCGTATGGGGCCGACGCGGCGGCACTGCCTCCGCCGGATCGGGGGGGTCGGTGGCATCGGGGTCGCGAGCGGCCTCTGTGGCTGTACCGGTACGGGATCCGACCGTCGCTCGGACCCCAACGTCCGCATCGGCTCGAAGTCGTTCGCGGAGCAGCAGATCCTCGGATACCTCGCCTACCATCGTCTCCAGCGCGTCGACGGGATCCAGGTGGTCGACGAGATCGGGTACGGGGGCTCGCTCCAGAACTGGAACGCGGTGGTCTCCGGGGTGAAGGACCTCTACTGGGAGTACACGGGGACGGCGTGGACCGAACTGCCGCCGAAGCACACGGAGCGGATCACCGACCCGCAGCGGCTCTACGAGCGCGTCAGGGCCGACGCTCGGGAGCACGGCGCCGAGATGAGCACCCCGGCGCCGTTCTCGAACGAATGGGTCCTGCTGGCGGACCGGGGCTGGAGCGAGCGCACGGGGGTCACCACCATCAGTGGCCTGGTGGCCCACCTGAACGCCGGCAACACCGACTTCGGCGTCGCGCTCGGCGAGGACTTCTACCACCGGCAGGACGCCTGGGGCGGGATGGCCGACTTCTACGGTCTCGAGGAGGCGGCCCTGACCGAAATCGAGTCGGGAGCGTTCATCGTCACGTCGATCGGCCTCACGTACGAACTGGTGCGGGACGGACGAGTCCAGGTCGCGAGCGGGTTCGATACCGACCCACAGCTCGACCGGCCGTCGCTCGTGCTGCTCGAGGACGACCGCGACTACTTCATCCCGTACCAGCCGGCGCCGACGGCGAACGCGGCGACGGCCGATGCGTACCCGGCCATCCTGGAGGAACTCGAGCCGGTGGCCGCGGGCCTCGATGCGCGGACCATCAGACGACTGAACCGGCAGGTACTCGTCCGGGACCGACAGCCGAGTGCGGTCGCACGGTCCTTCCTGCGGGACCTGGAGGGGTCCACGTGACCGGGTTCCCATCACCAGCCGCCGGAGCACGGACAGGGACGGGGCGAGTTCGCCCCCGGCGACGGCGAGGGGGCGGTGCGTAGATGCGGCCATCGATTCCCGGCGCCGGCCCGGTCCTCGGCTTCGTGCGCGTGTCGTATCGGCGGAAGCTGGCCGCCGTGCTACTGGTGGTCCTGCTCATCAGCGGCGTCGCCGCAGTGGGACTGTACCTCCAGGTCGGGGCGCTCCTGGACGACAACGTCGAACAGTCGATGACGGCCGCCACGAACGCCGAGGCCGGCGAGTTGACCGAATGGAGCCGTCAGAACCGGCTCCTCGCCAGGGTCATCTCGGAACATCCGGTCTACGAGGAGGACGACAGGACTGCGGTCCGCCGGTACCTCCAGCGGCAACTGGTCGACCGCCGGGAAGCACACGTCGTCAACGCGTACGTCATCGACCGGCGGAACCAGACCGTCGAGACGAGCGCCCTCCAGTCCCTCGAGGGGACGGCGGTCGAGGACCTGCCGTGGCAACAGCAGTTCGCCTTCCGGGCCTTCGACGACGTTCGGACCACCAAACCGCACGAGGCTGACGGAGGGGAGACCGTGGTACTCGGGTACGTCACACCGATCCGCGGGGCTCCGGGACACCTGCTGGTCGTCACCATCGACACCGCGAGCATCTTCGAGCGGTTCGAGCATCCCGTCGACGGCGGATTCACGCGCGTCGTCGACTCGAACGGGACCGTCGTGTTCGCGGACAACCGGTCGGCGATGCTCCGCCAGTACCAGCCCGGACCACTCAGGTCGCCCGTGGTGAGCCGCGGACTCCAGGGGGAGTCCGGGTTCGTCGCCGACCCACGGTACGAGCAGTCGGCGCCCGGCACGTACGTCGCGGCGTTCGCCCCCGTGGACGGCACGGACCTGGTCGTCATCGAGCACGCCCCGACCAGCGAGGCGTACGCCATCACCCGGGAGGCCGGCCTCTGGATCGGTCTCATCTCCACCATCGCCGTGGTCGGGCTGCTGGGGGTCGTCAGCGTCATCGGGGCGGACGTGACCGGCGCGCTGGCGACGCTGGCCGACCGCGCCGAGCGCATCGAGCAGGGCGAGTACGACGTGGCGTTCGACACGGACCGTCCGGACGAGTTCGGCGACCTCAACCGGACGATGGCCCGGACACGGGACACGCTCCGGAAGCGTATCGAGGAGATCGAGGAGACGAAAGGCGCCCTGGAGGCCTCGAACGTGGCGCTCGAGACCCGCTCGACGATGGTGTCCGTCCTCAACCGTATCCTCCGGCACAACGTCCGGACCGACATCAACATCATCGCCGGGCGCGCCTCGGTCCTCGCCGAGCAGGTGACGGACGAGGCGGTCCGCGAGGGACTGGAGGACATCCGTCAGCAGGCGCTCTCGCTGGCGACCCTCTCGGACCGCACCCGGCGCGTCCAGAACATCCTCTCCGAGGCCTCCGGCGAGCGCGAACAGCTCCGGTTCCCCGACTGTCTCGAGGCCCCTCTGGAGGACATCCGGGCCTCCTGGCCGGAGGCGACGATCACTGTCGAGCGGTCCGAGTCCGGTCGGCTGGCCCACGGGACAGCTTCGTTGCCCGTCGCCATCGCGGACGTGGTGGACCAGATACTCGCGCACAACGACGGAGGCGTCGCTGTCAGCATCGCCGTGGCCGAGGCCGACGACGGGGAGTCGCTCCTGCTCACCATCGACGACGACGGCGACGGGCTCCCCGCGCTCGATATCGAGGCCGTAGGGCTGGGCGAGGAGACGCCGCTCGAACACGCCGAGGGGCTGGCGCTCTGGTGTCTGGAGTGGACCGTCACGCAGGCCGGTGGCGAGCTCGTCACCGACACCCCCGACGGGACGCTGACGGTGTGGCTCCCGGCGGCCGAGCCAGGGGCGACGGAGGACGAGGAGGAGTCACCGGAGCAGGCGGCCTGAGACGCCCGAACGGAGGTCCGGTAGCCTTATACGCCGCAGGGGACGATAGCCGGTATATTACTGATGTCGAACACACACCGACAACCGGAGGTGAACATCGGACTGGTCGGCCACGTCGACCACGGGAAGACGACCCTCGTGCAGGCGCTCTCGGGGGAGTGGACCGACCAGCACTCCGAGGAGATGAAACGCGGCATCTCCATCCGCCTCGGGTACGCTGACGCCACCTTCCGCCGGATCCCGGGCGCCGACCCGCCCGAGTGCTACACGGTCGAGGAGGCGGTCGACGGCGAGGAGACGGACGTGGTGCGGACGGTCTCGTTCGTCGACGCGCCCGGCCACGAGACGCTGATGGCGACGATGCTCTCGGGCGCGGCGATCATGGACGGCGCCGTCCTCGTGATCGGCGCGAACGAGCCGGTGCCCCAGGCACAGACCGAGGAGCACCTGATGGCGCTGGACATCATCGGCATCGAGAACATCGTCATCGCGCAGAACAAGATCGACCTCGTGCGGGACCGCGAGGCCGCCCTCGACAACAAGCGCCAGATCGAGGAGTTCATCGAGGGGACCGTCGCCGAGGGCGCCCCCATCGTCCCCGTGAGCGCGCAGCAGGGCGTCAACATCGACGTGCTCATCGACGCCATCGAGGAGGAGATCCCCACGCCCGAGCGCGACGCCGACGCCGACGCACGGCTGCAGGTCGCGCGCTCGTTCGACATCAACCGCCCCGGCACGGACGCCGCGGGCCTGATGGGCGGTGTCGTCGGCGGGTCGCTCTCGCAGGGCCGCCTCCACGTCGAGGACGAGATCGAGATCCGCCCCGGCCGCGAGGTCGAGGAGGGCGGCCAGTCCGAGTACCAGCCCGTCGAGACGACGGTGCGATCGCTGCAGGCCGGCGGCGAGTCCGTCGACGAGGCCACGCCCGGCGGCCTCATCGGTGTCGGCACGGGGCTGGACCCCTCGTACACGAAGGGCGACGCCCTGGCCGGGCAGGTCGCCGGCCCGCCGGGGTCGCTCCCGCCGACGCGGGACTCGTTCGTGATGGACGTGGACCTGCTCGAGCGGGTCGTCGGCGAGGACGCCGAGGAGATCGAGCCCATCTCGACGGGCGAGCCGCTGATGCTGACGGTCGGCACGGCCACCACGGTCGGCTCCGTCACCAGCGCCCGCGACGAGGAGTGCGAGGTCGCGCTCAAGCGGCCCGTCTGCGCCCAGGAGGGCGCGAAGATCGCCATCAACCGCCGTGTCGGCTCGCGCTGGCGACTCATCGGCGTGGGGACGCTGCGGTAGGATGACGACGGTCCTGCTCGACACCAACGCGCTCATGATGCCCGTCGAGTGCGACGTCCGCGTCTTCGACGAACTGGAGCGCGTCCTCGACGACCCGGAGCCGGTCGTCCCGGCCGCGTGCGTCGCCGAGTTGGAGAAGCTCAGCGACGGGCAGGGCGAGGAGGCCGTCGCGGCGAGCGTCGGCCGCGACCTCGCCGACCGGTGCGAGCAGATCGCCCACCGCGAGCAGTACGCCGACGACGCCGTCGTCGAGATCGCCACACGCGACCCCGACGAGGGGGCCACCGTCGACTGCGTCGCCACGAACGATGCGGACCTGCGCGACCGCCTGCTGGCCCGGGACGTACCCGTAATCGGTTTACGCGGGCGAAACGAACTCGCGCTCACTCGACCGTAACGCCGCGTCTCTCACACGCTACCGAACACAAACTACCCCGACACGAAACCACACACGATACATGTACAAACGCGTTCGTCTCAAGGACACCGTCGAGGTGCCGCCCGAGTACCTCGCCGACGTCTCCCCCGACCTGGTGAAACGACTCCTGCAGGACAAGCTGGAGGGCCGTATGGACGAGGAGGTCGGCTCCGTCGTCAGCGTCATCGACGTCCACGATATCGGCACCGGCGCCGTCCTGCCCAACCGCCCCGGCGTCTACTACGAGGCCGAGTTCGATGCGCTGACCTTCGACCCCGAGATGCAGGAGGTCGTCGACGGCGAGGTCGTCGAGGTCGTCAACTTCGGCGCCTTCGTCGGCATCGGCCCCGTCGACGGGCTGCTCCACGTCTCCCAGATCGACGACGAGTACCTCGCCTACGACGAGGAGAACCAGCAGCTCGCCTCCCGGGACTCGAGCCGGGTCCTCTCGGTCGGCGACTCCGTCCGCGCCCGCATCGTCACGAAGAGCATCGACGAGCGGAACCCGCGGGACTCGAAGATCGGCCTCACCGCGAAGCAGCCGGGGCTGGGCAAGCACGAGTGGCTCGAACAGGACCGACGCCGGCGGGCCCAGCAGGGCCAGGCGGGTGATTAGATGGCCGACCGACTCGTCTGCCGCGAGTGCCACCGCGTGCTCGAGGCCGCCGACGGCGAGCAGTGTCCCAACTGCGGCTCCACCTCGCTGACCGAGGACTGGGCCGGCTACGTCATCATCGCGCACCCCGAGACCTCGCAGATCGCCAGCGAGATGGAAGTGACCGAGCCGGGGAAGTACGCGCTGAAGGTCCGGTGAGACGGCCATGAGCGACGCCAGCGACTCGCCGGACCCCGGCGACCCCCGCGTCGTGCTCTCGCTCCCGGAGTCGATGCGCCACGAGCTGAAGGACCCGCTCGGCCCGGTCTACACGGCGGCCGACGAACTGCTCGCCGAGAGCGGACGGCCCCTGATCGCCGTCGGCGACATCGTCACGTACCACCTTCTCACCGGCCAGGCCCGGCCGGCGGTCGCGCTGGTCGACGGGAAGACCAAGCGCGAGGCCGTCACCGCCGAGGTCCGCGAGGCCATCGACACGGGGGCGTTCGACCGCCACGTCACCGTCCGGAACCCTGCTGCGACGCTCACGGCGGGGCTCCTCGAGGAACTCCGCGCCGCGCTCGACCGCGCGACCGCGGGGGAGGGCCAGTCGACGGTCATCGAGGTGACCGAGGGCGAGGAGGACCTGGCCGCGCTCCCCGCACTCGCCATCGCCCCCGACGGGGCCGGCATCGTCTACGGCCAGCCCGACGAGGGGATGGTGCTCGCGACGGTCGACGATGGGGCCCGAGAGGGGGTCTGGGACCTCATGGAGCGGATGGACGGCGACGTCGAGCGGGCCCGGGAGCTGCTCGGCGCCTGAGAACGGAGACGGTCATCGACACGACGGTTGCGGGGGGTCGGCGGACGGTGGAACCCACGACCGCCGACGAGCACGTCACTCGTCCGTCTCGTAGTACTCCTCTTTCAGCCACGCCAGCCCGGCGCCGGCGTCCTTCGCGGCCGCCTCGAGCCGCCGGGTCAGCAGCTCGAAGGCCTCCGAGTCCGAGACCCCGGTCGTCGCCTTCGCCGTGCGGAGCACGTCGCGCCGGCGCTCCAGGGAGTGGTACTCGCGGACGGCCTTCCCTGCCCGGCTGAGCCGGAGCATCCGGTCGATGACGTTGAGCACCACGTCCTTCGTGACGGGTTTGGTGACGTAGTCGTCGAAGGGCAGGCTCACGATGTCCGGGCCGGGGTCGATGGCCGTCAGCATGACGACCCGGGCGTCGTAGCCAGCGTCCCTCATCGCGTGGAGGAACGCGTCCCCGTCCATCCGCGGCATCCGCCGGTCCAGCAGGACGACGTCGACGTCCTCGGTGATGGTCTCGAGCGCCTCCTCGCCGTCGTGTGCGACGAGCACGTCGTGGTGCTCGCCGATCCAGGTCGAGAGGATCTCGGTCATCGGCTTCTCGTCGTCGACGACGAGCACGGTCGCTCGCGGCGGGGATGTGGTGGCGGTATCGGTCGTCGACGCTCGGGGTCCGTCGGTCATGGGACGGTTACGTCGGCACCCAACCTTAATTTAGCGGTCATCTTGATATATACTATCACTCGTGACGGGGCCCGACCGGCACGTCGGTCCCGGCCGTGCCGAGGGACTGATAGCCCCGGGCGCCCTACTGTCGCTGGATGATCACCATCGTCGACGTGGTCGGCCTGCTCGTCATCCTGGGCGTGAACGCCGCGGCGGCGGCGCTGCTGACCAGGTTCTTCCGGGTCCGGCTCAACACCCGCTGGGGTGCGGCGCTGTACGCGGTCCTGCTGGGCACGCTGACGCTGACGGTCCTCACCATCGTCCTCGGGGGCGCGGGTCTGGGGCCGGACCTCGGGAACCCGGCCGCCGTGATGGGGCTGACCGTGGTCCTGCCGCTGGCGACCGGCATCGCCTTCGACTACTTCTGGATGCCCGCGCCCGACGACGTGGACCTGCCGACGGAGTACAGCGGGTCCTCGCGACGAGACCGACGCGAACTCTGAAGAGTTTCGAAGCAACCCCGACATATCAGGACCTGCAGCCCGATCCGAAACCAGACACCTCGATTTGCCGATTTATCCGAGACTCCGGCCGATAATCGACACGGCGCGGAGCCGATCTTACTCGACGCCGTTGCCGTCGTCGTCGGGGTCGTCCGTGTCGGCCACCTGCCGCAGCCGGGCCACGCCGTCGCACTCTTCGATGACGTCGACGACGGGGTTCGGGACCAGCGCCTGCCAGTCGTCGCCGTCGATGATGCGCTGGCGGACCTCGGTGCCCTGGAACTCGTCGCGGCGGTACATCTCGGACTGGCGGACCTCGATGCCGGCCTCCTCGAACAGGCGGATGACGAGCGGGTTGTTGGAGTAGGCCACGTCGAAGTTCGGGGACATCGACTGGACGTGGCTCACCCAGACCGCGTTCCGGTTGAGGTCCTCGATGGGGACCGCGTAGGTCAGGAGGTCCATCTCCTGGGTCGCCTTCGTGATCATCATCACGCGCTCGCCGGCGGTGAACGGGTCGTGTGGCGTGTGTGACTGGTCGGCGCTGCCGATGCCGAGGACGAGCTCGTCGACGTCCTCAGCGATGCGCTCGACCATGGCGTGATGCCCCTCATGGTAGGGCTGGTACCGGCCGATGTAGAACCCCCGGGTGACGCTCATCTGGACTGGCTCTCTCGCGGGGTTGTGTGGCTCGGTTCATAAGCCTCGCGGGTCGCGCTGGCACGTACCGGAGGAACGGACGAGGCGGCCGCTGCGGGCGGTTTACGCGTGTACGGGCGGCACCCGTGGGGAGAAAGTATATCAGTTGAAGGCCCCTCGTTATCGGTGATAGCAACGGTTCTATGAGCGACGACAACAACACGGACGAGCACCCCGGTCGCGAGTCCGAGGACGGCGTGCCCCAGGAGGAGCACCCGGACCCGGGCATCCCACTGGACCGGGACGAGAACGAGACCCCGGGCGGGCCACCGGCGCCCGCCGACGAGTCCGACGAGCTGACCGACGGGTCGGACCTCGGGAGCGACGTGACCGTCGAGGCCGGCGCCGAGGTCGAACCGGCCGAGGAGGACGGCCTGCTGGGCGGGCTCCAGATCTCCTCGACCGACGACATCGAGGTGCCCGACCGCCTCGTCGACCAGGTCATCGGGCAGGACGACGCCCGCGACATCATCCTGAAGGCGGCCAAGCAGCGCCGCCACGTCATGATGATCGGCTCCCCCGGGACGGGGAAGTCGATGCTCGCGAAGGCGATGTCCCAGCTCCTCCCGAAGGAGGACCTGCAGGACATCCTCGTCTACCACAACCCGGACGACGGCAACGAGCCGAAGGTCCGGACCGTGCCCGCGGGGAAGGGCGAACAGATCGTCGAGGCGCACAAGGAGGAGGCCCGCAAGCGCAACCAGATGCGGAGCTTCCTGATGTGGATCATCATCGCCGTGGTGTTCGGCTACTCGCTGCTGATCGCCGGGCAACTCCTGCTCGGCATCCTGGCGGCGGGTGTCATCTACCTCGCGTTCCGCTACTCCTCGCGTGGTAGCGACGCGATGATCCCGAACCTGCTGGTCAACAACGCCGACCAGCAGACCGCACCGTTCGAGGACGCGACCGGCGCGCACGCCGGCGCGCTGCTCGGCGACGTCCGGCACGACCCGTTCCAGTCCGGCGGGATGGAGACCCCCAGCCACGACCGCGTCGAGGCGGGGGCCATCCACAAGGCCAACAAGGGCGTGCTGTTCGTCGACGAGATCAACACCCTCGACATCCGGTCCCAGCAGAAGCTGATGACCGCCATCCAGGAGGGCGAGTTCTCCATCACGGGCCAGTCCGAGCGCTCCTCGGGCGCGATGGTCCAGACCGAGGCCGTCCCCTGTGACTTCGTCATGGTCGCGGCGGGGAACCTCGACGCGATGGAGAACATGCACCCGGCGCTCCGGAGCCGCATCAAGGGGTACGGCTACGAGGTGTACATGGACGACACCATCTCGGACACCCCGGAGATGCGCCGGAAGTACGCCCGGTTCATCGCCCAGGAGGTCGAGAAGGACGGCCGGCTCCCCGCGTTCGACGAGGGCGCGATGGAGGAGGTCATCCTCGAGGCCCAGCGCCGCGCGGGCCGGAAGGAGCACCTCACGCTGGAGCTGCGCAACCTCGGCGGCCTCGTGCGCGTCGCGGGCGACATCGCCCGCGCCGAGAACGCCGAGTTCACCACGCGCGAGCACGTGCTGCAGGCCAAGCGCCGCAGCCGCTCCATCGAGCAGCAGCTCGCCGACGACTACATCGAGCGCCGCAAGGACTACGAGCTCTCCGTCTCGGAGGGCCAGGTCGTCGGGCGCGTCAACGGGCTCGCCGTCATGGGCGAGGACTCCGGGATCGTCATGCCCGTCATGGCGGAGGTCACGCCCGCGCAGGGCCCCGGCGAGGTCATCGCCACCGGCAACCTGCAGGACATCGCCGAGGAGGCGGTGCTGAACGTCTCGGCCATCATCAAGAAGTTCTCCGACGAGGACATCAAGGAGAAGGACATCCACATCCAGTACGTGATGTCCTACGAGGGCGTCCAGGGTGACTCGGCCTCCATCACGATGGCCACGGCGGTCATCAGTGCCCTGGAGGACATCCCCGTCGAGCAGGACCTCGCCATGACCGGCTCGCTGTCCGTGCGCGGCGACGTGCTCCCGGTCGGGGGCGTGACCCACAAGATCGAGGCCGCCGCGAAGACCGGCCTCGACCGAGTCATCATCCCCGCAGCCAACGAGCAGGACGTGATGATCGAGGAGGAGTTCAAGGACCAGATCGAGATCATCCCGGTCACGCACATCAGCGAGGTGCTGGAGGTCGCGCTGGCCGGCGAACCCGAGAAGGACTCGCTGGTCGACCGCCTCAAGAACATCACCGGCTCCGCGCTGGACCGACAGGTCGGCCGCTCGAGCGGCTCCCCCTCGCCGCAGTAAGGCGTGCAGTGGGCCGCGTTCGCGGGCGTCGCGGTCGCGGTCACGCTCCTTCTGCTGTTGCTGGCACGTGCCTCGCAGGGAGCCGTCGGCACGCCCCGTGCCACGCCCGGTGAGGTCCGCTGGCTCGACCGGCTGGAGGACGGCGCCGACCACCTCGACGCCCGCGGGGCCCCCGACCCCGCGCCCGCGAGCCCGTTCGAGGCCTCGATGGCCGGCGGGGACCTGTCGGCTCCTGTCCTGCTCGTGAACGTCGCGTTCTCCCAGGGCCTGTTCGGCGTCCTCCTGCTGGCTGGGGCGTGGTACACCGGCATCCCGGCGAGCGCGTTCGGCGTCGGCCCCGGAACGGTCGGCCTCGGGGCGCTCGCCGCCGGCGTCGGCTTCGGGCTCGTCCTCTCGGTCGGCAACGGGCTCGCGGGCGCCGTCGCGAGCGCGCTCGGCCACGACCCCAGCGAGGACCTCCGCGAGATGCTCGCCCCCGACACCGCGGCGGGCTGGGTCCTCCTGCTGGGCGTCGTCCTGCCGCTCGTCGCGGGGTTCGAGGAACTCCTCTTCCGGGGGGCGCTGATCGGGGTCCTCCACGCCGGGTTCGGCTGGTCGCCGTGGCTCCTCGCGCTCGCCTCCTCGGTCGCGTTCGCGCTGGGCCACGGCGCCCAGGGCCCCATCGGCATCGTCGTGACGGGCCTGCTGGGCTTCGTCCTCGCGGCCGGCTACATCGTGACGGGGAGCCTCCTCGTCGTCGTGGTCGCGCACTACCTCGTCAACGCCGTCGAGTTCGTCGTCTACGAGGGCCTCGGACTGGACCCGCCGTTCGGGCCCTGACGCCGGCCTACAGCCCCTCCAGCGACCGCAGTTTCTGCTCGACCTTCGGCGGCGCCGAACTCGGGCCGTCCCGGACGCGGTGGTCCGGGACGACGATGGGGACCGGGTTCGTGTCGAGCGCCACGCGGACCGTCTGGAGGTCCGCCTGGTCGTCGTCGTCGAGACCGGCCATCCGGGCCAGCCGCTCGACGGAGACGTCCTCGCCGTACGGAACCGACCGGAGCGCCTCCAGCACCGTCCGCTGGTCGGTCGGCACCGTCAGCGCGACGTCGACCTCGGTGAACTCGTCCTTCTTGCCCTCGAGGTAGGCGAAGACGCGGTCCAGCAGCGGGTACTCCGCCTCGGCACCCTCGTTGGGGTCCTCCGGGAAGGAGACGTTGATGAGCTTCTCGCCCGCGACGCCGAGCTGGACGTACCGGTCGAGGTACGGCGATTCCCGGGCGTAGATGCCCGTATCGTGCTCGACGCCGGGACCGCTGTCATCGGTCGTCGCGTCGGGCGGTACGTCGGGCGGTGCGTCGGCCGCGTCACCGTCCGCGGCATCCGCGTCGGCCTTCACGGACATGTCGTCCTCGGGGGCGTCCTCCGGGGCGTCCTCGGGGTCGGGCATGGGTGTGGCATCGCCCGTCCGCCCAATCAAGCTTCGGCCGCCGCGCCACGCGCACGGAGCCGCTCGTAGCCGGCGTGGCCCACCGCGGCCAGGAGGAAGGCGACACCGACGTTCGCGGCGAGGGCGACGACGCCCGTCCCGACGACGACGGCACCCTCGGCGGGTGTCGCGACCGATTCGAGCGCGACCCGGCCGAGGTGGACGGCGACGAGGACGAGCAACACCCCGAGCGCGGCCATCGGGAAGCCGCTCCAGAGCCCGGCCACCAGCGCCGCGCCCGCGTACAGGGCCGCGAGGACGAGGTTCGCGCCCGCGGTCCGGGCGCCGAAGGCGTGCTTCCCGGCGAGGCCGCCCGACCCGTGGCACATCGGCACGCCACCGAGCGGGACCGCCACCAGGTTCGTCACGCCCATGCTCCGGGCGAGGCCGTCGGGCGAGACGTCGCGGGCGTAGAGGTCGTCCACGAGGAGCGCGGTCGCGACGGCGGCGTTGCCGACGGTCATGGCGAGCTGGCCGGCGAGCCCCGTCAGCGCACCGGGCGTGAGGTGGGGCTCGGGGAGCGCCGCGAGCGAGCCCGGGAACGTGGGCAGCGCGACCGTGGGCGCGCCGCCGACCGCGTAGAGCGCCGCGAGGGTGCCCGCCAGCAGGACCGCGGGCGCGGGCGCCCGGCGGTCGACGAGCGCGGCGCCGGCCGCCACGACGACACCGCCGGCCGCCACGACGGGCGCGCCGGCCGCGAGTTCGACGCCGGCCGCGAGCAGGAGGAGTGCGACGGCGAACTGGACGCCCCGGACGACGGGCCGACCGACGAGGGCAGCGACCCGACCGACGAGGCCGGTCGTCCCCGCAACGAGGAGGACCCCACCGGCCAGGAGACCGGCCGCGACGAGTTCGCCGTAGCCGAGCGTGCCGGCGATGGCGAGGCCGGCGAGCGCCTTCATCGGCTCGACGGACATCGGAAGCCCGTAGTGGAGGCCCCAGACGGCCTGGAAGACCGCGAATCCGAGGAGGACCAGCCCGAGCGAGGCGTCGGTCAGGGCGCCCAGCGCCACGACGAGCGGGAGGACCGTAATCGAATCTCCCAGCGCGCCGGCGACCTCTCCGCTGTCGAACCGGATCGGGATCTGCTGCCCGAGCACCTCCGCTGTGGCCATCGTATGTCCGTATCGGCGGTAGCAACATGGTACTTGTCAGAAACCTGCCACGGTCTCGTCCGGGACGTGTCGAAACCCCTGGCAGTTACACGCTCAGTAGACGAGTTCGCCCCGGACGAACGCCCGCGCCCGGTCGTCGTCGGGGTCGTCGAAGACCCGCTCGGTGGGGCCCTGCTCGATGACCGTGCCGTCGAGCATGACGGCGCTACGGTCGGCGATCCGGCGGGCCTGGGCCATGTCGTGGGTGGCGAGGACGACGGCGATGCCGCGGTCGCGGGCATCCTCGACCGCGTCCTCGATGGCGGCGGTGTTGCGGGGGTCGAGGTTGGATGTGGGCTCGTCCAGCAGCATCACGGCGGGGTCCGTCGCGAGCGCACGGGCGACGGCGACACGCTGGGCCTCCCCCGCGGAGAGCGAGCGCGCATCACGGTCGCCCATCCCACCGAGACCGACCGTCTCGAGCGCCCGCGTAACCCGGTCGGGGGGGTCGGTCCGGCCGACCAGGCCCCGGAGCCAGCGGGTCGCGCGGTCCACCCACGAGCGCCGGACGGTCAGCCCGTAGGCGACGTTCCGGGCGACGCTCCCGCTGAACAGGGAGCGGTCCTGGAAGACGAAGGCGATGCGGCGGCGGAGGCCCAGCCGGGCCTCGGACGAGAGCGACCAGGCGTCCCGGCCGTCGATGGTCACCCGCCCCTCGTCGGGCTGGTCGAACAGCGCGAGGAGCCGCAGCAGCGTCGTCTTCCCGGTTCCGGAGGGACCGACCAGCGCCACCACCTCGCCGGGTTCGGCGGTGAGGCTGGCGTCCGCGAGGACCCGCTCGCCGCCGTCACGACCCCGATAGGCGTACGTCACCGACTCCGCGGCGACGCGGGTGCCGCCGTCGAACTCGGGGCCGGGACGCTCGGCCGCCACCGGCTCCGCGTTCGAGCCGCTCGCCGTCACGAGCGCTCACCCCGCGCCCGGACCACGTTGCCGACGGCGTTGACGCCGAGCGCGAGCACGAGCAGGACGACCCCGAGGGCGATGCCGACCTCGTACTGGCCGCGGCGGGCCTCGATGGTGATGGCCGTCGTCAGAGTGCGGGTGAGCGAGACGAGTTCGCCCTGCTGGTTGCGGATGGCGATGTTCCCGCCGACGATGAGGACGGATCCGACCTCGGAGACGGCCCGGCCGAAGCCCGCCAGGACGGCGGTGATGATGCCGTAGCGGGCCTCCCTGATGGTCGCGAGCTGCACGTCGCGCCGGGTGCCGCCGGCGGCGAACGCGGCGTCCCGGACCGACTGGTCCACGTCCTCGATGGCCGACAGCGAGACGCTCGTGATGACCGGCACCGCGAGGATGCACTGGGAGATGACCATCGCCTCCTTCGAGAACAGCAACTCGACGCCGCCGAACCGGAGCGGGCCGACCGCGAACCCGCCACCGACCGGCCCCTGGTTCGAGAGGAGCAGCAGCACCGACAGCCCGACCACGACGCTGGGAAAGCCCATCCCCGTGTTGATGACCGTCTCGAGGGCGCGCTTGCCCCGGAAGTCGACGAAGCCCATCGTCAGCGAGATGCCGAGGCTGATGACGGTGCTGATGCCGACGGCCGTGAGGCTCACCTGGAGCGTGACGAACACCACGCTGAGGAGGTAGCGGGTGCCGAACTCGGAGAGCAGTCCTGCCATGCGGTCGTCCCAGGATTGTGGCCGCGCGGGTGGTAGTCGTTCCGGGAGGCGGTCAGTAGTCGTTCGGAACGACGGTGTCGACCCAGTGCTGGTAGCGGCGCCGCCGTAGCTCCTCGGTACTGCCGCCGTAGCTCTGGGGCACGTACTGGTCGAACTGCGGCTCCTCGGCCAGCGCGTTCGGGAAGAACAGCTGCGAGCCGTTCGCCGTGTAGTTCCCGATGGCATCCTGGCCCGCCGGACTGGTGAGGAAGCCGGTGTACGCCATCGCCGCCTGGTAGTTGACGTTGTCGTGGACGGCCGGGTTGACCGGGATGACGCCGTACGGGTTCCGCAGGATGGCCGGGCCACCCTTGAGCGGCCCCTGGACGTGGATGACGAGGTCGATCTCTGACTTCGTGGCCAGGAAGGTCCCACGGTCGGCGAGCGTGTAACCGCCGACCTGGTTGGCCTGGACGAGGGTGTCGCCCATCCCCTTGCCCGTCTCCTGGTACCACGACCCAGTCGGGGAGGCGCTGGAGGTGTCCCAGATGTTGAGCTCCTTCTTGTTCGTCCCGGAGTCGTCACCGCGCGAGAGGAAGATCGCCTCCGCCTCGGCGATGGCCGCGAACGCCTCCGCCGCGCTCCCCATCCCGTTGATGCCCGCGGGGTCGTCCGGCGGCCCGACCACGACGAAGTCGTTGAACATCACGTCCCGGCGGTTGACCCCGAAGCCGTCCTGGAGGAACTCGTCCTCGGCACCGCGCGCGTGGACGAGGATGATGTCCGCGTCCCCGTCCCGCGCGGTGCGGATGGCCGCGCCGGTCCCCTGGACCAGCGTCTCGACCTGGATGCCGAACGTCGACTGGAACATCGGGTTCAGCTCGCCCAGCAGCCCCGTGTCGTAGGTCGAGGTGGTCGTCGCGAGGACCAGTTTCCCGTCGCCGACGGCCGAGGACCCGCCGCCACCGCCGTCACCGCCATCGCCACCGTCGCCACCGTCGCCGCCGTCGCCGCCGTCCCCCTGGTTCCCCATCGTACAGCCCGCGAGCGCGAGCGCGCCGCCGACGCCGGCCGCCTGCAGCGCCCGCCGACGTGTCGTCGAGCCCCAGCCGCCGTCCGAGTCGCGTCCCCGTCCGTCGTCGCTCGCGCCCGCGCTCCGTTGTTCCGACATAGATACAACGACCGTGTCGGGGCTCCGGCATAACCGTTTTGCCACCGACCCCCACAGTCGGGGGTATGGACCCGGACGTGACCCCGGAACTGCGGGCCGGCGCGGTGACGTTCGGCGACGACGACGCGGCGCTCCTGCGGGCCATCGACGAGCACGGCTCGGTGAGCGCCGCCGCGAGCGCGCTGGAGCGGTCACGGGCCCGCGCGACGGGGCGGCTGGACGACCTCGAGGCGGCGTTCGGCCCGCTGGTCGAGCGCACGCGCGGGGGCGCCGGCGGCGGCGGGACGGAGCTCACGTCCGGCGCCCGCAGGCTGCTCGCCCGGTTCGACCGGCTCCGCACGGCGCTCTCGGGCGTGGCGGCCACCGAGGAGTCCGTGCTGGAGGGACGGGTGCTCGACCGGGACGGCGAACTCGCGACCGTCGAGACGCCGGTGGGCGAGCTGCGTGCCCTCGCCCCCGGCGAGGCTGACCGCGTGCAGGTGTCGCTCCGGGCCGACGCCGTGACGCTGCACGCGCCGGACGAGGCCCCGCCCGCCGGCGGGACGAGCGCCCGCAACCGGCTTGCCGGGACCGTCTCCGCGGTCGAACGCGGCGAGTCGGTCGCCCACGTCCGGGTGGCGGTGGATGGCGACGACGGGCCGGTGGCACTGGTCGCCCTGGTCACGCTGGAGAGCGTCGACCGCCTGGAACTGGCGACGGGTCGCACCGTCGTCGCGACGTTCAAGGCGACCGCGACGCGAGCGACCGGCCTCCCCGACGACGCGCCGCGCCGCTCCTGAGACGCGCCGACGTTCCGGCCGGTTGGGAAAGCGTCTAGTCCCCCGCCGCCGACCGCAGAGGCGTGCAGACCGAGCACGTCGTCCACGTCGCCGACGCGCGCGAGGCCGTCGCGGCCCTCTCCACCGATGCGGTCGATCTCGTCGTCACCTCGCCGCCGTACCCGATGGTGGAGATGTGGGACGAGTCGTTCACCGCACAGGACCCCGCCATCGGCGAGGCGCTCGCCGCCGAGGCGGGGTCGCGTGCGTTCGAGCTGATGCACGACCTGCTCGACGACGTGTGGGCCGACCTTCCCCGGGTGGTCCGGCCGGGCGGCATCGTCGTGGTGAACGTCGGCCCGGCGACGCGCACCCTCGGCGAGTTCCAGCAGTACCCCAACCACGAGGCCATCACGCGCCGTCTGCGCGGCCACGGCTTCCAGTCGCTGCCGGGCGTGCTGTGGCGCAAACCGACCAACAGCGCCGCGAAGTTCATGGGCAGCGGGATGCTCCCGACCAACGCCTACCCCACGCTGGAGCACGAGCACCTGCTCGTCTTCCGCAACGGCGGCACGCGCTCGTTCCCGCCGGGCGACGACCGCCGGTACGAGTCGGCCTACTTCTGGGAGGAGCGCAACGAGTGGTTCTCGGACCTCTGGGAGTTCGCCGGCGAGCGCCAGGCCCTCGACGGCGACGCCGCCGCCCGCGAGCGCTCGGGCGCGTTCCCGCTGGACCTGCCGCTCCGGCTCGTCCGGATGTTCTCGGTCTACGGGGACACCGTTCTCGACCCGTTCTGGGGGACCGGCACGACGAGCCTCGCGGCACTGGTCTCGGGGCGGTCGTCGGTCGGGATCGAGCGCGACCCCGACCTCGTCCGGGCGTTCGACGAGCGCGTGGCCGACGCGCCCGCGCTGTCGACGGACCTCGCACAGGAACGGCTCGACCGCCACCGCGAGTTCGTCGCCGAGCGCCGCGCGGACGGCGACGAGCCCTCGTACGACGCCGAGCACTACGACTTCCCCGTCGTCACGAAGCAGGAGCGACGCCTCCGGCTGTACGAGACGACGGCCGTGACTCGCGAGGACGCGTCGGCGGACCGGCGACGGTACGTGGCCAGCCACGACCCCGTCTGAGCCCGGACCCGGGGGACCGTCCGAACCGGTGGCTATACGCCGCCGCCCGTGGCAGCGTGCCGCATGGACCTCTCGTTCGACGAGTTCGTGCTGGCGGCCGCGACCGCCGACCTCGACGAAGAGCCGGCCGCCCGCGAGCACGCCGACGCCGTCGAGTTCCGGATGGACATGGCCGACGCGCCGCTCGACGCGCTGGACCGGTACGACGGCGACCTCCCGGTCATCGCCACCAACCGCGCCGCCTGGGAGGGTGGCGAGGCCCCCGAGGAGGGCCGGCTGCGCACACTCCGCGCGGCCGCCGAGGACGACGCCGTCGCGGCCATCGACGTGGAGCTGGCGGCCATCACCGGCGAGGGCGCGCCCGCCGACGCCGTCGACCCCGAGGACGGCCCGGCCGCGGTCCGGCACGCCCACGAGCACGACGCCCAGGTCGTCGTCTCCATGCACGATTTCGAGGCGACGCCGCCGCGAAAGGAGCTGGAGCGGCTCCTCCGGGCGGCGAGCGAGCACGGCGACGTGGCGAAGCTGGCGGTGACCGCGACCGACCTCGACGACGCGCTCCGCGTGCTGGGTGCGACCCGGGCGGCCGCCAGCGACGGCCTGACGGTCGCCACGATGGCGATGGGCGCGGCCGGTAGCCACACCCGCGCCGTCGCGCCGGTGTACGGGTCGTGCATCGGCTACGCGCCGGTCGACCCGGCCCGGGCGACCGCCCCCGGCCAGTACGACCTCGCGACGCTCCGGACGCTGGTCGACGGCCTGCGGTGATATCCAGCGACAGGAGCCCGCTCGCGCCCGCGTAGCGCAATCCTACCGTCCGACACACTGCCGGGGGTTTATTACCCAGGAGGGGCTACGGCGACGGAAGTGGCGCCCAACGACCGAAAGCGGCCGTGGCTGGCGGCGATGCTCGCGCTGCAGCCCGGGCTGGGCCACGCCTACCTGCGGTCGTGGATCCGGGCCGTCCTCTGGTTCGGCCTCTGGGCGGTGACCGTCATGGTCGTCGTCCCGGCCCCGAGCGCCCCGGCGACCGAGCCCGTCGCGTTCCTCCGGGGCCTCGCCACCGGGATGCAGGGCCTGGAGTTCGAGGCGACGCTGGCGCTCGTCTCCGTCACCGCCTTCTCCGTCCTCGACGCCTACTGGCTCGGGGCACGGAACGCCGCCCGCCCCGACCAGTTCGCCGACGCGTTCCAGTGTCCGGCCTGCGGCCGCGAGACGGACCCGAACCTGGAGTTCTGCCACTGGTGCACGACGGAGTTCGAGAGGCCGGACGAGGACTCCACGGACGGCCCGCGGGCCAGCGGCGCCGGGGCCGGCGAGGCGCCGTGAGATCAGGACCGGGACGGAAGCTGTCTTCGAACAGTTCGAATGGTCGCTTTCGAGCCCGATGGCTCGTTCGATACAGAAAGGGGGAGCAGACCATCAGAGTGTTCGGTGATAGACAACCTCCAGACGCTCTTCTCCCGCGTAGGTGTTGACCGTCGTTCCGGTCCGGTCGAACCCCCGTCGGTCGTAGAACGCACGGGCGCGCTCGTTCTCCGAGAGGACGCAGAGTGCGACACCGGAGAGCTGTGACGGAAGTCGTAGCAGCGTCTCGTCGAGGAGTCGGGTACCGATACCCTGGTTCCAGCTGTCGGGTCGGACGTGGATCGCCGACAACTCGGCCTCCCCCTCTTCGACGAAATCCTGCGTCTCCTCGGGGGCCCAGACGAGTTCTACGAGCCCCAGAACATGGTCCTCGTCGAGGGCGATCAACAGCGCCTTCGCATCGGCTGACAGCGTCTCGTGGACGAACTGGCGGAATCCATCGGACACCTCCGGATCCCAGTCGAGAGCGTCCGGTGGGAGTAGCCCGGCAAATGCGTTCCGTCGGCTCTGACGCATCACCTGGAAGATGCCATCCACATCCGCTGGCCTCGCGGCTCTGATCGTGACGTCCCGTTCCATCGGCTCCAGAGGGAACTGCTGATACCATGAGGGTTTCCCAGCGGGGAGAGAAGCGAGCGCATTTCGGCGCCCGGAGCGAACGCAGGGCGGTAGCGTTGTTCCGAGCGCGCTTGCGAGGAGTAGTCGCGGAGGGCACCCGCGACCCCGACGAGTGAGGCCGCTACTGCTCGATGATCGATTCCTCGACCGCCTCGCCGAAGTGTCGCGCTACCGGTTCGTAGTACACCAGCACCTCGTCACCCTCCTCCAGGTCCGTCACCGCCTTGCGGCCCTCGGCCGTGGCGACCTTGATGGTCTCGGCGTTCTGGAGCAGCGTCTCGATGACGTCCGTCTCCCCGTCGTGGCTCACCTCGGCCTGCACCCGGAACATGGGGCGCTTCTCTATCTTCGAGCGGCCGACGATGGTCTCGCGGGTGTTGCCGTTCGTGTCGACAATCTGGACCTCGTCGCCGCTACGGACCTCGGAGAGGTACTTCGTCTCGCCGCCGGGGGTGCGCACGTAGGCGTGGACGGCGCCCGCGTTCACGCGGAACGGGCGGCTGGCGACGTACGGCGAGTCAGCGGTCTCGGCGTGGACGAAGAACAGGCCGCGGCTCATCGAGCCGACGAGCATCCCCTCGTCGTGCTCCATCAGGCTCCCGGTGTCGACGCAGACGCGGTCGGCGCTGCCGACCTCCTCGACGGCCGTGACGGTCGCGTGGGTCAGCTCCAGCGACTCCCGGTCGGTGGCGTCGCGGGCGTCGACGGTCGCGCGGATCTCGTCGGGGTCGTCCGTATCCAGCAGGACGGCGTCGGCACCGAGTTCGAGCGTCTCGAACGCCGTCCGGGCCTCCTCGGCCGTCTGGACGCCCGCGACGAGGTCGGTCTCCTCGCCGATGCGGGCGATGAGGTTCTCCAGCGGGATGATGTTCCAGTCCTCGCCGACGACGATGGTGTAGTCGGCGTCGCGGGCGGCCTCCTGTGCGAGTTCCTCGTAGCCCGGGCCCAGCACCCGGACGTACGCGCCGCTGGTCCCCTCGGTCCGGCGGAGGGTGGTGAGGTCGGCGCTCCCCGAGAAGTCCGAGGGCAGGTCGACGGTGCCGTCGCCCTCGCCGTACTTGCCCACGACGACGGCGTCCGGCTCGGCCTCCTCGCCCGGTTCGGCGTCGTCGATGACGTGGACGTCGTCGCCGGCGAAGGCCGCGACGTTGACCCGGCCCAGCTCGCGGACCTTCGCCACGTCCTCGCGGTCGACGAGGACCCAGTCGACGCCGGCCTCGAGGCCGGCGGTGATGCGGCGTTTCCGTGTCTCCCAGTCGCCGACCGTGTCGTCGGCCTTCAGCCAGACGGCGCGTGACATACGTGTTCGCGGGGTCGGCTGGGGCCCGTTTAACCGTGGCGGAAGGTGCAGTACAGGGTCGTTGCGTCTGACTCCTGTCTGCTACGTGGTCGATAGGGTGAGATTGTCGGAGCGCTGTTGAAAGCCCCCGCCCGCTCTTGCTGCGATGATTGTGACCAACGAGACGACGGAACGCTGTTGAAAGCCCCCGCCCGCTCTTGCTGCGATGATTGTGACCAACGAGACGACGGAACGCTGTTGAAAGCCCCCGCCCGCTCTTGCTGCGATGATTGTGACCAACGAGACGACGGAACGCTGTTGAAAGCCCCCGCCCGCTCGACCGTCCGGGACTCGCTGCGCTCCTCGGCGGCCTTCGGCCGCCTGCGGTGCTTGCCTCGTCCGGGACGGGTCGAGGCGGGCGGCCCCTTTCAGTCCCGCCCTGTTGCTGGTTGCACCGAGCGATGTGCGTGGTGGTTCCGGCCGAGCAGGGTGGCCCCACACCTCCCCGCGCGGGCGCCGGGGTGTTCCGGCACGCTCGCTCCGCTCGCGGCCTCCACAGAGAGGGCGCCCGCGCGCTTCCTGGTCTCGGAACCGGCCGGCCGAGCAACCGTTCTCCGGCCGGGAGCGCGTGGCGCAGCGCGAACGCGCAAGCCCGCGCGACCCGGGGAAGGGCAGGGCCACAGCGCCCGTGCCACCTTCCGCGCCCCTGGTGGACTCGAAGGGCGAGCGCTCTCGACCATCCCGGGCGACGCAAGGACCGCAGGCCGAACGTAGTGAGGCCGAGGACCGCAGCGAGCCCCGGATGGTCGAGAGCGCGAGGGCTTCGTAGATGGTTCTGTCGTCGCGGTCGTCGTGAGAGAGCGCGAGGGCTTCGTAGATGGTTCTGTCGTCGCGGTCGTCGTGAGAGAGCGCGAGGGCTTCGTAGAAGTCTCCGTCGTCGCAGTCGCCGTCACCCTGGTCGCTCGGAGGAAGTATGGGAAGTCGTAATCACCACCATCCTAGTCGCCGGTCGGGGCTGCCGCTTCCGGCCACCCTTTCCCGTCCAGCCCCGAACGCGGTCCATGCCCGACGACACGGCGGACCTGTTCACGCCGCTCGAACTCCGCGACACCACCGCGCGCAACCGCGTGATGGTGTCGCCGATGTGCCAGTACTCCTGCGACGGCGACGGCCTCGCGACCGAGTGGCACCACGTCCACCTCGGCTCCCGGGCGGTCGGCGGCGCGGGGGTCGTGATGGCCGAGGCCACCGCCGTCTCGCCGGAGGGGCGCATCACGCCACACGACCTCGGCATCTGGTCGGACGCCCACGGGGAGGCGCTCGCCGACACCGCGGCGTTCGTGAAAGCACACGGCGCGCTCGCGGGCATCCAGCTCGCCCACGCCGGGCGGAAAGCCTCCACCGAGCGCCCGGCCGACGGCGGTGGCCCAGTCCACGACGAGCGCGGCTGGACGACCGTCGCGCCGAGCACGGAGCCGTGGCCCCACGACGAGGACGACGGGGGGCCGCTCCCGACGGAGCGCCTCGACGTCGAGGGCATCCAGGGGGTCGTCGACGACTTCCGGGCGGCGGCCGAGCGCGCGCTCGACGCCGGCTTCCAGGTCGCCGAGGTCCACGGCGCCCACGGCTACCTGCTCCACGAGTTCTGCTCGCCGGTGACCAACGACCGTGACGACGACTACGGCGGCGGCTTCACCGGCCGGACGCGACTCGTCCGCGAGGTCACGCGCGCGGTGCGCGACGTGTGGCCCGACGACCGGCCCGTGTTCGTACGGCTCTCGGCGACCGACTGGCTGGGCGAGGACGCGTGGACGGTCGACGACACGGCCCGCCTCGCGCCCCTGCTCGCCGAGGACGGCGCCGACCTCATCGACGTGAGCGCGGGCGCCATCGACCCCTCGCAGGACGTGCCGGACCTCGGGCCACACTACCAGGTGCCGTACGCCGAGCGGGTGCGCGAGTCGCTCCGCGAGGCCGGCGCGGACTGCGCCGTCGGGGCCGTCGGTGGCATCACGACCCCGGAGGGCGCCGACGAACTCGTCCGCAACGACCGCGCCGACCTCGCCATCATGGCCCGCGAGCACATCCGCGACCCGTACTTCACGCTCACCGCCGCGCAGGAGCTCGACGCGCTCGACCGTGTGGACGTGCCCCGGCAGTACTACCGCGGGTTTCCACAGTAGCCGCTCGCCCGGAGTTGCTGGCTGGTCGAGCGTCGTGCCCGGGCCGGTTCCAGTACATAAAGGGGCGTACTATTCGCCGACGCTGCGAGGGAGGTGGCGTCCGACCGTGTATCCATGACGACGCTCGTCATCGGCGCCGGGGCCGCGGGGGCCGCGGCGGCACACGTCTGTCTGGACGCGGTGGTCTGCGAGGCTGACGAGGCCGTCGGGGGGCGGATGGAGAGCCGCGAACGCGGCGACATGGTGTACGATATCGGCACGACCTGCCTGCCGGACACCGGGGACGAACGCTCGACGGTCGCCCGGGAGGTGCTCGGGGAGGACTGCAGGTCGTTCGAGGCCCGCGTGGCGCCGGCGGCAGCCCGTCCCGACGGGGGCGCTCGCCCGACCCGCAACCACCTGACGGGTCGGCACGGCCTCGGTGAGCTGCCGCGTCGGATGCTCTCGGCCGCCCACTGCGACCTCCGGACCGGGACGACCGTGCGCCGGCTGGAGCCGGCCGCCGACGCGTGGCGCGCCCACACCGACGACGGCCTCGTGACCGTCGAGCGCGTCGTGACGACCGCCGGGCCGGCGCGGACGGCCGACCTGCTGCCCGACGGGCCGCTGGCCGACGACCTCGACGCCGCGGCGGCGCGACTGGAGCGCCGGACGCTCGACAGCGTCGTGCTGGGCTACGACCACGCCGTCGAGGGCGACTGGGACATGCTGGAGCCGGGTGCGGACGGCGCGGGACTCGTCCGCCGGGTCGTCCGCGAGTCCGCGAAGCCGGGGCACGTCCCCGACGGACGGGAGGCGCTCGTGGTGCGGCTGGGCGACGACTGGACAGCGACCGACGGGACCGACACCGCGACCGACCGTGCCCGCCGGGCGGTCGCCGACCGGCTGGAGGACGACCGGCTCGCGGCCCCGGCGTGGACGGACCACGAGCGCTACCGCTACGCCGACCCCCACCACCACGCCGATCCCGGGCTCGTCCGGGCCGCCGCCGACGAGGGGCTCCACCTCGCGGGCGGCTGGGTCGCCGGCACGACGCGGACGGTCGCGCCGCTGGAGACCGGACTGGACGCCGGGCGCCGCGCGATGGGGTTCGCCCGGCAGGCCGCCGTCGGGCCGGACGGCGGCGCGGAGCTGGCGGTCGAGGGTCGCATCGGGGAGTAGTCGAGCGGTCGCACCGAGGGAGGTGGTCGGACCCCCGCGACGGGACGGTCAGACGAGGTCCACGCCGAAGGCGGCCTCGGATCCACTCCAGCGGGATCTCCTCCACGTCGCCGGCCCCCCACTGCTTCAGCGACTCGAGCCACGGCTGGATCATGAACTCGCCGACCGGATGCTGCATCCAGCGTCGACCACAGGGATGCCATCACGTACCATGACACCAGGTGCGAGAGGTGACGGTCTGAAGGATTCGATTCCGCTGTTCGGCGAATTTCTGCATTACACAGATAACAGTTCGATAATCGACGACTTTTACGCCGAATTCCGGAATTACCCGACCTAGCTCAGGAACACTCAGAACAGCGAGAGGTCACCGGTCACCTTGTCGACGATGTTCTCCGGCCCGGGCCCGACGGCGAGCGCGGTGACGGTCCCCGGTTCGAGCTGCGTGTGGCCGGCGTCCCGGACCAGCGCGTACGGCAGTCCCTCGCGGCGGGCGAGGTCGGCCAGTTCCTGGAGCGCCGACTCCGAGTCCCCCTTCAGGACGATCTTCTTCTGCCCACCACCCTTCCACTCGCGCTGGCTCTTCGCGTCGGCGTCCTCGTAGGCCTGGAGCGAGGCGTGGGCGACCTGCGCGGCGAGTTTCCCCTGTCCCATCCCGATGTCGGTCCGCGCGACGATGGCCTGCTTCATACCGGGGCTGCGGGGGCGACCGGCTTAGGGGCGACGGCTCGGCGCGCGAGGCGGAGCCGGGACAGGGGGCCCCGACTCAGATGAGCAGGAAGACGCCGAAGGCGATCAGCACCAGTGCGATGCTGTACTTCAGCCCGGTGAGCGTCCGGTTGTCCGAGAGCTTGCCCGTGATGAGGCCGGTCCCGACGGCCTGGATGATGGCGGAGTGGAAGAACAGGGTCCGGTAGGCGTCGACGGCGCCCTGCGAGATGGTGACCGGCCCGGCCCCGCCGCTGGTGAGGCCGCTCCCCGTGATGGGGCCGAGGAAGCTCTCGTTGATGATGACGATGACCGCCAGGTAGACCAGGAACCCGATGATGACGACGGCCGTGTACGACGAGAGGGTCTGCTGACGGTCGCGGGCGAGCCGGTAGCGGTGGCGGGTGTCCTCGGCGGCGATATCGAGGACCCGGTGGAGGTCACCCGTCGAGCGCGACCCCTCGGCGAGGATCTTGCAGGTCCGGGTGAGCTGGGAGACCTGGAGCCGGTCGGCCAGCCCCAGCAGTGCCCGCCGGATATCGTTGTTCCAGCGGATGTCGTTGCTGACCCGCTGGAGTTCGACAGCCAGCCGGCCAGTGAGGTTCCGGGCCACGAGATCGAGGCCCTCGGTGAGGCCGACGCCCATCTGGTTGGCACTGGCGAGGATGTCCAGCGCGTCCGGGAGCCGCTTCGCGACGGCGTCCTTGCGCCGACGGGCGATCTCGTGGAAGATCGACAGCGGCACGGCGACGATGAGGAACGGCGCGATGACCAGCAGCGCCGTCGTCGAGACCGGTCGGTCGATGAAGGCAGCCGGCGTCGGGGCTGCCAGCCCGGTCGCCACGACGCCACCGAGTACGGCGAGCGCGATCGGGACGGAGACGAGCAGCGTCGTCCGCGGGTCGTTCCGGAACACCGCGGCGGGGTCAGAGAGTCGCTCCCGGAGCCACGCCTTGCGCCGGATGCGCTGGAACGTCTCGAAGTGCGGGTGGGCCCGGAGCCGCTCGTCGGGGTCGCCAGGTGACCGGTCGTCAAGCTGGAGCTCGTGACTGGGCTGCTTGTACGGCTCCGAGAGGACGGAGATGGTGACGAGGAAGGCGGCCATCCCGAGGGGGACCGCGACGTAGACGATGATGGCCAGCGGGAGCGTCCCGACGTTGCCCAGCAGGCTCAGCATCATCAGCGTCACCACGACGAACAGCGGGGCGGCGACGAACGCGACGACGAACACCTCCGAGAGCGTCGCGAGTGCGTCGAGGAACGACTGCTGCTCGTCGCGGGCGCGCTGCATGTACTTCTCGCTCTCGTCCTCGAGGAACACCGTCAACTCCCCGCCCGAGTCGAGCACGGAGAGCAGGTCGTCGAGGAACTGCTCCAGGTTGTCGCTGGGGGTGATGTTGCGCGCGTTCCGGACCGCGGTGAACAGGTCGTTGCCGAAGACGTCCACGTCCCGGACGATCATGTCGAACTCGTGGGCGACCTCGCCGTACGTGTCGTCCGCGGCCGCCATCTGCCGGAGGACGGCCGTCATCTCCATCCCCCCGAACGAGAGCGCGTACATGTAGACGATGGCGTGTGGCAGCGTCACGTCGATGCTCCGACGCCGCACCTCGACGACCGCGGAGGGGGCGTAGTAGATGGCGAGCCACGTCATCCCGCCCGTCAGGAGGCCGAGCGAGGTCACCGACGCGACCCCGGCGATGACGACCCGATTCGCGCCGACCGCCCGGGCAAGCCAGCCGGGGACGAACGGGGGCGCCGAGAGCCCCGCCAGCGCGCCGGTCTGTGCCAGCATCACGGCCAGGGCGAACCCCACCAGCGCACCGATGATGCCGGCCGCCGCGGCGTACGTCGCGGCTCGCGTGAGGAAGAGGTCGTAGGTGGTCCCGAAGCGGCCCTGGTTGAGCCGCTCCTGCAGCTTCCAGTGCCGGTCCGGTCGCGTCTTGAAGTAGGCCCGGACCGGACCGAACTTCTCGCTCAGGATCCGTTCGCGGAACTCCTGTTCGACATCGCGCTCCGTGCCGGGGACGTACTGGTCGGTCTCGTACTCGGGGACCGGCGGGTGCTCTGCCGTCCCGCCGTCCGGTTCGAGGGGGTCCGGCGCGGCGGTCGACGTGTCACCGGCGGGCCCCTCGGCCCGGTCGGTCACGGCCCCTCACCCCGCTCTGCGGTGTGCTCGTCGCCCTCGGCGTCCGGGTCCGGGTCGGCTGCCGGGTCGTCCGTCGCGCCGGTCGGGTCCTGGTCCTCGGCCGCGTCGGCCGTGCCGTCGCCGTCCGTGCGGGTGACGGCGTCCAGGTCCGACAGATCGGTGTCGGGGTCGACCTCCTCCCAGGGGTCCGGCGCGCCGGCGGGGCGGGCGGTGGCCGTCTCCCCGGCGACGGCGCTGCTGGCGGCACTGGTGGTCACCCCCTGCCGGGGGCTCGGGTCGGCCTCGAGCGAACCCAGGCCGTCCTCGTCCGAGCGGATGGCCTCCAGCACGCGCTCCTGGTCGTGCATGAACGTGTGGATGACCCGGGCGACGTCCTCGTACCAGGTGATGTCCTGGTCGACGAGGTACTCCAGTACCTCGACGCGGCGGTCGAGTTCCTGGTTGAGCCGCTTGTGATCCCAGCCCCGGTCGTCGGCGATGTCGTCCAGCACCCGCGAGTCGAACATCTCGTTGTAGGAGTCGTTGGCGGCGTCCCACTCGAACACGTCGTGGACGGAGACGTCGTCGACCTCGCCCCGCGAGAGGAGTTCGGTGACGCGGGCGTTCCGGCGGACCCGCTCGCCGTCGAGCATCACCTGCCGCTGGATGGAGACGATGTCCAGCTCCTTCACCATCTGGGTGGGCACGCCGAGCGGGTCGTTCTCCAGCCGGTTGATGACGCCCGTGACGGACTCGGAGTGGATGGTCGTGTAGGCGGTGTGGCCGGTCGCCATCGCCTGGAAGAAGGTGAGCGCGACGTTGGCCTCGGTCCGGATCTCGCCGACGAGGATGTACTCGGGGCGCTGGCGGAGCGCGGTCTGGAGCTGCTCGTACATCGTCACCTCGCCGCGGCCCTCCTCGGTGACGGACTCCCGGGTGAGCGACTGGATCCAGTTCTCGTGTGGGAGCGAGATCTCGCGGGTGTCCTCGATGGAGACGACCTTCGACTTCTTCGGGATGAAGAAGGAGACCGCGTTCAGCGAGGTCGTCTTCCCGGAGCCGGTGCCGCCGGCGAAGACGAGCGAGCGGTTGTTCTCGATGGCGAGCCAGAAGTACGCCATCTGCTCGACGCTGAAGGTGCCCCAGTTGATGAGGTCGACCGGCGTGTCCGGCACCGAGGAGAACTGCCGGATGGTGAAGTTCGGGCCGCGGGTCGCGACATCGCCGCCGAACGTGAGCTGCACCCGGGAGCCGTCCGGGAGCGAGGCGTCGACCAGCGGGTTCGAGACCGAGAGGTGCTTGCCCGCGCGCTGGGCCATCCGCGTGACGAACGACAGCAGCCCGTCGCGGTCGAACTGGACGTTCGTGTCGAGGTCGCGGTACTCGCGGTGGTAGACGAAGACGGGCACGTCGGCCCCGTCGCAGGAGATGTCCTCGACGGCCTCGTCGCGCATGATCGGGTCGATACGCTCGTAGTCGACGAAGTCCCGCTTGAGGTAGTAGCGGAGCTTGTGGAGCGAGATGGGGTCCAGCGCCGCCGTGTGCTGGTCCATCAGTTCCCCCGCCCGGCGGGTGAACGTCCGCTCGAGCGCCCCCTCCTCGTCGATGTCCTGGTACATCAGGCTGTCCCGGAGGACCTTCGACAGCTCGTCGAGGACGAACGCCTCGTACTCGTCGAGCATCGGCTCCGTGACCCGGTAGCGCCGCTCGTTGGTCCCGTGCTCCTCGAGGATGGAGACGTACGCGAACGGTTCGTTGACCCAGTACCGCTCGATCTCGTCGTGGTGTGCCAGGTAGGAGAAGTCGAACAGACGGCGGTCGATCGCGTCCTCGCCGGGTGCCGGGAACTGATCGTCCTCCTCGTTCCCCCTGAAGTAGTCGAAGACGTCGGCGAGCACGGCCGACCGGGTCGGGTGGTCCCGAACCGCGTCCGGAACCGGTGGCACCCCCCCGAGGGCCTCGACATCCATCCCGGCGGCGGAGCCGTTCCCCTCACGTAACAGGCCCGTCAGCCCTGACCGGACACCGACGATCGTTCCCGCGACCATGTCGGCGACCGACCGGAACGGCCCTCCCTGCCGCTCACGCCGCTGGTCGTTCCCCTGTGAACTGCTATCATTACCCCCCATCGCTTGCATGAATTGATTGGAAGGTCAGGTATAAATGTTGTTCTCGAACGGACTCTTTTCACCATCTGAATAGAGCAACCAACCATATCTGACACCAGATGGAGACAGACCGCTGTCGCCGTCCCTCGGTGGCGCGCCGGTGAGCGGGGTACGACCGAGCCCGCCGTCGGGGAATCGCGAGGACCGGGACTCTTTTGCCCTCGTCGCGCCCGCCCATGGCCATGATACTCTCGGACGCGGACATCCTCCGGCGGCTCGAAGGGGGCGACCTCGCCATCGAGCCCCTGGAGGACATCGACCTGCAGGTCCAGCCCGCCAGCGTCGACCTCCGGCTGGGGCGGGAGTTCCTGGAGTTCCAGCGGACGAACATCCCCTGCATCCATCCGGGCAGCGAGGCCGAGACCGACGAGTACGTCGACGAAACCGTCGTCCCCGAGGACGGCGAGTTCATCCTCCACCCGGGCGACTTCGTGCTCGGGACGACGAAGGAGCGCGTGGAGGTGCCGGCCGACCTCATCGCACACGTCCAGGGTCGCTCCTCGCTGGGACGGCTCGCGGTCGTCATCCACGCGACCGCCGGCATCATCGACCCCGGTTACCGCGGGCAGATCACGCTCGAACTGTCCAACCTCGGGACCGCGCCCGTCGCGCTCACCCCGGGGATGCGCATCTCGCAGGTCCTGTTCACGGAGCTGAGTTCGCCCGCAGAGCGCCCCTACGGGAGCGAGCGCGGCTCGAAGTACCAGGACCAGGCCGGACCGCAGGCGTCCCGCGTCGGCTCGGATGCGGAGTTCGGTGGTGACCAATGAGGCCCGACCGTGTCGTGGCCGAGTCTCGGCAACGGACGGGAGCGTTCGGTGGTGACCGGTAGCCGATGAAGTTCGTCGAGGAGATCGTGGTCGAGGAGTTCCTCCCGACCTACCGGTCGCTACTGGCCGCCGAACTCCGCGAACAGGGACTCACACAGAGCGAGGTGGCCGACCTGCTGGGCATCAGCCAGAGCGCCGTCTCGAAGTACGCCACCGGGGCCGTCGCGGTGAACGACCGCGTCGCCGAGGACGAACGCGTCAGGGACCTCGTCGACCGGGTCGGTGCGGGGCTCGCGTCGGGCGAGCTGTCGCCCGCCGGCGCGCTCGCGGAGGCGGAGGTCCTCGTCCGCCGGCTGGAGCAGGGCGACCTGCTCGCGCGACTCCACGAGGAGGCGTTCCCGCCGCTGGCCGACTACGAGGGGGACTTCGACGTCCACGACCCCGAGTCCGGGCTCCGGGCGAGCGAGCGCGTGCTCTCGTCGGTCCGTGGCGGACTGCGGACGCTGGAGGAGTCCCCGGCCTTCGCCGCGCTCGTGCCGGCCGTCGGCTCGAACCTGGTCGAGGTGCTCCCGGAGGCGACCCGTGTCGAGGACGTCGCGGCGGTCCCGGGGCGCATCCTCGACGTGAAGGGCCGCGCGACGGTGCCGGCCGAGCCGGAGTTCGGCGTCTCCGTCTACGTCGCGAGCGTCCTGCTGGCGGCCCGACGCGCCGGACACGGTGCGCGCGCCGCGTGCAACGTCCACTACACGCCGGCCGTCGTCGACGCGCTCGCCGACCTTGGCTACGACGCCGTCGAGTTCGACGCCGTCGGGGAGGCCGCACGGACGGGCGCGGACGAGGCGGCCGACGGCGGGGATCTCGACGCCGCCGTCGCCGAGGCGCTCGCGGACCGGCCGGACGCGGACGCCCTCTACCAGACCGGCGGATTCGGCGTCGAGCCCATCGTCTACGTCCTCGGCCCGGACGCGGCGACCGTCGCTGAGCGGGTCCGGGAGCTGGCCGAGACCGTCCGATGAGCACCGTCGCGGAGTTCTACGGCGACAACGCCGCCCTGTACGACCGCATCGCGACGCTCCCGCCCGTCGGCCGGTGGCGCGCCCGCGCGGTCGCCGCGCTGGACCTCTCGCCCGGCGACACCGTCGTCGAGATGGGGTGTGGCACCGGCGCGAACCTCCCCTACCTGCGGCGGGCGGTCGGGCCGCGCGGACGGGTGGTCGGGGTGGACCTGACGGGCCCGCTACTCTCGCGGGCCCGCGAGCGCATCGCACGCGAGGGCTGGGAGAACGTCCACGTCGTGCAGGGGGACGCGACGACGACCCCCGTCGCCGACCCGGACGCGCTCCTGGCGACGTTCGTCGTCGGGCTGCTGGAGGAGCCCGGGGCCACGGTCGGGGAGTGGTGTGACCTCGTGGCGGCCGGCGGGGACGGCGCGGACACCGACCGACCGGGCGGCCGGGTCGCGCTCGTCGACGCGACGGCGAGCGACCACCCGGTCGGTCGGCTCCTGAACCCGGCGTTCCGGGCGTTCGTCGCCGCCGGGGCGCCCTCCTCGACACCGGCGGACGTGGCGCGTGCGCTCGTGCCGGGGAGCGACCTCGACGCGCCGCTCTCGGAGCGCGTGCGGGCGTCACGGCGGGCGCTCACGGCACGGGCACGCGACCGGCGCTACGAGGAAGCAGGGCTGGGGTTCGTCGGCGTGCTGTCCGGCTGGGTCGGGTAGGCCGGCGGTAGCGGTCGAGAACGTGGGACACCGGGTCAGAGCGGGTTCCGCCCCTCCTCCCGTGGGGAGGTGTTCCGTTCCGGTCGAGCCGCACCGCTATCGGTCCGTAGCGCGTGAAAAGGAGCCGACAGCCACAGCGGGTCGGTTCAGGCCGTCCGGCCCGGGCCGACCTCGGCCTCCTCGGCCTCGGAGGACTTCCGGTAGGTGTCCAGCCCGAGCAGGCTGTTGAGGGGGCACTTCTGGGTGAGCCCGGTCACGACGAACACGAGGCCGACCAGCAGGGCGATGGCCGCGAGGGCCAGTCCCAGTGTCCCGGCCGCGATGGTCACGTAGCCGAGCAGGGCCGCCGTCCCGACGATGGCGAGGATGGGGCCGACAACCAGACGAGCGATACGGTCGTATCCGCCGACGTTCTTCTCCATGGACACCAGTACGCTCGTTCCGGGGATATCCGTGTCGCTGAACCCCAAACCCCGAGAATCAGCCCAGATCGCCGCTCCGGATGGCGTCCTCGGCAGCCGCCAGCGCCGCCTCGCGGTCGAACGCGGCGACGATGTCGCGCAGTTCCTGCTCGGATGCGTCCTCCAGCGAGCGGGCGTGCTCGGTCATGTTCGGCACCGCACGCATCACGTTGTCCACGATGGGGATGCTCGCGGACTGTGCCGAGCGCGACATCGGGTTGAGATCGACGACGATCTCGGTCTTGCCCATCTCGGCCAGGGCCTCCGCACGGTCGCCGTCCTCCAGCGGGACGAGGACGGTGTCGGCACTCCCGATGCCGTCGGCGTCGACCTTCGCGCGCTCGTGGTCGAGGCCGGGGATGCGGCCGTCGGCCGCGAGTCCGAGCACGTCGCGCGCGCCGTGCTCGCGGAGGTGGTCGGCGATGCGCTCCATCCGCTCCTCGGTCCGGTTGAACAGGTTCACCTCGATGTCGGCACCCGTGACCTCCGCGAGGACGACGACCTCGCCCGGGCACAGCGCCGCGACGTTCCCGTTGACGGAGACGACGGCCTGGTCGGCGAGGAGGAACTGCGCGGCCGCCGCCCGCTCGGCCTCGTCCGCCGACGGGATGGTCCGCTCGCCGAGCAGGTAGTCGTACGCCTCGCCGCGGCCCTGGGCGATGAGCCCCTGCCGGGAGGTGATGCCCTTCTCGACGCCTGCCTCGATGCGGTGGCGGGTCAGCAGCGACTCGTACCGGGGGTGGCTCTCCGGTACCTCGACCTCTGTCATGGGTCGTCTACTGGTGTGGCGGGGGAAAAGGTGTGTCGTTGCCCGGGACGCCCGCGTTCCGAAGCCCTTAGAAGCCCGAACCGAGAAGAGACGCGTAACTCGTCGGTCGCGGGCACCGGCGGGCACCTGCTACGGCAGGATGGAATGTGGCCAGCGGGGGCAGGGCCCCCGGAGAGGCGGCGCAGCCGCCGATGGGCTGAACCACGCAACGCCCGCGGTGACACAATATGACACGAAGCTTCTACTCGCACATCCGGGAGGCCTGGAACTCCCCGAAGGAGGGCAAGCTCGCGGAACTGCAGTGGCAGCGCCAGCAGGAGTGGCGCGACCAGGGCGCCATCGAGCGCATCGACCGTCCGACGCGGCTGGACCGCGCGCGCTCGCTGGGCTACAAGGCAAAGCAGGGCATCGTCGTGGCCCGCGTCGCCGTCCGGAAGGGCGGGGCGCGAAAGCAGCGGTTCAAGGCCGGCCGGCGCTCGAAGCGCCAGGGTGTCAACAAGATCACCCGCCGGAAGTCCATCCAGCGCATCGCCGAGGAGCGCGCGGGCCGGAAGTTCCGCAACCTCCGCGTCCTGAACTCCTACTGGGTCGGGGAGGACGGCTCGAAGAAGTGGCACGAGGTCATCCTCGTGGACCCCGAGCACCCCGCCATCGAGAACGACGACGACCTGAACTGGATCTGCGACGACTCCCAGCGCGGGCGCACCTACCGCGGGCGCACCTCCGCGGGCCAGAAGGGTCGCGGCCAGCAGGGCCGTGGCAAGGGTACCGAGCACACGAAGCCGAGCCTCGGCGCGGACCGACGGCGCGGGAAGTAAACGAGCTTTTTTCCGCTGCGGGTGACCTTGTGCGCCGGCTTCGCCGGCGCCCTGCGGTCACCGGCTGGCGGCTACGCCGCCAGATAATAGATTGCGGCCGCAATCCGCTTGCGCAAAAAACGTTCAGAAAAAAGCTCGCCCTCGACTCGGACCTGTCGGCCTCCCGGCCAACAGGACGCTCGTCTCGGGCGAGTGAAACCGCGCCTGCGGCGCGGTATACGGTAGCTTCGAACCGTGCGAACGAAGCAAGTACGGATGCATATCCTTCCGACCGACTCAAGCCCCGAGCGCCGACACCCCCGACATGGAACTCTGGCGGCTCTCGCGGACCGCGACCGCGCGCCGGGCGTACGACTGGCTGGCGGCGCGTGGCGTCCGCGTCTCGACGATGCTCCTGTACGCCCACGAGGGGGCCGTCCCAGAGCGCGAGCCGCCAGCCGGGGCGAGCATCGAGCCGTTCGCCGGTGACCCAGCCGGCCTCCCTGCGAACCTCGGTGCCGACGCCGCCGCCTCGCCCCGCGAGGCGCTCTCGGGGCTGGGCTCGTTCGACCGTGGGCTCATCGCGCGCGTGGACGGCGCGTACGCGGGCCACGTCGTCGTGACCGACCGTCCCGTCGAGGTCGAGGTGCTGGAGACGGTGCTGGACGAGCCGGGCGGGTACGTCCACCGGTTGTTCGTCGCGCCCGACCACCGGGGCGAGGGACTGGCGAGGGCGCTCGTGGCGGCGGCCGTCCGCGTCGCGCGAGAGTGGGACCGGGCGCGCTCGTGGGCGCTCATCGCCCCCGACAACCGGCCGTCGCGGTGGACGTTCGAGGCCTGCGGGTTCGGACCGGAGGAGCGTCTGGACTACGTCCGGCTGGGGCCGCTCCGGCGCCGCAACCGGACGCGCGTGTGACCCGGGCAGGCCCCGTGAGAACCGTTCACTAACTGGGCGTAACGTACCTATATACTCTTATCTAAAGTATTTATTATTGTGAAAATTTATAGTCCCATGGTGCCCAGTCCCGGGCAAGGATGTCCGGAGCCGCCTCGGAAGGCATCGTAGACTGGGTCCGTGACAGGGCGGCCGAACACGGCTGGGAGGCCGACCGGCGGAGCTTCCTCCGGGAGTTGTCGGTCGCGGACTGCGTGAGCCTCGTGGCGCTCCTGTTCGGCTGGGCGGCCGCGCTGCTCATGGCCTCCGGACAGCCCAACTGGGGCCTGCTCGCGATGCTGGGTGCGTTTGCCTTCGACAAGCTCGACGGCGCGGTCGCTCGCGCCCTGGATGTCACCAGCGACCTCGGCCTGCAGGTCGACTCCTACATCGATATCTTCGCCTACCTGGTCCCCGCGGCCCTCCTCTACCACCTGACGATGGCGCCGAACGTGTACGCGGGCCTCGTGGTCGGGTTCGTCGTCCTGGCGTTCGGCGGCCTGCGACTCATCCGCCACTCGACGGAGGGGTTCGGCGTGGACGACGGCGTGGCCTTCTACCGGGGCCTCACCGTGGTCCACGCGAACGCCGTGGTCGTGGCGAACTACTTCCTCGTCAGCTTCGTTCCGGCGTGGAACGGCTGGCTCGCCGCTGCCACCATCCTCCCGATGGGACCGGCGATGACCGCCAACTACCGGAGCTACAAGACCGACGATAGCCACCTGCTGGTCGGCGTCCTCGCGACCGTCGCAGCGGGGCTCTGCCTGATTCTCATCTTCGGAGTCCGATGATACGCCTCGACACGCACGTCCACACCCGGTTCTCCCACGACGCCGCTGGCTCCGTCCGCGCGGTGCTGGCAGCGGCCCGTGACGCCGGGCTCGACGGCCTGGCCATCACCGACCACGACACCGTCTGGGGGGCCCGTCGGGCCGCACGGCTCGCGTCCGAATACGGCCTGTTCGTCATCCCCGGGGTGGAGGTCTCGACGGCGGAGGGGCATCTGCTCGCACTCGGGGTCGAGGCCGCCCCCGTGCCCGGCCGGCCGATGGCCGAGACCGTCGGGACGGTCCGCGACCGGGGCGGGGTGGCGGTCGCCGCGCATCCCTTCCAGGTGAGCCGCCACGGTGCCAGCGGCCGGACCATCCGCCGGGCGGCACCCGACGCCGTGGAGACGTTCAACGCCCACCAGATGACGGGCCTGCAGAACCGCCGCGCTCGGCGGTTCGCCGACCGTGCCGACTACCCCGCCGTCGGTGGGAGCGACGCCCATCGACCCGAGATGGTCGGGCGGGCGTACACCGAGGTGCGGCCTCCCGGCGGGAGCGAGGCGACCGATCTCACGGCTCCGGACCCACCGGGTGTCGATGCCGGGCAAGCCCTCGCAGCCATCCGCGCCGGCCGGACGACCGCACGGGGCCGACGGACCCCGGCGACCCGCTACGTGGGACAGCTCGTCCACAACGCCACCCTCCGGACCGGCGGCGGCCTGGCCCAGGTCCGGCAGCTCCTCCCCCGCTGATGGACCGGGACGTCTTCGAGTCGGCCGCGGACCGCCGCGCGGCGCTCCTGCGGCTGGCTGGACTCGTCGGGGCCGTCGGCCTCGTCTCGGCGCTCGTCCTCCGTGCGGCCCCGTTCCTGCTGGACCCCGATGCGACGCGCGCCTGGGTCGCCGGGTTCGGCTCGCTCGCCCCGGTCGTCTTCCTCGCCGTCCAGTCGACACAGGTCGTCGTCGCGCCCATCCCCGGCCAGCTACTCGCGGTCGCCGGGGGCTACCTGTTCGCGCCGCTGCTGGGGGCGACGTTCAGCGTCGTCGGCGTCCTGCTGGGGAGCGCCGTCGCTATCGGCCTCACCCGCCGGTACGGCCGGCCGTACGCCGAGTCCGTCGTGGCCGACGACACCCTCGCGGAGTTCGACGCGGTCGTCGACGAGACGGGCGAGGCCGGGCTGTTCGTCGCCTTCCTCCTCCCCGTCTTCCCGGACGACGCGCTCTGCTTCGTCGCGGGCCTGACCGACATCCCGACGTGGCGCCTGCTCGTGCTCGTCGCGGTGGGCCGGACGCCGACGTTCGTCGCGGCGGCGTTCCTGGGCGACGCGGTCGCGACGGCGAACCTCGCCACGGTGGGTCTGCTCCTGGCGGCCGGCGTGGTGTTCACCGTGCTGGGCTACTGGAAGCGCGGGGACCTCGCGGCGGCGGTCGCGGACGCGCGCCACGACGCTCGCCCGGAGAACCCGAACGGCTGAGCCGCGGCCGGCCTGTCGGGACGGTCGGAACTGTTATCTGAAGACCTGTGCAATTGAGTATATGTCCGACGCCGAACTTGAGGTCGACACCGACCGCCTCCGGCGGTTGCTGGGCGACCAGCTGGAGGAGTGCTGTGACAGCGATGTCGACGCCCGGGTGACCGAACTCCGGGCGCTGGATCGTGAGACCGCCGCGCCCGGGGACGACCTGACCGCGCTCCGGGCGCTGGGGGGCGAGACGCGCTACCGCCTCGCCCGCCTGCTCGCCGCGGGGGGCGAGCGCTGTGTCTGCGAGCTCGCCCCGCTCGTGGACGTCTCGGAGTCGGCGGTGAGCCACGCGCTCTCCTCGCTGGCCGACGCCGGACTGGTCGAGCGCCGGAAGGCGGGCCGCTGGCGCTACTACCGTGCGACCGACCGCACGACCGCGCTGTTGAACGCGCTGGACACGACCCGGGAGGTGCCGGCATGAGCCGACGGACGCTGGGCTTCGTCTGCGTGCAGAACGCCGGCCGCTCACAGATGTCGACCGCCTTCGCCGAGCGCGAACGCGAGCGCCGTGGGCTGGCCGACGCGGTCGACATCGTCACCGGCGGGACCGACCCCGCCGACGCGGTCCACCCGGAGGTCGTCGAGGTCATGGGCGAACTCGATATCGACCTCTCGGACCGGACCCCACGCGCCGTGAGCGACGAGGAACTGGACCGATGCGACATCGTGGCGACGATGGGCTGCTCGACGCTGTCGCTCTCGGCCGACACCGAGGTCCGCGACTGGGCGCTCGCGGACCCCCACGGTCAGGACGTCGAGCGCGTCCGGGAGATCCGCGACGAGATCGAGGGCCTCGTCGTCGACCTGTTCGACGAGGTCGAGGCCGACCTCGCGGCCGAGCAGTAGCATCACGGGCCGCTGTTGCTCCCGGAGCTCGTACCCGTTGCTCCCCGGCTGCGAGCCACACCGCCACAGGTCGCTCGACCCCTCGGTGTAATACCCCACCTCACAACTGCGGGGAAGTACCTACCGGGGAAGCCGACGAGAAACAGTCATGAACCGACTCACGGTTCGTCCTGGAACGGCAGCGAGCGGTACTCCACGGAAGCGAGAACCAGCAGATGATGACGGTGGGAGGGCGGGTCGATGACGCGAACCGTTCCGTTCACGCCGCTGGACGAGGCAGTCCTTCATCTGGAGGAGGAACTGGAGCCCTGGAACGTCCAGATCGAGGTCGGGTCGGCGGCGAGTCTCGACGCCGAGCGGCTGTACGACGCCGTCGAGACGGCCGCGGCCGCCCACCCGCTGGCCCGGGCGCGCCTGCGCGACTACGGCGCGCTCGACGACGAGTACGTCTGGGAGATCCCGGACGACCCGGACACGGTGCCCCTGAAGCGTGCCGACGCGGGCGACGCCGAGGCGCTGGCGGACCTGCGGACGCGGTTCTACAGCCCGCGCGTCGAGTTGCGCGAGTCGCCGCCGTTCCGGGTCGCGCTGGCCCGCGGTGGCGGTATCGACGGCGGCGACCGGCTCATGGTCTGTGGGAGCCACGTCGCCATGGACGGCGTCGGGACGCTCCGCCTCGCACGCTCGGTCTGTCAGGCCTACCGCGGCGACCCAGTGGACGAGGACCCCGTCGGACTGGCCGAGTCGCGTGCCGTACTGGTGGAGGACGGGCCCAGTTCGCTCGGCGAGGCCGGCACCCGGCTCGCCGAGGGGCTGGGACGGCTCCCCGACGCGCTGGACGAACCGACCCGGGTGGCCGTCGACGGCGGCACCGACGAGTCGGGCTGGGGGTTCGTCCACCGCGAACTCGACGACGCCCTCGTCTCGGCGGTCGTGGGCGGCAGGCCCGACGGCGTCTCGGTCAACGACTGTTTCCTCGCGGCGCTCCACCTCGCCATCGACGACTGGAACGCCGACCACGGCGCCGAGAGCGACCGCATCAGCCTGATGATGCCCGTCAACGCCCGCCCGCCGGAGTGGTTCTACGAGACGGTCGGGATGTACGCCCCGTTCGTCAGCGTGGACACGAAGCCGCGCCACCGGACGAGTCCGGGCGCGGCCGTCGAGCGCGTCGTCGAGCAGACCAGCCGCCACAAGCGCCACGACGGCGCCGGCTGGGTCACGGACGCGCTGGGGCCGCTCTCCGCGAACCTCCCGGTCGGCATCAAGCGCCTCGTCCCGGGCCTGCTCGGGGCGACCGGGTACCGCTTCGTCGACAGCGCGGTGCTCTCGAACCTCGGGCGCATCCCCGACCTCCCGGCGCTGGGCGGGCAGGACGACGAGGCGGACTGCCACTTCTCCCCGCCGTCGATGATGCCGCTCGGCGTCGGCTTCGGCGTCGCGACGCTGGACGGCGACGTGCGGCTGGTCACGCGCTACAGCCAGCAGCAGTTCGACCGCGGCGCCGCTCGCCGGTTCACCGACCGCTACCTCGACCGCCTCGGCGCGACCGTCCCCAGTCCCGGCGCGTGACCCGCGCCGGGCGTCCGACGGCGTGTGGCTGGCCCGGACGATGCCGGTCCCGAACCACGCCCGCTCGCGGTTCGCTGACCGCTCCGCCCATCCCCGGAGCCGCGAGTGGAGACGAGCGGAAGATGCGACGCAGGAACAGAAACACCCCAGTAAAACTCTAAATAGGGAATTTTCCAGATTATCCGATTACGTTGAGAGATTCCCACACCGTCCGGGGAACGGGACCCCCCGCCACACGCGAGCGTCACGTCGCGCAGTCGGCCCCGTCGGATAGCCCGTGTTACCGCTCGATGTCCCCGGCGCCGGGGCCGAACTCGTCGATACGCTCGTGGACGTAGGCGGCCCACTCGTCGAGCGTCTCGTGCATCAGTTCGCGGGCCTCGTCCAGCGGGGTCGCGGTGTACTGGTAGACGTGGCCGCCCGAGTCGAGCAGGCGGCGCTGGCGGGTGGCGAGGCTCTTCTCGCGGAGGGTCGTCAGGGAGCGGTTCACGTTCGAGCGGTCCCGGTCCAGCGTCTCCGCGAGCTCGGCGACCGTGCTGCCGGGGTTCTCCAGCAGCGTGAGGTAGGTCCGTGCCTCGTGACGCTGGACGCCGAAGACGCAGGCCATCACGTCCGTGAATCCCGGCTCGTCGTCGATCATCAGTTCGCGGAACCGACCCGGGTCGGGGTCAGACGCGGAGGTGTCCATGTGGCTGGTTCAACGCTCGTGACGCCGATAAATCCCCTCGTTACCCTGGACTCACCGCCGTCTCAGGTGGACAGGCACCCAGATACTGGTTCGTGCGCGAGGCGCGCAAATGCGCCGAGCGCGCCAGCGGGCGCCTGTGCGCCCGTGTGCACGTCCGTGGCGTCCGCACTTCCGCCCCGGGACTAATCCACCCGGCTCGGAAGAGGGGACCGATGACGCAGACAGCAACCGAGACACGGACCGGAACGAGCCGTATCGAGGAACCGTCGTGGAAAGGTGGCGTCGTCGCGGGACTGGCCGGCGCTGCCGTGATGGCCGTCCTGATGGCCGTGATGAACCCGGCACCGCTCGTGGGCGCCATCCCGAGCATGTACGGGTTGACGCCCCCGAGTCCGGCCGCCGGGGTGGCGCTCCACCTCTCGCACGGGGCGGTCCTCGGTGTCGCCTTCGCGGCGCTGCTCGGCCGCACGGGCCGCATCGACACCGGCGACCGGGTGCAGACGGTCGCCGCGGGCGTCGCCTGGGGTGTCGTCACCTGGGTCGGCCTCGCGGCGCTGGTGATGCCGGTCTGGCTCTCGGTCGTCGGCTCGCCCGTGAGCCTGCCGTTCCCGAACCTCGTGCCCGGGAGCCTCCTCTGGCACGTCGTCTACGGGGCCGTCGTCGGGGCCGTGTTCCCCGCGGTCGACGGGCTGTAGCGTCCGCCGAGCGACTCAGCGCGGCTCGAAGACGTGGACCGGCCACGCCTCCTCGTAATCGAGTGCGGCCTCGCGCTCGGCCGGCGTCGGCTCGCGGACCCGGAGTTCGACCGGGTCGCCGATGGCCACGTCCGCGTGGTCGGCGTCGACGCGGCCGAGCAGTCGGCCGCCGCCGCCGAGTTCGACCACGGCGACCGTGTAGGGCGCCTCGTCCGCGAGCGCCGGCGGCGGGGTGTGGACGGCGGTGTAGGTGTATATCTGGCCCTCGCGGGGCTGCGCCTCGACCTCGACGGCCCGGCTCCCGCAGGCGTAGCAGACCGGGCGCGGCGGCAGGAGGACCTGTCCACAGTCCTCACAGACCCCGCCGAGCAGGTCGCCGTCGGCGAGCGCGTCGAAGAAACCCGGTAGCGTCAGCGGGCTCTCGGCGTCGAGCGGGCGGTCGTGGCTCATCGGCCCACCTCCGGCCCCGCGGTCAGGACGTGCGCGACGGTCACCGCGTCGGCGACGCCGCCCTCGTTCAGCAGGAACGCCGTCTCGGGAGCGTCGGGGCCCCCGTCCGGGCCACCCGCACCGCCCGGCCGGTCGGCCGCCACGCCCGTCAACTGCTCGTACGCCTCGACGGCCTGCAGCAGGCCGGTCGCGCCGATGGGGTGGCCCCGGGCCTTCAGCCCGCCGCTCGTGCTGAGGGCGACGTCGGTCCAGCCGTCGTCGCGCTCGGCGGGCGGCAGGTGGCTCTGGTACCCCCGCCCCTCGGGCGCGAAGCCGACCGCCTCCGAGAGCAGCGCCTCGGAGACGGTGAAGGCGTCGTGGACCTCCGCGATGTCGACGTCCGCGGCCTCGATACCGGCCTCGGCGTAGGCCCGCTCGGCCGCGATGCGTGCCCCCTCGATGTGGGTCATGTCGCGCTCGGCGACGGCGATGTTGTTCGCCGCGGCGCCGGTCCCCGCGAGCTCGACGGCCGGCACCCCGAGGTCGGCGGCGGTCTCGGCGCTGGTGACGAGGACGACGGCCGCGCCGTCGCCGACGGGCGCGCAGTCGAACAGCTTCAGCGGCGGCGCGACCGGCTGGGACTCGAGGACGGTGTCGACGTCGATCTCCTCGCCGAACTGCGCACGGGGGTTCCGGGCGCCGTTGCGGTGGTTCTTCACCGCGATGCGCGCGAGGTCGCGCTCGGTCGCGTCGGTCTCGTGGAGGTAGCGCTGGGCGAGCAGGGCGTACTGGCTGGGCGCGGTGACGCCGGAGCGCTGCTCGATGGCGCGGTCGAACGCCGCCGCCAGCGACTCCGTCGCGCCGGCGGTCCCGCCGGCGGTCATCTTCTCGACGCCGCACGCGAGGACCGCGTCGTGCTCGCCGTTGCGGACGTCCTTCACGGCGTGGCGGAGCGCGAGCGCGCCGGCCGCCGCGCAGCCCTCGACCCGCTCGGCGGGGACGTGTCGGAGCCCCGCCCACTCCGCGAGCAGGGTGCCGTGCATGATCTGGTTCTCGTAGCGCTCGGACTGGTTGCCGGCGTACAGCGCCCCGACCAGCTCCGCCGGCGCCGGGAGCCCGTCGAAGGCCTCCGCGAGCGCCAGCGAGAACAGGTCCCGACCGGGCAGGTCCGTCCGCCCGATGGGCGAGCTACCGACCGCCGCGATGACCGGTTGTGGCATGAGTGCGGAAACTGACGAACCGGTCGGTGTTATAGATTGGCACGGCGGGGCCCCGGGACGGTCGACACGGCGGTCGGCGCGACAGGGGAACGCGCTCAGTCGCCGCTGACGGCCGCCGGTTCGTCCGCGCCGGACACCTCGACGGTGCCCGAGAGCTCCGTGTTGGGGTACGGCATATCGATCCCCTCGGCGTCGAACCGCTCCTTGACCGCCTCGAGGAACTGCGCGCGGACCGCACCGTAGCTGTGCTCCTCGGGGTCGATCCAGACGCGACCCGAGAGGACGACCGCGGAGTCACCGAGCGACGTGACCGGCGCCGAGGGCTCGGGCTCGTCGAGGACCCCGTCGATGGCCACTCCCTCGTCGATGATCGCCTCGCGGGCCTGCTCGATGTCGTCCTCGTAGCCGATGCCGAAGCCGACCGAGACCCGGCGCTGGTCGTTCGCGACGTTGTTCACGACGGCCGCGCCGGCGAGGTCGCTGTTCGGGACCGTGACCATCTCGTTGTCGAAGGTATCCAGCTTCGTCACCCGGAGCTGGATCTCCCGGACCACGCCGCTGTTCCCGTTCCACTCGATCCAGTCGCCGACCTCGAACGGCTCGTCCTGGATGATGAAGATGCCGGCGACGAAGTTCGCGATGAGGTCCTGGGCGGCGAAGCCGACGGCGAGCGCCAGCGCACCGGCCAGGGTGGCGAACGCCGCCAGGACGACGCCGAACCCGGCGACGGTCGCGGCGATGGCGACCGACAGGACCGCCACGACGACGACGGTCGTACTCACGGCGAGGCTGACGATGGTCGGGTCGAACTCGCGACGCTCGAGGCTGCCCTCGACCGTTCTGGTGACGACTGCCTTACCGACAGTGTAGACCAGCACGAACACGACGACGAAGATCACGAGCGTCGTGAGCGCACTGACGACCGCCGGGACGTACTGCTGCGGGTCGAGCTGGAAACCGAGCTGGAGTGGACGCATGAATCGCCGACGATACCGAGGACCGTGCTATATAACTTGCCCCGCAGCCGTGAGATCCACCGCGAGCCGGCGTCCGTCGCCGCCGACTGGCCGCCTCAGGCCTCCAGCTTCTGCCGGAGCACGTCCGGCGCCGCCGCGAGCGCGTCGTCCAGCGCGTCGGCGTCGGGACCGCCACCCTGCGCGAAGTCCGGCGGGCCACCGCCACCACCACCGACGCGACCCGCGAGGTCGGCGACGACCTCGCCCGCGTTGATGCCGACGCCGTCCGGGACGGCGACGACGAACGTGGCGCCGTCGGTGCCCGAACCGATGACGGCCACCGTCCCCTCCTCGACGAGGGCGTTCGCGGTCGCGCGGAGCTCGTCCATGTCGGCGTCGAGGCGCTGGACGACGGCGGTCGTCTCGCCGAGGTCGACCTCCTCGCCCGATTCGCCACCCTGCGCGCGGGCCTCCGCGAGCTGTTCCTTCAGGTCCTCGATCTGCTTGCCCCGGGCCTTCCACTCCTCGAAGAACCGCTCGGCGGTGTCCGGCACCTCCTGCGGGTCGACGTCGAGCGTGTCGGCGGCGGCGTAGAGCGCGTCCTCGGTGCGCTGGGTGGCCTCGATGGCGGCGTCGCCGGCCGCGAAGACGAGCCGCTCGACGCCGTCCTGGACCCGCTCCGTGCCGAGGACCTTGATGGCGCCGATCTCCCCGGTGCGGCCGACGTGCGTGCCCGCACAGGCCTGCACGTCCTCGCCGACGGTGATGACCCGGACCTCCGTGCCGGCGGGGATGCCGCCCTGGAACAGGTCGAAGCCGTACTTGGCCTGCGCGTCGTTCCGGTCGAGCCACTCCTGCTTGACCGAGAGGTTCTCGCGGACGATGTCGTTCGCGACCCGCTCGATGGCCCTGACCTGCTCGCGGTCGATGCGGTCGTAGTGGGTCACGTCGAGCCGCGAGGAGTCGGTGCCCTTCTGGGCCCCGGCCTGCCGGATGTGGTCACCCAGCACCTCGCGCGCCGCGTGGCCGATGACGTGGGTCGCGGTGTGGTGGGCCATCAGCCGGCGGCGGCGGGTCCCCTCGACCTGCCCACGGACGAACTCACCCTTCCCGGGGTCGGTGTCGGTCCGGTGCAGCACCACGCCGTCGACCTCCTGGACGTCGGTGACCTCGGCGGTGACGTCGTCGGTCGAGAGCGTCCCGACGTCGGCCGGCTGGCCGCCACCCTCCGGGTAGAACATCGTCTGGTCGAGCGCCACGTCGTAGACGGGCTCGTCGCCGTCGCCCTCGTCCGGGCGCTCGATGACGTCCAGTACGACGGCCTCGAACTCCGTGCGGTCCTGGTCCTCGTAGAACAGCTTCTCCGTCTCCGGGAGGTCGGCGACCTGCTCGTCGATGCCCTCCGAGCCGTCGTCGAAGGCGGTGCCGCCGCCGTGGCGCGAGGCCACCAGCGAGTAGAAGTCGTCCGGGACCTCGACCGCGGCGCCGCGTTCCGCGGCGATCTCCTCGACCATGTCCGGCTGGATGCCGTGGCTGTCGTACAGCTCGATGACCTCCTCCAGCGGGATGGGTTCGTCGCGCTCGGCGTAGTCGTCGGCCAGCTGCTCGACGCGGCGGCCGCCCCGCTCGAGCGTCTCGCGGTACTTCTCGACCTCCGTCCGGACGATGTCCCGGACGGTGTCGCGGTTCCGGTAGCCCAGTCGGTCGGCCTGCATGTCGACGAGTTCGTCCAGCGGCGCGTCCACGCCGACGCTGTCGACGAGTCGCTTGGTCCGCCGGAGGACCATCCGCGCCAGGTAGCCCGTCCCCGCGTTCGAGGGGACGATACCGTCGCCCAGCATGTACGCGAGCGTGCGGCAGTGGTCGGCGATGGCGTAGATCTCCTCCAGCGGCTCCATCAGCGTCTCCAGCCGCTCGACGTCGACATCGAGTCGCTCGGCGATCTCGCGCCGAGCCGTCGCCATGTCCTCGGCCTCGTCGATGTCCATCCGGCCCGCCAGCTTGGCGGCCCGGTGGACGAGGTCCTCCTGGGCCTCGGTGTGCTCGATGCCGGCGTTCTCCTTCAGGAAGTCGATGGTCTCGGGGTAGACGGCCTCGTAGACGGTGGGCGTGCCCTGGCTCATCCAGGTCCAGCGCTCCAGCCCGTAGCCCGTGTCCACGATGTACGTGTCCATCGGGCTGTAGCGGTTGCCGTCCTTCAGCTCGTACTCCCCGTCGGGGTCCTGCTCCATCGACATGAAGACGAGCGTCGCCAGCTCCGCGCCCTTGTAGATGACCTCGATGGCGGGCCCGGCGTTGCCGCCGCCGACCCACGGGTCCTCGATGTAGGTGATCTCCTCGAGGTCCGCGCCCAGCTCCTCGAACAGGCCCTCGCAGAGTTCGACGGTGCGGTCCTTCCAGTAGACCTCGCCCTGGTAGGCGTACTGGTCGGGATCCTCGATGTCGGTACGGGCGTTGAACGCGTGGTGGGCCATCATCTCGAACGCCATCGTGTGGCGCCCGGTCTTGCCCACGTTGTCGATGTCCTGCATCCGGATGCAGGGCTGGGAGATACACAGCGGGTTGGCCGGCGGCGGCGTCTTGCCCGACGTGACGAGCGGCTGGAAGTCGTAGATGGAGGCCTGCGTCAGCAGCACGTCGTCGCGCCACCGGTTGGCCGCGACCGGGTACGGCTCGATGCGCTCGTGGTCGTGGTCCTCGAAGTACGAGAGGAACGCCTCCCGCATCTCCGTCAGCGTGTGCGCCTCGTCGAAGCCGGGGTCGTCGATGAAGCCGTACTCCTCGCAGGGGGGTTCACCGCAGAGCTCGCGGTCCTCGTCGCGTGTCCAGAAATGGTCGCCGCACTCCGGACACTCCCGCCGGACGAACCCCTCCTCCCGGAAGTACTCCAGTTGGTACTCCTCCGTGAGGTCACTCATTACCACTACGTGGCCGGGGTTCGTCTAAAAGGGTTCCGAAGGGGTGGGTCGGTGTCGTGGCGGCGGTACAGCGCCGGCGTCGGCGATGCGGGCGCGACCGGGCCCACCGTCGTACCCGAAGCGGGTCGCGGCCTGGAGTCGCATCCGCCGGGGGTCGCCCCGGGGACGGGGGGCTTCACACGGCGCCTAACTATATCCGATGGTGAACGAGTCGAGAGCCAGATGACGATCATCCGGTCACTCGGGCGGACGGTCGGCGTTGCAGTGTTCACCATCGTCGAGACGCTCACCCTCGGCATCTGGTTGGCACTCGTACGAGACGCGCCGACGCTCTCGAGGCTGGCCCTCGTCGGCGCCGGGATTCTCCTCGCCGGACTGGTGCTCGAGGCCCTCATCAACACCGTCGTCGTCAACGGCTTCTCCTTTCGGCTGGGAGCGATCGCGACGTTCAGCCTCTCGGAGGCGCTGATATGGATACTCTGGCTCGGCGTCGCGGAACGGCTCGGTGGGTTGACCGGCGTCGGTATCGCCGGGGTCGTACTGTTCGTCCTCATGCTCCCGCAGCACTCGATAGAGGACAACGTACTCAGGGGTCGAGGACTGTTCAGCAGCCTCGTGACGCCGGGGACGGCCCTCTTCACGTTCGTCGAGGCACTGGGCGGGACGGTGTGGCTCGCGCTCGTGTTCCGGCCGGACCTGCTCGCCGCGGCCGGTGTCGACTCGGTGCCGTTCGCCGCACCCATGGTGGGCGACCTCGGGGCGTCGGTCGGACTGCTCCTCCTCGCACTCGCACTGTTCGTCGAACACGAGATGGGCCTGCAGTTCGCCCTCCGGACGGGGGAGCCGGGACCGGGCGTGTAACGACCGGGCCGGTCACGGCCGTGGCGGGTCACCGTCGTAGGCGTCCATCTCCTGGTAGAAGTTCAGCATCGCGAACTTCAGTTTCTCGGGCGCGATGTCCAGCAGCTCCTCGCGCTCCTCCTCGGGGAAGGTGTCGTGGACGGAGTACTGGCCGAGGTCGTCGGCCCGCGAGCGGGCGTAGCGCTCGTCGACGAGCGCGCGGACCCCGAAGTCCTCCGGCGAACGCACGACGCGCCCGAGTGCCTGGCGCGTCTTGCGGACGGTCGGGATCTCGACGGCGTAGCGCCAGCCCTGCTCCTCGTCGCCACCGAACGCACCCGCGAAGGCGTCCTCGACGGCCTCCATCCGGTCGTCGAGATGCGGGTACGGGACCCCGACGACCAGCACCGTGCGGGCGTCGTCCCCGTCGTAGCTCACGCCCTCGGCGAGCGTGCCCCACAGCGAGGTGAACAACACCCCGTCGTCGCCCGCGGTGAACCGCTCGCGGAGGTCCTCGGCGCGCTCACCCGGGCGGTCGAGGTAGGGCGTCGCGTCGGTCCCGACGCGGTCGTAGTAGCGCTCGGCCTCGGCGTAGGAGGGACAGAAGACGAGCGTGTTGCCCGGCGTGAACCGGACGGCGTCCTCGATGGTGCCCGCGACCGTGTCCTGCACGTCGGGGTCATCGCGCTTGCTGGCGAACAGCGCGGGCGAGGTGACCGCGAAGGTGCGCCGGCGCTCGGGCGGGAACTGGAGCCCGTACGCCATCGTCACCGGATCCTCGAGCCCCAGCACGTCACGCTGGACGTCGAACGGGCGGAGGGTGGCCGACATCAGGACGGAGGCGTGCAGGTCGTCGAACAGCGGCTCGGTCACCTGCCGCGGGATGCAGGTGTACAGCTCCGCCCGGCCGCGGACGCCGGCCTCGGTGCGGCGGACGCTGACGACGGGATACTGGCCCGGCTCCGCGGAGCCGTCCATCCAGTCGCCGATGAAGCCCGCCGCCGCCAGGGTCTGGCACTCCTTGCGCGTCGTCGTCTCGCCGTCCTTGTACGCCTCCTGGTAGGCCTGGTCGAGCGTCTTCCCGAGGTTCAGCGCGTGTTCGAGGTCCTGCTTGTACCCGGGGCCCTCGTAGCGCTCCAGGAACGCCATCGTGAGGTCGTCGCGGCCCGTGTCGGCGTCGATGGTAACGTCCTCCCAGTCCTCGCCGAGTGCCTCGCGGGCGCCGAAGCTCATCCCGGCCTCGTAGACGTCGACCAGCGCGTCGTGGAACGCCCGGATGACCCGCTCTGCGGGGTCGACCCGGAAGTCGTCGGTCTCGTCGAGTTCGTCCAGCGCGCTCGCCAGCGTCACCTCGTTGCAGGTGCGGGTGGCGTGGTCGCGGGCCGAGTCCTCGATGTTGTGGGCCTCGTCGAACACCGCCACGATGTCCTCGGGGTCGCGGTCCAGCCACCGGAAGAACTGCTCGCGGATGGTCGGGTCGAGCAGGTGGTGGTAGTTGCAGACGACGAGATCGACCCCCTCCATCCCCTCCTTCAGCAGCTCGTACCCGCAGAAACCGGCCTCGTGGGCCGCGTCGTAGATCTCGTCGGGCGTGCGCACGTCGGCGTACAGCCAGTCGTAGAAGTCGCTCGTGTCGCCGGTCAGGTTGCGCTGGTAGCGCTCGCAGACGTTGGCGTCGGCCTCGACGCTCTCGAGCTGGTCCTCGGCGGCCTGCAGCTCGTCCAGCACCGCGGTGCGGGCCTCCCCGAGGTCGCTCGCGCCGTTCGCCGCCCCGGCGTCGCCGTTCGCCGCCTCGCGCAGCTCGGCGGCCTGCTGTTCCAGCGCGGCCACGTCCTCGGCCTGGTCGACCACCTCCCTCGTCGCGTCGCGGAGCGCCTGGCACTCCTGGTAGTCCACGTCGATGTGGCACATCGACCCCTTGCCGCGGAAGACGACCGCCCGGAGCGGTTCGGCCGCGTTGATGGCCCGGGCCTCCTCGATGAACTGGCGGGTCTGCTGGTGGACGTTGGTCGTGATGACGACGGTCTTGTTCGCGGCCCGGCCGTACTCCAGCGCCGGGGCCAGCGCCGCCAGCGTCTTGCCGGTCCCACAGGCCCCCTCGAACAGCACGTCCCGCTCCGTGACCAGCGCCTCGCGGATGGCCTCCATCGCGTCGTGCTGGTGGTCGTACGGCTGGTCGTAGGGGAAGAAGCGCAGGTACCCGGGCCCGTCACTCGTCGCCACGCCCCCCGGTTGTTCGCTCTCGGGCAAAAGGGTTCGTGCGGCGGGGTGGAAGTGGTCCGTGGTACCCCCCGACCACGTGGCCCCGACCCACGCCACCGCGACCCGAACCACCACAAGAGCGTTACCACCCCACCCGCAAACGGGAGCCATGACGGGGGACGACGATGCCGAGGCGGAGCCGCCGCGGACGTTCGTGGAGCCGTTCCTCGACCGCGAGCGGGCCGCCCGCGACGTGCTGGACGAACTGGAGGCGGACCTGCTGGTGGGCGAGGCCGAGCACGTCCGGGAGCGCCTGCGCGAGATGGCCCGGACCGACCACGACACCTTCCTCACGCTGTGTCTCTGCTGCAACGGCAACGACCAGTTCTTCGCGGACGTGGCCGAGCAGTTCGACGACGACACGGCGGACCGACTCCGGCGGCTGGGCGAGGCCCACGGCCAGCTCGCCCGCCCCTTCCGCATCGTCCGCGACGAGGTCGACATGGGCCGGGAGAACCCCGTGACCGGCGTGAACTTCTCGGGGGCCTACCGGGAGCGCGAGCAGGTGCCGCTCATCCGGTACCAGCTCTACTCGGGCGGCGTCGAACTCCTCGAATCGCGCGAGTCCCCCGACGAACTCCTGCAGGTCGCGGCCTTCCTCGTCGGCGCCACCGCCGAGACGCTGGAGAACGCCGTCGAACACGAGGACACCGTCAACACCGAGGAGCTGAGTAACCTGCTCGACCGCCGGGACGACCTCGAGACCCGGCTGGGCGAACTGGAGGACACCCTCGACGACCTGCGGACACAGCCGGTCGGGGAGTAGCGGGCGGGTCGTCGGCACGCACACCAGAGGGCGGAGGGTCTTTGCCCGGGGCCCACGAATCCAGCGTGTGAACGACGGCAACGACGGGCACGAAGAGCGGCCCGGTGCAGGCGGTCGGCAGTCCCGGCGCGCGTTCCTGCTGGGTGCTGCGGGGACGACGGCGGCGCTGGCCGGCTGCGCCAGCGGGTTCGTCGGCAGCACCGCCGACCAGCCCGAGGACCCGGCCGAGGGACCGGCCGATGGCGACGGGTCGACGAACCCGGACCCGACCGCGACCCGGGAGAACCGCTACACCGAGGCGTACCGGGCGACGACCCCGAGCGTCGCGGTCGTCCGGGCGTACGGGCCGGACGGGCGCGCCGGCCAGGGCTCGGGCTTCGTCTACGACGGCCACGTCGTCACCAACCAGCACGTCGTCGAGGGGGCGGACACGTTCGAGGTCGGCTTCGCGCGGCAGGACTGGCGCGAGGGGTCCGTGGTCGGGGCGGACGTCTACTCCGACCTCGCGGTCATCGAGGTCGGGTCGCTGCCCGACTACGCGCGACCGCTCTCGTTCGTCGAGCGCGAGGCGCCCGTCGGGACCGAGGTACTGGCCGTTGGCGCGCCGTTCGGGCTGGGGCAGTCGGCCTCGGCTGGCATCGTCAGCGGCGTCGACCGGTCGCTCCCGGCCGCGAACAACTTCGTCATCCCCGACGCGGTCCAGACGGACGCGGCCGCCAACCCCGGCAACTCCGGGGGGCCGCTGGTCGACCTGGACGCGAACGTGGTGGGCGTGGTCAACTCCGGCGGCGGCGACAACATCGCGTTCGCGGTCAGCGCGGCGCTCTCGACGCGGGTGGTGCCGGCGCTCGTCGAGACCGGCGAGTACACCCACTCGTTCATGGGCGTCGGGCTCCGCGGGGTCACGCCGCTGCTCGCGGAGGCCAACGACCTCCCCGCGGTCAGCGGAGCCTACGTCGCCTCCGTCCGCGAGGACGCCCCCTCCGAGGGGGTGCTCCAGGGGTCGACCGGCTCGACGACCGTCAACGGCGTCGAGGTCCCGACCGGCGGCGACGTGGTCGTCGGGCTGGACGAGACGCCCATCGAGGCGCTGAACGATCTCTCGATCTACCTGGCGCTGGAGACCAGTCCCGGCGACGAGATCGCCGTGCGACTCATCCGCGACGGCAGCCGCCGGACGGTGTCGCTCACGCTGGGCGAGCGACCCGACCCCTGAGCGGAGCGGCCCGAGCCCTGACTGGATGGATGACGCGCGGCCCGGCCACGAAACGTTCTCGGCCGCCGGGCTCCGACGACCACCCATGCCGGGCGTGCCCGACTCGTTCCACTGTGGGACCTGCGACCGGGAGATCGATCGCGAGGCCGCCACCCGGACGGAGACGTTCGCCGACCTCGACCCCACGAAGTGGCAGAGCCTCTGCTGTCCGGACTGCGGGCAGCGGCTGAAGACGGTGTTCGTCGGGCTGGAGGACGGCGCGTAGCCCCGGCGGGAGCAGCGAGGGCGCGCCGGCCCGCCGCCGGTCCCGTCAGGCGTCGCCGACGCCGGCGTCCACCAGCGCGGCGTCGCGGGGGAGGAGCCGCGAGTGCGGGAAGGAGTAGCGGCGGCGCTCGTCCAGCGGCTTCCCGCCGCCGAACGGGTAGACCACCTCGACGACCGGGTCGTCGCGGGGGTAGCCCGCGTTCGTCTCGTAGTCCGCGACCGAGCGGCCAGTCCCGTCGACCTCGACCGCGTCGGCGGGGTCGTCGGTCACGCGGACCACGAGGACGGCGTCGCCGGTCTCGCGGTCGGTCGCGAGGTCGCCCGGTCCCAGCCGACAGCCCCGGCAGAACGAGGGGCCGTCCTCGGGGACGAACGCCTCCCGGCCGCAGGCCCGGCAGGTGCCACGGACCTTCCCCGGGGCGGGAACCTGGCCCCGCGTCACCTCGATGGCGACGCGGCGGAGGTGCTTGCACGACTCCCCGCGGATGCGGTGGTCCGGGCAGGTGCAGTCCCCGTCGGGGAGGTCGACGACGTACGCCCGGCCCTCGCGGTTCTCCACCTCGTAGCGGCCCTCGCCCAGAGCCGTCACCGCCATGGGTTCGGTCCAGGCGCGGGCCGAGCGACCGTCGAGGCGACTCGTGTCGGGCGCGAGTGGCTGGGGACCGCGGCCGTTCTCGGAGTCCCCGCCGTCGCCGCCCGCGCCGGCCCGTCGCGCCGACCGCGCGTCCGCCGTGGTGTCGGTGATGTGCTCGACCACCGGGCGCTCCCGCGGGGGAGAGACCCCCCTTCGTTTCCACTGCGATTCATCCGATGACGCGGCTGTGTGTTCTGTGTGCGTCATATGTGTAATCACTTTGCTTCCATCCGAAACAAGGGTCCGTATGGCAATAAGGGCCGCGCTAGCGTGGTGGAAGTGGAACCACCGGCGGGGACGGCCCCACCGCCCGGTCGGAGCGGTCAGCGCGGTCGGGGGCCCCGGCAGGACTCGGCTTCGAAGCCCTTTTTAACTGACCGCCGGAATCCCGCGCTATGGCCCCCGACAGGGAGACGATGGTCGAGATTGCCGTCGCCATCGCCGCCGTCGTGCTGTTCGCTGCCGGAATCGTCGCCGTCGGGATGTCCTCCGGCCGGAACATCGACGGCCTCCTGCTGGTCGGCGCCATCGCCGCCTTCGTCGTGGTGATGGCGCTCATCGGGACCGCGTTCGCGTATCGCTAGTCTCGGCCCCCATTTGATACCTGTGACGCCCTCGATTCCCCAGCCAGCTGCATCATATATCTATTGCGCCATTAGTCTGCAACTTGTTCCGCCAACCCGTCACGGATCGCGCTCGTGACACCCCCATCGGCGTGAGTCGTGGTCGGACGCTCGGCGTGGCTCGGGCCCAGCCCACGGCGTCCGGTACCGCCCACGGGATTGCTACCGGGACCCACCTTCCCACGACACCCTCTCGAAACGATTAACCGCCGGCACACACCACCACGAGGTATGATTCAGGTCGCGGTCAACGGCTACGGGACCATCGGCAAGCGCGTCGCGGACGCCGTCACGCTCCAGCCCGACATGGAGCTGGTCGGCGTGGCGAAGACCAGCCCCAACCACGAGGCGGAACTCGCCGTCGAGAACGGCTACCCGCTGTACGCGGCGGTCGAGGACCGCATCGAGCTGTTCGACGAGGCCGGCATCGACCTCGCGGGGACGGTCAACGAACTCGTCGAGGCCGCGGATATCGTCGTCGACGCCTGCCCGTCGGGCATCGGCGCCGACAACAAGTCGATGTACGAGGAGCTGGACACGCCCGCGCTCTACCAGGGTGGCGAGTCCGCCGACCTCGTGGACACGTCGTTCAACGCCCGCGCGAACTACGGCGACGCCGAGGGTGCCGACCACGTCCGCGTCGTCTCGTGCAACACGACCGGCCTCTCCCGGCTGCTCGCCCCGCTCGACGAGACCTACGGCGTCGAGAAGGCCCGCGTGACGCTCGTCCGGCGCGGTGGCGACCCGGGCCAGACCGGCCGCGGCCCCATCAACGACATCCTCCCGAACCCGGTGACGCTCCCGAGCCACCACGGCCCGGACGTGAACACCATCTTCCCGGACCTGTCCATCGACACGCTCGGGCTGAAGGTGCCGGCGACGCTGATGCACACCCACTCCGTGAACGTCCAGCTCGAACCCGACCCCGCGGACATGCCGAGCGCCGACGAGGTGCGCGAGCTGCTGGCGGGCGAGGAGCGGACGTTCATGGTCCAGCCGAAGCACGACATCGACGGCGCGGGCAAGCTCAAGGAGTACGCGCTGGACCGCGGCCGGCCGCGCGGCGACCTCTGGGAGAACTGCATCTGGAGCGAGTCCATCAGCGTCGAGGACGACGACTGCTACCTGTTCCAGGCCATCCACCAGGAGTCCGACGTGGTGCCCGAGAACGTCGACGCCATCCGCGCGGTCCTGGGCGCGGCCGACGCCGCCGAGTCGCGCGACCGGACGAACGAGACGATGGGGCTCGGGCTGTAGGTCCGGCCTACTCGGGAGTGGCCCGGCGACCCGGGCGGTGTCGGGGTGCGAAGCCTTTTGCCGCGTGCCGCCGTAGCACGGGCCGTAATGCGCCGCGACGACCGCGACGACGACCCGTTCTCGGATGTCTCCGACTTCTTCCGCGAGATCGAGCGGATGATGGGTGGCCCGGACTCGGGCTTCGGCGACGACGTCCACTTCCGGGTCGACCGCGAGGACGACCTGGTGCGGGTGGTGGGCGACCTCCCCGGCGTCGACAAGGAGGCCATCGACGTCCAGTGTGACGGCCACGATCTCATCGTCGGAGCCGACACCGACCGCCACGAGTACCGCGAGCGGATCGACCTCCCGGTCCGGGTCGACGAACACTCCGCGGCGGCCACCTTCAACAACGGCGTGCTCGAGATCACGCTGGAGCGCGCCGAGAGCGGCACCGGTATCGACCTCGAGTGACGGCCGGAAGCGAGCCGCAGCCGACTTAATTTCCGTTCTTTCGTTTCGGCACCAGTACAAACGTTGAATAGCCACGGCACACTCTCTCGTACAGGATGAGCGAGAGGGGACCGAAGGGGGTGACGCCGTGTCCCGACGGTGACGGCATCGATGTCCTCCACCTCGACGACGACGAGCCGTTCCTCACGCTGACCGAGCGCTGGCTCCAGACCGAGCACGAGGCCATCGAGGTGATCTCGACGACGGACCCGGGGGAGGCGATGTCGCTGCTCCGGGAAGAGCCGGCGACCGATGGCGGCGCCGAGGTCACGGCGGCGACCCGCACGGTCGCGGACACGGACACCGGCGCCGGGCACGACCCCACGGTGACCGACCCGCCCGTCGACTGCGTGGTGAGCGACTACGACATGCCGGGGACCGACGGGCTGGAGTTCCTCGAACAGGTCCGCGAGCACTACCCGGACCTCCCGTTCGTGCTGTTCACGGGGAAGGGAAGCGAGGAGATCGCCAGCGAGGCCATCTCCGCCGGCGTCACCGACTACCTCCAGAAGGGGACCGGCGGCGACCGGTTCACGGTGCTGGCCAACCGGATCGAGAACGCCGTGAACCAGCGCCGGGCCGAGCGGCAGGCCGAGCGCTCGGCCGAGCGGGTCCGACAGGTCTTCGACCGCATCACCGACGCGTTCGTCGCCACGGACCGTGACCTGCGCTACACGTACGCCAACGACCGGGCCATCGAGCTGCTGGACACCGATCGCGAGGAGCTCCTGGGGACCGCGATGCTGGATGCGTTCCCCGAGGTCGAGGGGACGCCGTTCCTGGATGCGTTCGAGCGGGCGATGCGCGAGCAGGAGCCGGTCACCGCCGAGGACTACTTCGACCCGCTCGACGCGTGGTTCGAGATCCGCGTGTTCCCCGCCCGCGACGGGCTCTCGGTCTACTTCCGCGACGTGACCGAGCGCAAGGAGCGCGAACGCCGGTTCAACGCCATCTTCAACAACACGTTCCAGTTCACGGGCCTGATGAAGCCCGACGGCACGCTCGTCGAGGCCAACGAGACCGCCGTCGAGTTCGCCGGGGTCGACTCCGAGGACGTGCTCGGCCGGCACCTGGCGGAGACGGCCTGGATCACCGAGGGGAACCGCGACCGCATCTACGACGCTGCCGAGCGGGCCGCCGACGGGGAGTTCGTCCGGTTCGAGATGGAGATCAACGGGGCCGAGGGGCCGGCGATCATCGACTTCTCGCTCAAGCCAGTCACCGACGACCGCGGCGAGGTGACGCTGCTCATCCCCGAGGGGCGCGACATCACCGACCTGAAGGAACGCGAGCGAGAGCTCCGCGAGGAGCGGGCCTTCGCCGAGAGCATCTTCGCCGGGCTCCCGGACGCGCTGTACGCCTTCGACCACGAGGGGACGTTCCTCCGCTGGAACGACCGGCTCGTCGAGGTCACGGGGTACGACGACGCCGAGGTCGCGGAGATGCACCCGCTCGATTTCATCCCGGAGGACGAGCAGACGAAGGTCGCCGAGAACATCGCGGCGGTGGTCCAGTCGGGCGAGACCGTCACCGTCGAGAGCTTCTTCGAGACCAAGGGTGGCGAGCGCATCCCCTACGAGTTCACGGGCGCGCCGCTGGTCGACCAGGACGGCACCGAACTCGGGCTCGTGGGCATCGGCCGGGACGTGACCGAGCGCCGCGAGCGCGAACGCGAGTTCGAGGCGGTGTTCAACAACACGTTCCAGTTCACGGGCCTGATGGAGCCCGACGGGACGCTGGTGAAGGCCAACGACACCGCGCTGGCGTTCGGCGGCGTCGAGCCCGAGGACGTCATCGGGAAGAAGGTCTGGAACACCCACTGGTTCCAGGTCGACGAGGCGACGCCGGAACGGGTCCGGCAGGGCGTCCAGCGCGCCCGCGAGGACGAGTTCGTCCGGTACGAACTGGAGGTCCAGGGGGCCGAGGGGACCGCCATCATCGACTTCTCGCTCAAGCCCGTCACCGACGAGGACGGCGAGGTCGTCCTCATCGTACCCGAGGGGCGGGACATCACCGACCTCAAGGAGCGCGAGCGGGAGCTGGAGCGCAAGAACGAGCGGCTGGAGGCGTTCGCCAGCGTCGTCAGCCACGACCTGAAGAACCCGCTCGGAGTCGCGAAGGCGAACCTCGAACTGTTCCGGACGGGCGGGAGCGAGAGCCTCGAACTCGTCGACGAGGCCGAGTCGGCCCTCGACCGGATGGAGCGCCTGGTCGAGGACCTGCTCGAGCTCGCGGAGAAGGGCCGCATCGTCGACGACCCCGAACAGGTCGACCTCGGCCCGGCCATCCACCGGGCACTCTCGGCCGTCGAGGCCGGCGACCTGGCCCTGCGGTTCGACGGGACCGACCGGACCGTCGCGGCGGACCCCGAGCGGCTGGTACAGCTGCTGGAGAACCTCCTCGTCAACGCCGTCGAACACGCCGAGCAGGAGGTCCGGATCGGCGTCGAGGCCGACGGGCACGCCATCACCGTCGCGGACGACGGCCCCGGGGTGCCGCCGGACGACCGCGAGCGGGTCTTCGAGCCCGGCTACTCGACATCCGAGGACGGCCACGGGTTCGGGCTCGCCATCGCGCGCAACATCGCCGAGGCCCACGGCTGGTCGCTGGAGGTGACCGGAAGCGACCTCGGCGGCGCCCGGTTCGTCGTCGGCGGGCTCGAGGCGGCCGACGGCGACGGCACGAGTTCCGGGGTCGATGACGCCGGTCGCGGGGACGACACCGACTGACGACCGCTCACTCCCCCTCCGCGGTCCGCCGGACGAGTGCCGCCAGCCGGTCGTAGAACGGGGGCTCGTACTTCGTCGCTGCGTCGACCGTCGGTCGAGCGTTCGTCTCGTTGACCACGGCGCGGCCCGCCCCGCCGTCGGCGACCAGCAGATCGACGCCGAGCCACGGCACGCCCAGCGCCTCGGCGGCCCGCTCGGCGAGGTCGCGCAGGTCGGCCTCGAGGTCGACACCGCTGGCCGCCGCGCCGCGGTGGACGTTGTGCTTCCAGCGGCCCGCCTCCCGGGCCGCGTCGGGAAGTCGTCGTTCGACCGCGCCGACGTACTCGCCCTCGACGCACATCACCCGGAAGTCGCGCGCGTCGGGGACGAGCGACTGGACGAGGAAGGAGCGGTCGCCGGTCGCGGGGAACTCGTGGAGCAGGTCCAGGTAGTCGGTCACGCCGAGCAGCGAGTCCGCGTCACCCACCCGCGCGACCCCGATGCCACGGGTTGCCGAGTTGGGCTTGACGACGGCGGGCGTGCCCACCCGGTCGAGCGCGTCGAGCAGCGCGTCCTCGCCGGACGGGTTCGAGACGACCACGGTGTCGGGCGTCGGGACGCCGGCCCGCCCGAGGCGCGCGAGCGCCTCGCCCTTGTGGCGCGACCGGAGCACGGCCTCGCGACCGTTCACCCACGGCACGTCGAGCAGGGCGTCGGCGACGCCACCCTCCGCCAGCCGCGGGGGGAAGACGAACCCCACGTCCACGTCCGGGTACGCCTCGCCGGGTGCGGTGAGGTCGACCGCCCGCTCGGCGGTCGACAGGTGGACGGTCTCGATGCCGCGCTCGGCGAGCGGGTCGCGGACCCGGGCGAGGGTCTCGGCGTCCGTCGCGACCCCGAGTCTGAGCATGGGTGCCGCTCCGGTCGCCGGGCATATCAGTCGTTGGACCGGCCGGTCCGGTATCCGGGAGCCGGACATCGCTGACTGGCACAGCCATCCCCTGGCTGTCCCAGCTGGTCTGCCGGATGGGGGGCTGTCCGGAACGGGGAGGAGGCCGCTGCCCCCTTCCATTCCCAACCAAGCGTATCCAAGATATTTCGAGAATTCGCGGATAATATGGCAATCCAGGAATTTCTACCGAGTATACATCATATATTCCTACGCTTCCGGTTCGATGTAGACCTTCCTGATCCCGCCGTTGGACTCCTTCAGCGCGGCCTCGATGGCGGTGATGCGTTCGTCGATCTCCTCGGTGTCGAGTACCTCGTCGAACTCGACGTCGGCCATCACGACGACCTTGTCCGGCCCGAAGTAGACGGTCCGGAAGTCGACGATGCGGTCGATCCCGTCCCAGCCCTCGACGACGCCACGGAGTTCGACCTCGTCCTCCTTCGGCATCGACTCGCCGAGCAGGAGGCGCTTGTTCTCCCACGCCAGCGCGACGGCAAAGCCCATGAGCATCAGCCCGATGATGGCCGCCGCGACGGCGTCGTAGATGCCGTTCCCGGTCACCCGCGAGAGGTAGACGCCGAACAGGGCGATGCCGGCGCCGGCCATCGCGATGAAGTCCTCGGTGAGCGCCGTCAGTACCGTCACGTCGGAGGTCTTCTTGAACGCCTCGCGGAGCCCGCTCCACTCGTTCTCCTCGATCTGTCGGCTCATGTTGGCGTACGCCTTCTTGAACGCCCACGCCTCGAAGACGATGGCGCCGACGAGGACGCTGTAGTTGACGTAGACGGCCGGGAAGGTGATGTTCACGACCGGGAGCGTCGCGTTCCCCGTCCCCGGCGGGTGCGGGTCGAGGATGGCGCTGTAGCCGTGTTTCAGGCTCTCCCAGCCCGCGATGCCGAACAGGAAGACGCTGACCAGGAAGGAGTAGAAGAACTGTGCCTTCCCGTAGCCGAACGGGTGCTCGCGGTTGCGGTCCTTCCCGCTGTAACGGATGCCGATGAGGAGGAACACCTGGTTGCCCGTGTCGGAGATGGAGTGGTACGTCTCCGAGAGCATCGCCGCGCTCCCGGTCAGCAGGAAGCCGACGAACTTCAGGATCGCGATGAGGCCGTTGGCGACGAGCGCGGCGAGGACGACTGATTTGCTGCTGGCCATCGGTTGTGCGAGGCCTCACGCGACGGTGGCAAAGGCCTTGCCGTCCGCGTACCGTCCCGTCGTCGGTCGCACGGGCCGAGGACCGCGGGGCGTTTAGGCCCTCCCGTCGAACCCTCGCCAATGCTCACCCTCGTCTCCGACACGCACGGAACCGACGACCCGCGCCTCGACGGCCGCACGGCCGAGGCCATCGCCGAGGCCGAGGTCGTCGTCCACGCCGGGGACTTCACCACGGAGACGGTCCTCGACGCCTTCCACGACGCCGCCGGGACCCTCCACGCGGTCCACGGCAACCGTGATGCGCCCGCGGTGACCGACCGACTGCCGGCCCGTCGGGCCCTCGAGTACGGCGGCGTCCGGTTCGTCGCCGTCCACGGCCACGAGCACAGCGAACAGGCGCTCTCGCTGGCGGCCCGCGAGGCCGGTGCCGACTGCATCGTCGTCGGTCACTCCCACCGACCGACGCTCCGGCCGCTGGGGGAGGTGACGCTGCTCAATCCGGGGAGCCACGCCGACCCGCGGCAGTACCGGCCGGCCCACGTCGAGCTGGAGCCCGACGACGGGGGACTGGCCGGCCGGTTCGTCCAGCCGGACGGGACGGTGCTCGAGACGTTCAGAATCGACCGGGGCGCGGGACAGGCGGGGACCAGGTGAGGCCCCGCGACCCGTGCCGATGCACCGAACCAGGGGACGGGTAGGGGAGAGGGCCGAGGGGGGGACCGACCGGGAGGGCCGAAGCGTTCGGCGCAGTATCCACTATGGGGGGATGTGAAAAGTAGCCGCCGAAAGCTCAAAGAGATGTTTCACCTACCAGAGAGCCGCTCGCGGGGACTCAGCGGTAGGTGAGTGCGACCGCGACGCCGAGGACGACCGCGCCACCGAGGAAGAAGATCAGCCCCGGCGGGAGTCCCAGTGCCGCATCGCCGCCCGCGGCGGCCTCGGCGGCCGTCCTGGCGGTCTCCGTGACCGTCTCGTTGACGGCCGTCGGCGTGGGGGTCGCGGTCGGTCCGGCGGCGCCGTCGGCCACCGTCTGCGTCGCGGTCGCGGCCGTCTCGGGGGGCTCGGTCACCGTCTCCAGCACCGGCTCTGCCGTCTCGCTCGGGGTTCCGGCGGGCGTCGACGTGGTTGTCGGCTCCGCCGTGCCGCCCCCCGCACCCCCCACGCCGCCACCGTCGCCACCGGTGGTGGCCGCCGTCTCGGTCGCGGTGTCGGTGCCGCCCGTATCGAAGATGCCGACATCGCCGCCACCGCTGGTCGTCTCCGGCGGCGGCGTCCGGGAGGGGGTCGCCTCGGGCGTCGCCGTCGGCGTGTCCGTGACCGTCGCGGGGGCACCACCGGCGTCTCCCCCGTCGCCGGCAGCACCGCCGCCGTCACCGCCGCCGGCGCCCGTACCGAACAGGGAGGGAGCCAGCTGACCGAACCCTCCGCCGAACACCTCTTGGACGGCGACGGCGCCGAACAGGAGCGCGGCCAGCCCGCCGACCAGCCGCCGGAGGGCCGCCCGGATACCCGAGGCCTGGTCGTCGCGCCCGGCGAAGATGACCAGCGGCTTGTCCGCCGGCGCGTAGACGTCCATCTCCCGGCCCTTCTCGGAGTAGGCCGTGCCGACCACGTCGATGGCGCCGGCGTCGGAGAGTCGCTCGAGGTGGTACTGCGCGTTCTGGAGCGTCGTGTCGACCTCGTCGGCGAGCTGCGAGGGCGGCAGGGGCTCCTCGTGGAGCGCCGACAGCATCTCGCGCGCGGTGTCGGAGGAGAGCGCACGCATCAGCGCGTCCGCCTCGTCGCTGTCGAGGCCCACGACCCGTGGGTTCTCCTCGACGGACACCTCCGGACTGGAGGGCAGGAGGCTCATCGTGTCGAGAGAACCGGGTCGGCGCGCATCAATCTTGTGTGCGCCCGCCGCGCGGTACCGCGCGACCGGGGCCGGCGGGCTGCCGGCCGAGCCACCCGTGCAGGGTCGAAACGCCTTTGCGCGCGCCCGCACCACCGGCAGGTATGGTACAGGTGGACCCGGTGCTGGTCGGCATCGTCGCCGTGCTGCTGTTCATCGTGTTCGCCCTCTTCCTCCTGTTCCGGCGCACGGTGAAGGGGTTCACCGACGGGCTCCGCGAGGGGCAGCGCCGCGACTAGCCGCCAGCGCCGCCCGCGTCCGGGCGCCACCAATCGCCCCGGGGCCACCGCCGGCTCAGCGCAGGCCACGCGCCCGCTCCCACGCCCGCAACAGCTCCGCCAGCGTCCGGAGTGTCGGGCCCGTCAGGCCGTGCGTGTCGGCCCGCTCCAGCGCCGTCCCGAGGATGGCGTCGACCTCCGTGCGCCGCTCGGCGAGGACGTCCTGCTGCATCGAGGAGGTGTTGGCCGCCGTCGCCGCCGCCACGCGCTCGACGGCGTCGGTCGCCGCCGCCTCGGACAGGTCGACTCCCTCCGCGCGGGCGATTCGGGCCACCTCCCGGGCGGCCCGCCGACCGACGGCGTTCCCCGGCCCGTCGAGCAGCGCGCCGTTCTCGACCCGGGCAAGCGCGGTCGGCGCGTTGATGCCGGCGTTGACGGCCAGTTTCTCCCACAGCCGCCGGGGCATATCCGCGGCGACGGTCGTCTCGATACCGGCCTCGGTGAAGGCGGTTCCCACACGGTCGGCCGTCGTCGAGGGCCCGCCCGCTCGCGCACCCAGCACCACCTCGCCGACGCCCGTACACCGGACGACACCCGGCGCGGGCGTCGTCGCGCCGTAGGTGCAGGTGCCGGCCAGCACCGCACAGTCGCCCAGCGCGTCGGCCAGCGTCGCCTCGTTGCCGAGCCCGTTCGACAGCGACAGGGCCGCGTCCAGGGTGGTCCCGGTGTCGGCGAGGTCGCGGGCGGCCGCCGCCGTGTCGAACGCTTTGGTCGTCACGAGCGCGCAGTCGAACCGGCCGGCGGGAGGCTCGGTTCGGGCGTCCGGGTGGACCAGCGTCTCGACGGCCCCCTCGACGGTCAGGCCGGACTCCCGGACGGCGGCGACATGGGGGTCGCGGCCGACGAGCGTCACCTCGTGTTCACGGGCGAGCAACCCGCCGAGCAGGCTGCCCAGCGAGCCCGCGCCGACGACGAGGAACTCCATACCGGCGGGTCGGTGAGGACGAGTAAAGGCGTGTCGTCAGCGGTGGCGGGGAGCGCCCGGGGAACGGGATGGGGGGACCGGCCGATGGGCGGGGCCGAGGGCGCCCGACCCGGCGGGCGGCTCAGTCCTGTGCCCAGTAGTAGAGCTCCTCCTCCGGGGCGCCACAGGAGGGGCACTCGTCGGGCATCTCGTCGAGTTTGCCGATCTCACCACACTCCCAGCACCGCCAGTGGAGCTCCTTGTGGCCCGAGCGGGCGTCGGCCTCGTGGTCGACGGACATCGCCGTCACCCCCTCGGAGGTGGCGACGTAGAAGCCGTGCTCGTCGAGACCCCGGACGCGGCCGAGTTCGTTCCCGTCCTCGTCGTACACCGTCTCCCCGAAGGGCACCTGCCGCTCCGTGTCGGACTGGCTTGACATGGTACACGATATCGTACACCGTGACCGGGCATAAATCCACCCGCAGCTGTCGCTGTGGCGCTGGATAACGGAGAACGGACGCAAGCGCCCCCGGAACGGGGCTACTCCTCGGTCGTCGTCTGATCGATGTCCTTCTCGCCGAGGTGGATGGCGGCGCCGTCCTGGGCCACCTTCTCGGCCAGCACCGCACACTTGACCCGCATCGGGTTCACGTCGATACCCAGCAGCTCGAAGATGTCGTCGCGGTCCATCTCCCGGATCTCGTCGAGGGTCCTCCCGTGGAGGTCCTGCGAGAGCATGCTGGCCGAGGCCTGCGAGATGGCACAGCCGTCGCCCACGAACGAGACCCGCTCGACCGTCTCCCCGTCGTCGTCGAGCTTCACGAACATCTTGATGGTATCGCCACACATCGGGTTCTCCCCGACGTGTTCGAAGTCCGCGTCCTCGAGTTCCCCGTAGTTGCGCGGGTTCTTGTAGTGGTCGAGGATCTGCTGGCGATACATATCACGGCCGCTCATTGTTGTCGGTGGGTAGTGGACTGTGGCGCAAAAGGCTTCGCTTCCGGACAGGGACGCGACGACGGGGCCCCACGGCACCCCAGGGGTGGTCCCGGGGGGCGCAAGGGCGGGTCGAAGACCGGACCCGGCCCCTACCGGTCCACCTCGCCCATGATGGTGTCCAGCGAGCCGAGCGTCGCCACGAGGTCCGGGACGAACTCGCCCTCGCTCATCTCCGGGAGGGCCTGCAGGTTGGAGAAGCACGGCGACCGGATCTTGAACCGGGCCGGGGTATCGGTCCCGTCGCTGCGGATGTAGATGCCGAGTTCACCCTTCGCGGCCTCGACGGCCCGGTACACCTCCGTATCCGGCTCCGGCTTGATGGTCCGGGGGACGTTAGCCTGGATCTCGCGGTCGTCCTCCGGCCAGTCGCGCAGCAGGTCGATGCACTGCTCGATGATCTTCGCCGACTCCTCCAGCTCGCGGAGCCGGACGAGGACGCGCGCGTAGTTGTCCCCGTCCGGCTCGGTGACGACGTCCCAGTCCAGCTCGGGGTAGTAGCCGTAGGGGTCGTCGCGCCGGAGGTCGTAGTCGATGCCCGACCCGCGGGCGACCGGGCCGGTGCAGCCGTACGACTTCGCGGTCTCGGGGTCGAGGTAGCCGGTGTCGACACACCGCATCTGGAAGATCTCGTTGCTGGTCATCAGGTCGTGGTACTCCTCGAGCTTCGCCGGGAGCTTCCCGAGGAACTCCAGGACGTCGTCGAAGAACTCCTCGCGGGGCTCCGGGATGTCCCAGGCGACGCCGCCCAGCCGGAGGTAGTTGAACATCATCCGCTGGCCCGTGAGGTCCTCCAGCCGGTTGAGCACCGTCTCGCGGTCCTGCATCGCGTACATGAAGATGGCGGTGAACTCGCCGAAGATGTCCAGCGCGTACGTCCCGATGGCGATGAAGTGGTTGGCCAGCCGGGAGAGTTCGGCCCCCATCGTCCGGACGACCTGCGCGTAGTCGGGCACCTCGATGCCCGCGAGGTCCTCCGCGGTCCGGGCGTACGCCCACTCGTTCAGCAGCCCGGAGGAGAGCCAGTCCCACCGGTCCGGGTACGGCATGATCTGGTGCCGGTACGTTCCCTGCTGGCACATCTGCTCCTCGCAGCGGTGGATGTAGCCGATGTCCGGCTCGACGTCGGCGACCGTCTCGCCGTCCAGCGTCACGCCGAGGTGGAGGACGCCGTGTGTGGAGGGGTGGTGCGGGCCGATGTTGAGGAACATCGTGTCGCCCGCGCGCTGGTCGTCCTGCAGGGGGTTCGCGTGCTCGCGGAGCGTGACGACCTGGGGTTGCTCACGGTCGTAGTCCTCGCGGAGTGGGTGGCCCTGCCAGGTCTCGGGCAGGAGGATGCGCCGGAGGTCCGGGTGGTCGTCGTACTCGATGCCGAACAGGTCGTACGCCTCGCGCTCGTGCCAGTCGGCGGTGTCGAAGACGGCCGCGCCGGACTGGCTGACCGGCCCATCGTGGCGCGTCGGCACCACCAGCGCCGTCTCGAACGTCGGGTCCTCGTAGCTCCGGAGGTGGTAGATGGTCTCGAAGCGGTCGTCGTACTCCTGGGCGGTGACGCAGGCGCAGTGGTCGAAGCCGGCGTCCTGCAGCCGCGCGAGGGCGTCGGCGACCGCGTCGGCCCGGACGACGAACGCCTCGCAGTTGCGGTGCATCTCGCGCCCGACGGCCTGCTCGCCCAGCGCCTCGGCGGCGACGGCCGCCGGGCCGTGGTCGGCGGCTGTGGCCGGTTCCCGGGACGGTTCGGTCGTGGTGGACTGGAGGGCTCCCCCCGACTCTCGCTGCATGGTGGAGGGGTCAGTCCGGACCCCCGAGGTCCTTGACGCGAATGCACTAGTGTCCTCAAGTGAGCCCAGGGAACCCGCCACTCTCATGCCGTGACCGCCCCTACGGCCGGTAGTGACGACCGTCCTGTTGCTCCGGCACGGGGAGACGACATGGAACCGCGAGGGACGCATGCAGGGGTGGGCGCCGACACCCCTGACCGAGCGCGGTCGCGAGCAGGCCCGCCGGGCCGGCGCCGCCATCGCCGAGGCGTACGCGGTCGACCGCATCGTCGCCTCGGACCTCCGCCGGACGCGGGAGACGACCGCCGAACTGCTGGCGAGCCTCGACGTCGAGCCCTCGTTCGACGGCCGGTGGCGCGAGCGCTCCTTCGGCGACCTCCAGGGCCTCACCGTGGAGGAGGTGTTCGAGGGACATCCCGAGTACTCGCTGCTCGCGTCCGGGACGGCGGCCATGGAGGCGACCCCACCGGGCGGGGAGTCGCTTGTCGACGCCCGCGAGCGCGTCATCGACGGCTGGGAGGCGCTCCTCGCCGACGCCGGGCCCGACGAGACGGTGCTGGTCGTGAGCCACGGCGGACCGCTGTTCATCCTGCTCGCGCACGTCCGCGGACAGAACTTCGAGACCGCGATGGGCGAGGGCTGGCCGGAGAACACCGCCCTCGCCGAACTCCGCGTCCACCGCAGCGGTGCCGGGACGACGGTCGAGGTGGTCCGGGACGCCGCGCCGCTGCACGAGCCCCTCCCACAGCACGACGACCGACACCCGGCCGGACGTGACGGAGAGGGCGACGGCGGGGCGGCCACCGACGCCGACGACGCGGCCCTGGAGACGACCGCCGCGGTCGAGGAGCGGGTGGCCGCCAGCGAGGACGCGCCGGCCGACGACGGCCGAGCGAGCGAGACGGAAGGGGAATAGGGGAACCCGCCCCAGGGCATGGTATGACCACGGCCGTCGTCGTCCGGCACGGACAGACCGACTGGAACAGCGAGGGTCGGATGCAGGGCTGGGCGCCGGTGCCGCTGAACGAGCGGGGCCGCGAGCAGGCCGTCGCCGCGGGCGAGTACCTCGCCGGGGAGTACGACGTCGACCGGGCGGTCTGTTCGGACCTCCTGCGGACGCGAGAGACCGCCGCGCGCCTCTGTGACCCGCTCGGCCTCGACCCGGCCGGCGAGCGCGTCGAGTACACGCGGGCCTGGCGCGAGCGCGACCTCGGGGTCTACCAGGGACTCACCTACGCCGACATATACGAGCGGTTCCCGGAGTTCGGGCTGGGCGAGGCCGCGGTGCGGGCCGCCTCGGAGACACCCGAGGGCGGCGAGTCGCTGCTGGCCCTGCGCGAGCGCGTGCTGACGGGGTGGGCCGACCTGCTCGACGCGGCCGACGGCGACGAGACGGTGCTGGTCGTCACGCACGGTGGCCCCATCCACCTCCTGCTGGGCCACGTCAAGGCCCTCGACGTGCGCGAGGCCTTCCTCGAGCACTCGATGGCCAACTGTGGCATCACCGTGCTGGAGCACCCGCCCGAGGCATCGGTCGCGGACACGGCCGAGGCCGTCGCGGTGGTCGACGAGAACGTGACCGAGTGGGCCGGATGAGGCGGCTCAGTCCGCCGCCCCGTCGCGCCGGTCGGGCGCGGGTTTCCCGAGCCACTCCTCGTAGAAGGCGTCGATATCGGGGTCGAACGCCCGCTTGACCGGGTAGGTCGCGGGCACCGCGTCGACGTCGACCTGCGCGAAGCAGCCGGGACAGAACCACTCGCGGAGCTGGAACGTCCACTCCGGGTGCGGGGTCTGGTGCTGCGGGTAGATCTCCTCCATCTCCTCGACGTCCTCGCGGACCCGGACGCGGGCGTGCTCCTTCCAGTGCTCGTCGAGGTCGCAGAAGTCGTGGCCGCACTCACACCGCACCCGTCGGCCGTCGTCGGTGCCGACGGCGTACAGCTTGTCGTTCAGCGGGACGAGAACGGGGTCGTCCCAGCCGACCTTCGACTGGATGATCTCCCGAGTAGTCTCGAAGCGCTGCCCGTCCTTCGGATCCGGGAGCACGTCGTTGCGGAGTTCATCCCAGGGGAGTTCACCCTCGATGAGCTTCGCGATCTGCTGGCGGTCCGTCTCCTCCTGGCTGCCGTGTTCCGTCATTATCCGAGCCCTCCTTTGGTACCCCAGAACGCTTCGAACTCCTCGGCGAACGCCTCCGAGATGTCGAACACCTCCTCGTACATCGTGGCGACCTGATCGCTCACGTCGGCCTCGGCCACGCGCTGTCGCTCCTGGTCGAAGAACTCGTCGTAGGTCATCGATTCGGCGTCACGACGCTCGCGGATGCGCTCGCGTGCCTCGTCGGTCGCGTCCTCGTCGATCTCGAAGTCGAGCGTGTCCTCGTCGAACTCGCCGACGACGCCGTAGACGTCCTCGACGGTCCCGGGCGAGAAGATCTGGTCCTCGACGTCCTCGACGACCTTCTCGACGGGGCGGTCCAGCGGGTCACCCCAGCCGGGACCGCCACCCATCTGGAAGTGGACGAGGTCGTAGTTGTCGAACTGCTTGGGGAAGTAGGTGCCCCGCTCCGTGCGGACGATGTCGCCGTCGATGTCCTCCTCGAAGGTCCCGGGCGGCGTATCGCCGACCGGGTACGGCTCCTCCTGCCGCGCCCGCGCCTGCAGGTCCGTATCGTGTGCGCGGACGGCGTACTTCGTCGACCCCGGATAGCCGCCGCTCATGCCGGCGACGGAGAACGTCACGTCCGGCTGGGCCGTCTTCAGCAGCGACGCCTCGTCGTTGCCCATGAACGTCATGACGCCCTCCCAGCCGGAGCCGCCGCGGTACTTGCCGTGGCCGGCCGAATCGGTCTTGACCTGCCGGGAGAGGTACTGCGTGCCCCACTGGGTGAGCTCCCACTCCTCGATGTCGCCCATGTCGGACTCTGGATTCCACATCGCGTACCCCCAGTCGAGACCGTCCCGGACCGCCGAGGCGCCGAGCCCCTGGCAGGAGAGGTCGAACGGGCCGATGGGGTAGTAGTCGCCCACCTCGTCCGGGATGAGCTGGGCCATCGACTCCATCAGCGTCCCGCCGCCCTGCAGGGTGTCCGAGGTCTCGGAGTAGCCGGTGACGACCTCCTCGCGGAAGCCCCGCGAGAAGAAGCCCTGCGAGACGTTCTGCCAGACCGACTGGAACGTCGGCATGATGGTCCCCCACGGCGCGTGGAACGACAGCTGCGGGTCGTCCGGGTTCGTGATCGAGCCCTCGGGGAAGTTGGTATCGAGGGCGATGTGGCTCCCGTCGTTGACCTTCCCGTCGTGGAGCAGGCACTGGGTCATCGACACCCACAGCCCGCCGGTCATCGACCCCTCGGCCGCGTTGAACGAGTGGTCGCCCTGCGGGCTGGCGCCCTCCATGTCGACGGACATGGTCCCGTCCGTCTCCACCTCCATCTCGACGGGCAGGTGGATGAGGTGGTCGCGCTGCTGTTCGGGCTTCCAGCCCTCCTCCTCGAACGGCATCGCCGCGAACGACGTGCTCTGGTAGGTCCCGGGGAACAGGCGCTCCTGCACGCGGGACTCCATCGTCTGGCGCCCCTCCTCGACGGCCTCGCGGGTGAACTGCTTGAACGTCTCGGCCCCCACGTCGTCGATGATGTCGTGGACAGCCTCGCGGATCATGTGACAGCCCGCGATGCGGCACTTCTCGTCGAGGTCCCAGTACTGCGGGGTTCGGGTGGAGCGCTCGCCCCGCACCTTCCAGTCCTGGAAGCGCTCGTCGTCCTTGCCGACCTTCTCGCAGGTGGCGTAGATGCCGTCCTCGAACCGGCGGGTGTGGACCGGACTGGTGTGGCCCGCCGACATCCCGCCGATGTCGATCTCGTGGGTGACGCCGTCGGCCCACGCCACCAGCTCGCCGTCGTGGAAGATGGGGACGATGGTGTGGACGTCCGTGGTGTGGACGTTGCCGAGGTCGTTGTCGTTGTTGCAGAAGATGTCGCCGGGCTCGATGCCGCGGTCGTGCTCGTAGTCCTGCTCGATCATCCACTTGATGGCGAGCGAGCCGGTGTGGACGTGGACGATGATGCCCGTGGAGACGGCGATGGAATCACCCTCGGGCGTGTAGATCTGGAAGCACAGCTCCCCGATCTCGCGGACGATGGGTGACGCCGAGACGTGCAGGGCGGTCTCGCGGGCGCTGACGAGTGCGCCCCGGAGCCGGGAGTAGAGCCGCTCGTACTCGAAGCGGGACTCCTCTTTCATCTCCAGGCGCTCGAGCCCGCGGTAACGGCCAGTCTCCTCGGTCAGCGCCTCTGTCTCGCGGAGCATCTCCTGCAGGGACCTGCCGTCCCAGCCGATCTCGTCGCCGTCCTCCCTGACGCGTCGTTTCTCGCCCGCGACGCGCTCGTTCTCGATGCTCATCGTCGCCTCCGTGGGGGTATCCCCCGGGTCCGTGTCGGTACGTGGTGGTCGCTCGTGGTCATGTCTCTGTGAGGTGGTAGATGCGGTTCTCGTCCAGTTCGGCCTCGAAGCCGGGCGGGACGAGGATGGTCGTGGCCGGTGCCTCGACGACGGCGCCGCCCCGGACGACGTTGCCGGGGGCCAGCTGGCGCATCTGCCAGAGGTCCGCGGTGTGCCAGTCGCCGTCCCAGTAGATGTCCCGTTGGCCCTTGTGGGCGCCCTCGTCGGGCGTCTCGCCCTGCAGCGGCTCCTCGGGCACGTCGGGTTTGGCCGAGGGGCCGACGCCGACGCCGATGGCCATCGTGATCTGGTAGCCGTTCTCCGGCGACTTCGCCGCGCGCTGGAACACCTGGTCGAACTTCGCCTCGTAGTCCTCGATGACGGCCCGGAGGTCCTCGCCGCCGAAGCCGCCCGCCAGCTGTTCGTCGCCGATGGCGACCTCCAGGTCGTCGAGCATCCCGAGGTACTGGATGCGGAGCGCGGGCTGGAACGCCACGTCCTCGGCGTCGACGCCGTCGCGCTCGAACGCCGTGACGGCCTCCTCCTCCAGCGCGTCCAGCGTCTGCTGTATCTCGGCGGCGACCATCGCGTCGTTCGAGAAGTCCGGCTGCAGGATGGCGTCTATCTGCTGGTCGTACCGGTAGGCGGCGTCCGCACAGGCACAGCCGAACGCCGAGAACGCCGCGGCCCACTGCGGGATGATGACGTCCTGGAAGTCCAGGTTGCGCGTGTACCCCGCGGCGTGGAGCGGCCCGCCGCCGCCGTAGGAGATGAGGGTGTAGTTCTCGGGCGAGTAGCCCAGCCCGAGGATGAGGCCCCGCAGCTCGTTGGACATGTCGCGCTCGACGATGTCGAGCACGCCGCGGGCCGTCTCGTGGACGTCCTCGTCCAGCGGCCCGGCGACCTGCTCCTCCAGCGCCGCCTCGGCGGCGTCCAGCGACAGCGGGATGTCGCCGCCGAGGAACGAGTCCGGGTTCAGGTAGCCCAGCAGGAGCGTACAGTCCGTCACCGTCGGCGTGGTCACGTCGGCATCCTGGTTGGAGACGCCGACGAGGTACCCGGCCGAGTCCGGGCCGACCTCGATGCGGTCCGAGGTCCGGTCGACCCGGACGTACGAGCCGGTGCCGCTCCCGATGGTGTCCATCGCCGTCATCGGGATGTTCACCATGAACTGCGCGAGGCTCTGGTCCCAGCGGGTGGGGTAGTGACCCTCGGTGATGAGGCCGACGTCGAAGCTCGTGCCGCCCACGTCCGAGCAGACGAGGTTGTCGATGTCGAGGTGGTCGGCCATGAACTCGCCGCCGAAGATGCCGCCGATGGGGCCCGACAGCATCGTGTCGACGAGCCAGTCGTGGTCGGGTGCGATGGTGCCACCCGAGGAGGTGAGAACCCGGGTCGGTGCCTCCGCACCGAGGTCCTGGAACCCGTCGCGGACGTTGTAGAGCTGCTCGCGCGACGGTTCGGCGGCGTAGGCCTCGATGACCAGCGAGTTCATCCGCGGCACCTCGCCGCGGACGGGTTTCTGTTCGCTGGAGAGCCAGACCGGCACCGCCTCGCCGCGCTCGGCCATCACCTCCTCGGCGATGTCCTTGACCTGCTGCTCGTGGGCGTCGTTGAGGTAGGCGTAGACGAGACAGACACAGATGACGCGGACGCCGCGGTCGAGCAGGTCGTGGATGGCCTCGCGGGCCTCGTCCTCGTACAGCGGGATGGTCGGGATGCCGGACATGTTCATCCGGCCCCGGACCCCCCGGATGTTCTCGCGGGGCACGAGCGGGTCGGGGTGCTCGTGCTCGCGGGCGTGGAGCCGGCCCGCGTAGGAGCGGTCGGCCCACGACTGGATGCCCCGGCCGAACCGGAGCTGGTCCTCCATCCCGCCGTTCGTCACGAGGCCGATGTTGCCCTCGCCCTCGCGTTCGAGCAGGCGGTTCAGCATCGCGGTGCCGGAGTAGACGATGCCCTCCAGCGCGCTCGCCCCGGCGCCGGGGTCGACACCCCAGTTGCCGAGCGCGTCGCCGAAGGAGTTCCGCGTGCAGACGGACTCGTCGTCGGGTGTCGTCTGGGCCTTCCCGACGGTGTAGTTGGCCTCGTCGTCGACGACGAAGGTGTCCGTCATCGTCCCACCGGTGTCCATCGCCAGGAGACGCGGGTCGTGCTCGTCCCCGGAGTCGGTACTCATCCGTCCCTCCGCCGTGTGCGTTGGTGTGGCACGGTGGGTCCCCGGTGCGGGGGTGGCAATATATAACTAGGCCCTCGGTGACACGGCTCACGTTTACGTACCACGTGGGACCTCGCGACATCCACGCCCCGTCCATCGATTCGATCGTTCCTTCAGTACCACTCCATTAAATCTATAAATTCAAGAATAATCAGATAATTTCTGGACTAATCCTGAAAGCTAGGTGGAGAACGGAGATGTCGTCGCGGACGCCACCGGGTGACACGAGTGGCCGCGAGCGCTTATCCGGCGCCCGCGCCACCGGTCGTGCATGAGCGACAGCGACCCGGAGGTCACGGCCGAGCTGCCGGACGCCCCGTTCCACACGACCGGCACCGACCACATCACCATCTGGGGTTCGAACGAGGCGGACACCCTGGCGTTCTACCGGGACCTGCTCGGCATGCCGCTGGTCCTCCGGCAGCCGAACCTCGACGACCCCTCGCAGACACACCTGTTCTTCGACACCGGCGACGGCCGCATCCTCACCGTCTTCGTCGGCGACCGAGCGTCGAACCAGGGCGGGCAGCGGACGGGGACCGGCGGGGTCCACCACCTCTGCTTCTCGCTGGACCCGGCCCGCTACGAGGAGGTCATGGCCGCGCTCGACGACGCCGGCAAGCGGTACAACGTGTTCGACCGCGGCATCTTCCACTCGCTGTACACCACCGACAACAACGGGCTCGTCATCGAGCTGTCGGCGGACAAGTACGACATCCCCGACGACCGCCGCGGCGAGGTGCTGGCGACGGCACAGCGGCTCCGCGTCGCGGACGGCGCCGACTACGCGAAGGACGAGCATCTCGCGGCGGCCATCGAGGAACTGGGGCTCGACGTGAAACAGTACGACCTGCCGGAGGCCGAGAGCGGCGTCGGCGGCGTGGAGTGAGTCACCCCGGAGCGCCGGTGCGTTGATACCGTCCCGGGTGGCAGGCCCAGAGGATGGCACCGCTCGCGCCGCTCCCGCTCCAGGCCGTCCCGCTCCCGGTCGCTGCCATCTTCGGGGGCATCGGTCTCGTTCTCGTCGGCCTCGCGCTCCGCGAGGTCTGGCTGGCCGTCCGCTACCGCTCGCGCCGGCCGACGCCCGTCGGTGACCTCTCCGAGGCCTCGGGGACGATCTCGGTCACCGGCATCGCCCGCCGGGCCGACGACCTCGTGACGGCGCCCATCACGCGCCGGGACTGTCTCGCGTACGGCTGGCGGGTGACGGACCTCCGCACGGTTCGGGGGTTCGACGGCTCCATCGAGACGCGCACCAGCGAGGTGGGCCGGGGTCGCGACTCCGTACCGTTCGTCGTCGAGGACGAGACCGGTAGCGTCCGCGTCGACCCCGAGGGAGCGGAGTTCCGGCTCGCGGAGGAGTGGGTGGCCGACCCCGAGGGCGACCCGGTCGACCGCGCGGACGTGCTCGCCGGGCTCGGCTCGCTGGGCGGCGAGGCCCGCGCCCGCCGGTACTACGAGTCACGGCTGGACGAGGGGGAGACGGTGACCGTCCGCGGGCGCGTGACGACCGACGACTCGCTGGCCGCCAGTCGACTCGGCGTCCGCATCACAGGTGGCGGTATCGTCGTCGAGGACGCCACGCCCGGCGCCGCCGCCCGGCGCGCGGTGCGGCGCGCGCTCTACTCGGGGCTCTCGGGGCTGTTCATGCTGGTCGTGCTGGCGTTCCTGCTCGGCTGGCTCCCCTGATTCGGGCGAGCCGGTCAGCAGACGGGCTTCGGGTTGACGCCCATCCCCTCCAGCGTCGAGAAGTAGTCTTCGTAGGCCGCACCGATGACCTCGTTCGCGGCGGCCTCGGCCAGCTCCCAGTCGTCGTCATCGTCGGCGAGGGCGTCCAGCGCGTCCACGGCGTCGGCGAGGTGGTCCTCGAGGTCGCTCCCGAGGCCCCGGAACGTGCTCGCGGTCCCCGGGTCGGCCTGGCCCGTGAAGAAGCCGGTCGCCTGCGAGCGGTGCGCCTTCGCGACGAGGGTCCGGCCGACGAACGCGCCCAGCCGCTCGATGCCCGTCTCGGCGCTCCCCATCGCGGCGTACAGGTCCGGCGCCTCGCCCGGTTCGTGGGCGTCGAGTTCGCCCGCGACCGTATCGTAGGCGTCCTGCTCGGCCTCGGCCGCCGCCCCGAAGAGGTCGGCCGCGTCGTCGGCCGCCGCCCAGCCCTCGTACGTCTCGGCGGCGGCGGCGTGGTCGTCGGCCATCGCCGTCAGCACGGCGTCGGGCTCCATCTCGCCCGCCGTAAGCGCGTACAGCGCCTTCGAGGAGCCCAGCCGGGAGAGCTCGGTCTTGTTCGCCTCGCGAACGGCCGGCACGAAGTCCTCCGGTGTCATGGGCGGCCGTTCGACGGCCGGCCGTTTATGCTGGTCGGTCGTCGCAGTCGGTGCCCAGGTTCCAGGTCGGCAGCAGGGTGGCCCGAATCCCCGTTTCTGAGAATCTGCTACCCGATATATCGCCGTCCGGCGCGTCGATCTAGCCGTGATGACCACCACCGCAGCAACCACCCCGACCGAGCGCTCCATCCGGCTTCCCGCGCTCCGCATGCCCTTCGGGCTCTGGGGCGTCATGGCGGGCCTCGCCGTCGCCAACGGCATCTTCCGCGAACTCGTCCTCATCCCCCGCATCGGCGAGTATCCCGGCCACCTCCTCAGCACCGGGCTGCTCGTCGGCGCCATCCTCGCCGTCTCGGCGCTGTACTTCACCCGGAGCCGGACCGACTACACGCCGGCCGAGCTGGCCGTCGTCGGCGTCGGCTGGACCCTCATGACGGTTGGCTTCGAGTTCCTCGTCGGCTACGCCGAGGGGACGCCCGTCAGCGTCACGCTGGACCAGTACGACCTGCTCGCCGGGCAGGTGTGGATCGCCGTGCCGCTGACGCTGCTGGTCGCGCCGTACCTGTTCGGTCGGCTCCTGCGGGACTGAGCCCCGCGGTGGGGTCCTCCACCGCCGCCTCGCGGCCGGCCGCCCGACGAAGAGGGTTATAGTCACGCGCGACGTACCCGAAGGTATGGACTGGAAGACCGACTGGGGACTGCGGGGGCGCATGTTCCTGACGATGTTCCTGCTGTTCGCCCTCTACATCGTCTTCATCGGCGTTCTCGCGGCCCTCGACGTCGGCCTGTTCGCCATCGTCGGGTTCATGGCACTGTTCTCGCTCGGGCAGTTCTTCTTCAGCGACAAACTGGCGCTGTACTCGATGGGCGCGAAGGAGGTGAGCGAGGAGGAGTACCCCGAACTGCACGCGATGGTGACCCGGCTCTCACAGCAGGCCGACCTCCCGAAGCCGAAGGTCGCGGTGGCCGACTCTCGAGTGCCCAACGCCTTCGCGACGGGACGCTCGCAGAAATCCAGCGCCGTCGCCGTCACGACCGGCCTCATGCGCCGCCTCGACGAGGAGGAACTGGAGGGCGTGATGGCCCACGAACTCGCGCACATCAAGAACCGCGACGTGATGGTGATGACCATCGCCTCGTTCCTCTCGACCATCGCGTTCCTCGTGGTCCGCTTCGGCTGGTGGTTCGGCGGCGGCCGGAACCGCAACGGCGGCGTCTTCGTCGCCATCTTCGCGTCGCTGATCGTCTGGATCGTTTCCTTCCTCCTCATCCGGGCGCTCTCGCGCTACCGCGAGTTCGCCGCCGACCGCGGCGGCGCGGCCATCACCGGCAAGCCCGCAGCGCTCGCCTCGGCGCTGCTGACCATCGACGGCTCGATGGACCAGGTGCCCAAAGAGGACCTCCGCGACCAGTCGGAGATGAACGCGTTCTTCATCATCCCCATCCGCTCGGGCGTGGTCGGGCGGCTGTTCAGCACGCACCCATCGACCGAGAAGCGTGTCGAGGCGCTCCGGGAGCTGGAACGGGAGATGGAGACGTAGGTCGGCGCTGCCGACCGGCCCGCACCGGACGGTTGAAGCGCCAGGCGCGGCTATCGGGTGAGCAAGATGGGACTCCTCGATACGCTCCGCGAGGCACTGGGGATGCGCGCCGAGGCCGACGCCACCCGCCGCGCGAACCCGGACGACCTGTTCGGGATGTCCACCGCGTACGTGACGATGGAGGCCGACCTCGACTACCGCTCGACGGGCGACGCGGCGCTCTGTTTCTCCGGCGTCGACTCGACGGACTTCACCGCCGCCGTCCGGGCCATCGAGGACATCCTCGCCGCGGGCGAGGAGGAGACCGGCACGGCGTTCGACGTGCGCACCGACGGGAAGGGGTACGAGTGGGTCGTCCTCCACGACGACGACCCCGAAGACCTCGTGACGAGCATCCACTTCGCCGCGGACGAACTCTCCGAGCGGGGCTTCGGCTCGCGACTCCTGGCCGCCGTCTTCGCGTTCGAACCGCTGGACAGCCTCGGCGACAGCGACCACACCGCCTACTGGCTCTACTCCTTCCGCCGGGGCGCGTACTACCCGTTCGTCCCGGACCCCGACGGCAAGAAGGAGCGGCTGGGGCGGGTCGAGCGGAAACTGGAGACGGTGCTGGACGGGGAACTCGAGGTGGAAGCCGAGAAGGAGTACTGGTACCCGCTGTGGCCCCAGTCGGGACGACATCCGTGGGAGTGAGCCGGCACCAGACAGTTGCCGGCGGGTCGCGGGGACGACAGTATGCGCCGTCGCCACGCGCTCGCGTGTCTCGCGGGCGGACTGGCGGGACTCGCCGGTTGCAGCGTCCACGGAGAGAGTGACACGGACTCACCGACCGGCGCCACGCCCGGAGCAGCCGACGCCACCAGGCCACGGCTCGCGCTCCGGAGTGCCAGGGTACAGGAGGCCGTGTTCACCTTCGATACCGGAACTCCGGGGCTGCTCCGGGAGCCCGGAAGTCAGTACCTCGTGGTCCAGCTCGCGCGAGGGGAGGCGCGAACGCTGTCGCCGACGATCTACGTGGACGGACGACCCGTCCCCGACGATCGGGTCCGGCGGCTGGTCCGTCCCGTCGGGGGTGACGAGCGGTTCGTCGCGCGCGTGCCGGTCCAGCCGGTCGAGCGGGCGTCGGTCGCGGTCCGTGGTGAGCGGATTCCGATCCCGCTCGGGACGGCAGCGGCCCTCGCGAACCGGCCCCGGTTCCGACTCCGGGACGTGACCGTCACCGCCCGGGGCGACGGTTCGGCCATCGAGGTGACCGTCGCCAACGAGGGCGACCGTGAGGGGGTCTGGCGGGCGGTCGTCGTTCCGTGGAGCGTCGCCGACGGCGGCGAGCCGTTCGAACTGTGCGTTCCGGTCACGGGCGAGCGGACGGGGACGGTCGCGCTCGTCGACCAGCCACCCGGGGACGTGACGGTCACAAGCGAGGTGTCGCCGGACGCCCGGGGCATCGCGTACCGGGTCGACGCGGCCACGGGGACCCCGACCGGGTCGTGACCCCCGGACCGCCGCGTTCAATAGGACGGCTCCACACCGGGCGTCCGTGCAACGGCTCCACGCGCGCTACCCGTTCCTGAACGCCGCTCGCGAGGCTGTCGAGGCTGCGGACGTGGACCTCGTCGCCCTCGTGCAGGAGGGCGGCCCGGCGGTCGAGCGCGGCGTCGAGCGGGTGCGGCGCGCGCTGCTGGAGGGGACCGCCGAGAGCGAGGAGCGCCTCGGTGCGCGCGCGGAACTGCTCTCGTACCCGGTCGCGCGCGTGCTCGTCTCGCTCATCGACGCGCCCGGCGCGACCGAGAAGTACGCCCGCGCCGAGGCCGCGCTCGCCCAGCGCCGCTTCACCGCCGACTTCCAGGAGGAGCGCTCGCTCCAGAGCGGCGGCGAGACCCTCTCGCTCCAGCAGCTGCTCGCGGATTTCGACCTCTCGGGCGACGTGCGGCCGACGGGCGACGGCCGGTTCGACGTGGCCGTGGCGGCCTACCTCCGCCTCTCCAGCGGCCTCGACGGCGAGGGGTGGCGGCTCGTCCGTCGGACGCTGCGCGACGGCACCGTGCCCGTCTCCAGCGACGAACTGGAGACGCTCCTGCGCGAGGCCGTCCGCGAGCGGGTCGCCGACGGCCTCCCGCTTTCCGTCCCCGACCCTATCGAGGAGGCGCTGAGCGAGGAGGTCGGGCGGCTCCGCACGGCCGTCGCGGACGCCGATCCACCGCGCTCGTTCGCCGACTTCGCGGTGGAGGCACTCCCGCCCTGCGTGGACGCGCTCATCGACCGCGCCCGCGACGGCGAGGACCTGCCCGACAACTCCCGGTTCGCGCTGGTGGGCTTCCTGGCGGCGTTCGAGACCCTCGACGCCCACGACATCGCCGCCATCGCGGGCCTCGACGACCCCGAACGGGTGCGCTACCAGCTCCAGCGCCTGCGCGACGACCGCGGCGTCGCCTTCGCGCCCCCCTCCTGTGCGACGATGCAGGCCTACGGTGACTGCGTCGACCAGGACGACCTCTGTGCGGAGATCGCGCACCCGCTGTCGTACTACTCGCGGCGGACGGCCGACGAGGCCGGGGAGGGAGGCGGTGACGACGAGGCCGCCGCGGACTGAGGCCGCCGTCCCACCCGCTCGGGCGGTCGGGTGGCGACCATCCGTTCAGCGGCACGCATAAACCCCGGCACTCCGAGGGGCATGGCATATGGACTTCGCGGACGCGAGCCAGCGCGCGACCGAGGTGGTGGAGTCGGTCTCGGACGTGGTGGTCACCCGCCGGTCGTTCGTCGAGACGGTCGTGACGGGGGTCGTCGCCGGCGGACACGTGCTGCTGGAGGACGTGCCGGGGACGGGCAAGACCCTGACCGGGCGGGCGCTCGCCACGGCGCTGGGGCTGGAGTTCTCGCGGGTGCAGTTCACGCCGGACCTCCTCCCGGCGGACGTGACCGGGTCGTACGTCTTCAACGAGCGCGACCGGGAGTTCGAGTTCAACCCCGGCCCCGTCTTCGGCAACGTGGTGCTGGCCGACGAGATCAACCGCGCGCCGCCGAAGACCCAGGCCGCGCTGCTGGAGGCGATGGAGGAGAGCCAGGTCACGGTCGACGGCGAGACGCACGCCCTGCCGGACCCGTTCGTCGTCATCGCGACGATGAATCCCATCGAGCAGGAGGGGACTTTCCCGCTCCCCGAGGCACAGATCGACCGCTTCCACCTCAAATCGAGCATCGGCTACCCGGACCCGGACCGCGAGGTAGAGATCCTGGACCGCCGGGCCGAGCGCGACGCCGACACGCCGACCGCGTGGCAGGTCCTCACCCCGGACGACGTGCGCGAACTGCAGGCGGTGCCCGAGCGCGTCACCGTCGACCCCGACCTCCGGACGTACATGACACGGCTCGCACAGGCGAGCCGACAGCACCCGCAGGTCGACGTCGGCGTCTCGCCGCGCGGGACCCAGCGGCTGTTCGAACTCGCGCGCGCCCACGCCGTCGTCCAGGGCCGTGACTACACCACCCCCGACGACGTCCGCGAGGTCGCCCAGCCGACGATGGGCCACCGGCTGGTCCTCACCGCCGACGCGCGGGTGAACGAGGTATCACGCGCGACCATCGTCGACGAGGTGCTGGACGAGGTGCCGGTACCGACGGTGCAGCGGTGAGTGCGGCCGCCGTATCGCGGCCGTCGCCAGCGTCGACCTGAAGCGGACCGTGGCAACCGTTCTGCCCGAGCCGTCCCACTACCCGGCGGCGATGAGCGCCACGCCAGCGACGGCGAGCAGCGCGGCCAGCAGCCGCCGGCCGAGACCGCGCTCGCCGAGCAGCAGGCCGCCCAGCACCACCGCGACGACGGCCTGCGTGTTGACGACCGGGGAGACGACGCTGGCGGGCGCGGCGTCGAACGCCAGCACGGCCAGGTGGATGGCGACGGCGAACACGGCCGCGAGCGCCACGAGGCCGGGCAGCGACTCGCGGAGGCCGCTCTCCGGGAGCCTGGAGGCTGCGAACGGGAGCGAGACGAGCGTGACGCCGACGAGCGTGGCGAGGGCGACCGCCTGCGGGACGAGCGCCGTCGTCGAGAGCGCCGCGCGAGTGCCCACGTCCGCGACCGCGAACAGGACCGCGCCCCCGAGTGCGAGCCTGGCGGGCGTGTACCCGGCCGCGCGCCGGAAGGGCGCGAGCGCGCCGCCACCCTCGTAGTTGGCGACGTAGATGGCCGCGGTCGCGACCAGGACGCCCACCACCTGGAGCGGACCGAGCCGCTCGGCCAGCACCAGGAGCTCCAGCGGCAGGACGAACACCGGAACGAGCTTGTTCAGCGGGGCGACGTAGGAGACCTCGCCGAGCTTGAACGCCCGGATGGAGACCAGCGTGGCGGCCCCCGCCGCGAGGCCCACGCCGGCGACGAGCAGGCCGTCCCGGAGCCCGGTGCCCGGCGGAACCAGCGGCTCGCCGGTCGGCCACGTGACCGCGGCGATGACGGCGTACCAGCCCAGGGCGGCGGCCTCGTTGGCGGCGACGTAGACGGTCGCGGGGAGGTCCGCGAACGCCCGCTTGTAGGCGACGAGGTAGCCGCCGAACGCGAGCGCCGCCGCGACCGCCAGCGCGACGCCGGGTGGGAGCATCGCGTGCGAGGGGATGGCCGACGATGGAACCACGAACGACGCAATCCCGAACACGTCACCCGGTCCTCGGGGGCGACGGGTAGCCCCACCGGTTCAGGTCCGCTCGTCTACCGGGGTCGTCCCCGGCGCCGCGGGCCGGCCCGCTGGCGGCCGACTGCGGCCACCGCCCGCCCCATCGCGACGGCACGCCGCCCCAGCAGCGACCCCGTGGCCGTGGCGACCGCGACCCCGAGGTAGACGGTCGGGAGGGCGACGGAGAGCAGGAGGCAGGCGAAGCCGATGGCGGCGTACCCGGGATACAGCGAGCCCGCAGCGGCGGACCCCGTAGCGGCGAGTCCGGCGATGCTCTGCAGCCCGAAGCCGGCGAGCAACAGGCCGAGTGCGAACAGCCGCCACGTCAGTCCCAGAACGGTGCGCCACGACGGGAGCGCCCACACGATACCCCGGCGTACCCCCCCGCCGGCAGCGAGCAACTGGCGTCCGACCATGTGCTACTCCCTACCAACCCCACCATCTTCAAGCATGGCACCACCTCCGTCGGACGGGCGGCTGACACCGGGCGGTTCACCCCGCCGATGGCCTGATTCCGGAACGCCGAGTGGGTGGTCGAGGGGCGGGGTGTATCGGGGCCGAGGGCGCGGGGCGGACGGTGGGAGCCGCGACCCGGCCACGGGCACGATGAGTCACCGACTTGTCCCTCGCGCCCCTCCGGTCGGATGATGGTCGCCGAACCCGTCGCCCTCGCCGGTGAGGTCCTCGCCACGGTCCTGCCACGGGTCGCGAAGATCGCGCTGTTCATCGGCGTCGGCGTCGCGCTGGCGGACCTGCTGGTCTCGGCCGGCCTGCTCCAGCGGGTGACGGGGCTCTCGCGTCGACTCACCGGCCCCGCCAACCTCCCCGACGAGGCCGGGACCGCCATCGTCACCACCGCCGCCTCCACGACGGCGGGCTACGGGATGCTCGCCGAGTACCGCGACGAGGGCCGCATGGACGACCGCGCGACGCTCGTCGCCGTCACCATCAACACGTTCTTCGGCTTCGTCCAGCACATCCCCACGTTCTACGCTCCCGTCCTGATACCCATCCTGGGCCTCCGGGTCGGCCTCGCGTACGTCGCGAGCAGGGCGCTGGTCGCGCTCGCCATCACGTGCACGGGCGTCCTGGCGGGTCGGCTCCTCCTCGACCCGCCGGAGCGGCCGGCGACGGCCGACGAGGGCGCCGACGCGTCGGGCGACCCGGTCGAGGCCGACGGCGGCGAGTCCACCGGGCGGGGGCCGTCGGACGGGGCCGTCGACGGCCGCATGGACGACGTTCCCGACTCGACGCGGGGCAAACTGGTCGGCGCGGCGCGCTCCGGCGCCGGGAAGGTCCGCGACATCCTGCCCAGGCTGGCGGTGGTCTACGCCCTCGTCGTCCTCCTGACGCGGTTCTACGACCCGTCGAACCTGACGGCGCTGGCCGGACCGCTCTCCGGGACCACTGGCCTGCCCGGCGCGGCCGTCCCGGTCATCGCGGTCTTCGCGCTGGACACGACCAACGGCGCGCTGGTGCTGGCCCCGCTCGTCCGGGACGGGACCTTCGGCGTCCGGGCGGCGGTCGCGACGATGCTCATCGGGGGCATCGTCTCCTTCGCAGTCTCCACGTTCAAGCGCTCCATCCCGTTCCAGTACGGCATCTGGGGCGCGGAGTTCGGCTCGAAGGTGGTCGCCGTGAACACGGCGCTGAAGGTGGTCTGGATAGCGATGGCGGTCGCCGTCGTGCTGTACGCGCCGCTCCCGCTGTGAGAACCGAGAGGACCGTCACCGCGCTGCGTCGCCGGGAGCCGTCGCTCCGTGGTCGGTATCGGTGCGGGGGCATGGTGGGATGCCCCCGCGAAGTCAGGACAGCTGACAGACCAGCATTGCGAGCCGATTCGTGGTGGTGGTGGTGGGTGGTGGGAATCCGCTCGCACCACGTCCTTGGGGCTGAACACTCATTTAGTTTATGCACGCCGAGGCAGTTGCCGGCGGTTGTCCCGGCCCAGCCGGCGCTGCCGGGAACACTGAACGGGGAGGAGGAAGCTCCTACTGGGGGCTGCGGTACCGGCGGTCGACCTTCTCGACGTGGCCGAAGTACGAGAGCACGTCGAGCATATCGCCGACCTGCTCGCTGGAGTAGCGGTTGTGGAGGCCGGCGTACTCGGCGATCTTCGACTGCTGGTTGCCACGGCCGTTGGTGCGCTGGGTGGCGTCCTCGACGGCCTCGATGAGCTTCGCGAAGTCATCGGTCATCTCCTCGAACCGGGGGTCGGTCGGGCCGATGACGCCCTCGTCCTTCAGTGCGGTGCCAATCTCGTCCAGGGACTCGCCTTCGACGCTGAATGTCGCCATACTCGGTATGACACCCAGTAATTACATAAATATTTCGCTGTTTTGGCGGATAAAGACATCGTTCGAGGACTAATCTACCGATTGGATGATAACGTTCCCCGTGTTCGCGCCGAGCCATCCCGGTCCCGGGCGGATGGTCCGTGCCGGGATGCCCTCGCCCGGGGACAGTAACAGGAACTTTCATTATGGTTCGTGCATTCGGGGATGGTAGATGCTCCACGTCGTACGCGTACGGGTACGCTGAACCCTTCTCCACTCGACCGTACCGGCGACGACCACGCGACCCACACCCGACATCCCAGATGAGCACCGAACCCTCACCCACGACACGCGACGCGACACCGACCGAGCCGACGACCAGCCAGCCCCGCCCCGGCCAGCGTACCGCGACCGAGCCCGACACCTGGACGGCGGCCGAGACCGACGACGCCTTCGCGACCGCACGCGCACCGCGGACGTTCGACCCCTTCTGCACCCGACGACTCCGCAACTGCTGTGACGAGCGCAACGCCGCCCAGCTCGAGGAGAACTGACCCGTTCGTCTTCCCCGGTTCGCTCAGCCCCCCAGCACCCGCTGGAGTTCGGCGAGCCGCTCGAACGAGACGAGGCCGAGCCCACCCAGGAACGCCACCACGCCGGTCCCGTTCAGCAGCAGGTACCACTCGAAGGCGTTCTCGACGGGCGACGGCCCGGCGCAGTAGTCGACGGCCATCGACCCGGTGAGCGTGATCGCCGCCGGGTCCATCGTTGCCGGCGGGCAGCCGGCCATCGGCGAGTTGGCAGAGGCCGAGACGACGACCGCCAGCCCGGCGGTCGCGAGACACAGCCCCACTAGATGTCTGACCCCCATGTCATCACCCCGTGTCGAGCTTCGCGGCCGGGCGCATAGTTCCTGCGCTGCCTCGCTCCGATGGACCGCGTCACGAGCCGGTTCGGGATGTGTACCGAACCGCTGTATCACCTGGCTCGGACGTCGAGACCGTTGGAAGGGATGGCCCGGTCCACGGAGCGACGCACCAAGCCAGTACGGTGTGAAACGACCCTGAGAAACCGAATCGGGTGGGACTGAAAGGGGCCGTGGGCTCGGCGGTCTCGTGAGCGAAGCGAACGAGACCGCGTCAGAGCTTGCTCTGACGGCGGTGCCCCGACGAAGCAAGGACCACAGGGAGCGTAGCGACCGAGGACCGTGGTTCGAGAGACGCCTCTGGCGTCTCTCGTCATCACGAAAGGCGGCTCCGCCGCCTTTCGAACGACAGCGAGTCGCGGGTCCCCGAGCCCGCGGGCGCTTTCAATAATCCGTTGCCCTCGCTGTCGCCTCTGCCATCCTCACCGAACGAATCGCTACAGACGCACAACGCCCCTATCACGGATCCCCGTCCGAAGGCCGCCGCCGCGACCGGGCGGCTAAGTCGCTCGACGCCCAAGGGAGGCCGTGTCGCTCCCCGACCGCCTCTCGCGGCTGACACCGTCCGCCGAGCTGGTGGACTGGTCGCTGTTCGTCGCCGTGGCCGTCCTGCTGACGACGGGGCTGGCGACGGCCTTCGCCGGGAGCCTCGGTGACGCCTGGCTGTTCGTCGTCCACGGCGTCGCGGGCCTGTCGCTGGTCGTTCTGGTCGGGGTGAAGCTGCACCGCGTCCGCGCCCGCGTCCGGGCGGGCGTCCGCGCCCGCTCGGGCAGGGTCGCCCTATCGCTCCTGCTCGCGACGCTCGTCCTGGGGGCGCTCGGGACGGGACTGTGGTTCGTGTTCGGCGGGCCCCTCTTCGTCGGCCCGCTCGCGCTGCTCGTCATCCACGTCCTGCTGGGGCTGGCCATCGTCCCTGTCCTGTGGGTCCACCTCCGGGACCGGCTGCACGCGCCGACCGACGCACTCGCGGGCAGCGACCGCCGGGACGCGCTCCGCTACGCGGGCCTCGTGGGCGCCGGGGCGGTGGCGTGGCGCACGCAGAAGACCGTCAACCGCGCGCTCGGGACCGACAGCGCGGACCGCCGGTTCACCGGCTCGCGCGAGCGGGGCTCCGGCGACGGCAACCGCTTCCCGGTCACGATGTGGGTCGCCGACGATCCCGACCCGGTCGACGTGGGCGCGTGGTCGCTCTCGGTCGAGGGCGCCGTCTCGGAGCCGTTCGCGCTCGAGTCCGACGCGCTCCCGACCGACGGCGAGCGGACCGCCCTGCTCGACTGCACCTCGGGGTGGTACTCCGAACACGACTGGTCGGGTGTCCGGGTGGCCGACCTGCTCGACCGGGCCGGGGTCGACGACGACGCCCGCTGGGTCCAGTTCCGCTCCGTGACGGGGTACCGGTGGTCACTCCCCGTCGAGGAGGCCCGCGGGGCGCTGCTGGCGACGGCCGTCGACGGCGAGTCGCTCTCGCACGGCCACGGCTTCCCGCTGCGCCTGGTCGCGCCGGAGCGCCGCGGCTTCCAGTGGGTGAAGTGGGTCGAGTCGGTCCGGGTCACGCGCCGCCGCGAACTCGGCGAGTGGGTCGCCATCTTCGTCAGCGGATTGGGTGAGTAGGTCGGCTCGGTGCCCCGACGACAGCGGTCGGCAGAATCAGTCGGCGCTCGCGCCGGAGGCCGCGTCCGACCGCTCGGCCTCGGCCTCGAGTCGGCGCTCGGCGGCGTGCTGGCGGCGCTCGGTCTCCGGGTCGAGCGCCGCGCGCGCCGGCTCCGAGAGCTTGTTCTCGACCGAGCGTCCGGCCCGCTCCCGGACCACGATCTCGTCGTCCTCCAGCTTCTGGAGGTGGTGGGTCACGGTGGAGGGTGAGCGGTCGACCTCGTCGGCGAGCCCGCTGACCGAGGCGGGCTCCAGCCGGACGAGCGCGTCGAGGATGTCCGCCGTGCACTCGTCGGCCATCGCCGCCGCCAGTTCGAGGTCCTCGGTGCCGGCGGGGTAGAACCGCTCGCAGTTGCGGACCCGGGCGGTCGCGACGAGTTCCTCACGCTGGAGCACCTTCACGTGGTGGCGTGCGGTCGAGAGGTTGACGTCGGCCCGGTCGCTGACCGCGGTGATGGGCTCGCCGGGCTGGTCGCTGATGGCCTCGTAGACCGCCCGGCGGGCGTCGAGTTCGAGGGGGTCCGAGTCGTCGTACCGGGAGTACCGGAGGACCGACAGCATCCGTGCGAGCCGCGAGAGCGGCCCCTCGCCGCTCGCGACGGCGGTGGAGGCCGCCCGGGCGGCGGTCGTCCCGGCGCCGGTCCCCCCGGCCGCCGATGCCTGCCGGACCGCGGCGCCGACGGCGCCGACCAGGAGCGCCCCGAGGCCGAGGCCGGTCGCGGCGTCCTCGGAGACGGGCACGCCGCCCGGGCCGCCGAGTGTCAGCAGCGGGCCGTCCGGCTCGGCCGCGACCGACCGCTCGCCGCTCGCGTCCCCGGCCGCCCCGTCGCCGGTTCCATCCGTCGCGCCGTCGGGTCCGTCACTACCGTCGTCCGACCCGCTCTCGAGGCGGGCGGCCTGCCCGCTCGACGCCGTGTCGTCACTCCCGCCCGAGAGCGTCTCGTCGGGTGAACTCCCGGCGACGTTCCCGACGGCGGCCCCCGCCGTCGACCCGACCACCGACACGCCGGAGTCGCCGCCCAGCTCGGCGAGCGCCCCGGTCGTCCCGCCGGCCAGGTCCGTCGTCGCCTCGCCGGTCGTCTCGGTGAGTTCCGCCGTCACCTCGCCCGTCGTCTCGGCCAGCGAGGTAACCCGGTCGGTCGTGAGGGTCGTGGTCTCGTCGGTCGCGTCGTCGAGGGACCCGGCCGTCCCCTCGAGGTCGCCCTCGGTCGCAGCCGAGACCGCGTCGGTCGTGTCGTCGGTCACCGCGTCCGTCGTCGATGTCGTGTCGCCGACCGCCGCGTCCACCTCGTCGGTCGTCGTGTCGGCCGCGTCGGTCACCCCGTCGGTCGTCGTGTCGGCCGCGTCGGTCACCCCGTCGGTGGCGTCGGTGACGGCGTCCGTGGTGTCCTCCGTCGCACCGCCGGTCGCCGTGTCGACGGTGTCGGTCGTCCCCTCGACGGTCGAATCGACCGTCTCGGTGGTGGAATCGGTCGTCTCAGCGACCGTGTCCGTGGTGTCGTCCACGGCATCGGTGGTCGAGTCGACGGTCGAATCGACCGTGTCCGTGGTGGAGTCGACCGTCTCGTTCAGGAGGCCCCCGTCGTCGTCTCCCAGCTGTCCGGTCCCAGCGTCCGTCGTGGCGGCAGCGGCGGGGATGCCGGCGACGGCACCGAGGAGGAGCCACGCGGCGACCGCCACAGCGAACAGCCGGGCACGGCCTGACTGGTCGCTGGGCGTCATATCGTTCTCAGGGGGGCACTCTGTGGACTTAAATTGCCGGGTGACCCTGGCGGCAGTGACCATTCCTGGCCGGACCGTACTGTCGAGAATACGTCTAACAGAGCCTATACCGTTCGTTTGGACGCTTTCGTCACAACCACCTTTTGTACCCGGACTGTTCGTTCGGTCAAGTGGAACGGTTCCACGACCAACCATGACCGGACAAACTGCAAGCGGCGGGGACACGACCCAACCGAGCGAACAGGGGACCAGAGCGGAGATCATGGACGCGACCTACGAGGCGTTGAGCAAGCACGGCTACGCCGACCTGACCATCCAGACCATCGCCGACGAGTTCTCGAAGTCCAAGTCGTTGCTGTACTACCACTACGACTCGAAGGACGACCTGCTCGTCGACTTTCTGGACTGGCTGGTCGAGGAGTTCGCGGCGGCGGTCGGAGCCGACGCGACCAGCGACCCGGCGGAGCGCATCCGGACGGTGTTCGGGATGCTCGTCCCCGGCGATGACGACGACGGCATCCGGCTGTCGCTGCTCGATCTCCGGATGCGTGCCCCCCGCGACGAACGGTTCGCCCAGCGCTTCAGCGCGCTCGACGAGCGCATCCAGGAGGAGTTCGAGGCGGCCGTCCGCGAGGGGGTCGCCCGCGACCGGTTCCGCGATGTCGACCCGGAGTACGTGGCCGAGACCCTCTACTCCCTGGCCACGGGCATCAGCGTCCGCCGACTGACCACGGACCACGAGGGCGGCGTGAGCCAGCGCAGCCTCGAGGACGTCCTCGAACGGCTCCGGGCCTGAGCGACCACGGCCGACTCCGGTTTCCACGGGCGGCTCAGTCCCGGTCACGGAGTGCGGCGAGCGCCGCCACCGCCGCCGCGAGCAGGAGTGCGACCGCTGCTCCCCCACCCGCACCGGGCGCCCTCCCCGGTTCGGCGACGGCAGCGAGTCCGACGCCGGCCGCGATAGCGACGCCGGCGACCGTCAGGCTGGTCGTCGCGTGTCCGCGCTCGACGGCCGAGGTCCGGCCGAGGTCCGGGCCGCCATCCCGGTGCTCTCCGTCCCCTTCTCCCCGATCCTCCGCTCCCACGAGGGCGTCCAGTGACAGTCCGAACTCGGCGAAGTCCCAGACCAGCACCGCCAGCGCCACCGCCGCGACGGTCCGTGCGGGGTCGCGCGTGAGGACCGCCGACACGAGTGCCCCGGCCGCCAGCAGCCCCGCGGCGACCGCGCTCATCCCCCGTGCACCGCGGAGCAGTCCTCCGCGTTCGGCGGCCGTCAGCGCCGCCAGGAGGACGAACGCCGGCGTGATCGCGACGAGCAGCACCAGCGGCGTCACCACGGCCCGGACGGCGCCCGTCGATCCCGCTGCGTCCGTGAGGAAGCCGGCTGCCCGGACGAATCCCGGGACGACCGCCACGAGCGCCCGCGTCGCCGCCCCGACCGCCGCCGGGACGGCCAGCGCCACGAGCAGGACCATCCCCGTACCGCCCAGCGCCGCGAGCCACCCCTCGCGGCGGCGGAGCGCGGGGACCCCAGCCGCACCCAGCAGGACCGTCCCCGCGTAGCCCGCCACCACGACCGCGACCAACCCCCCGAGCGTGGCGTGGGTCCCGGCGTCGCGGGCCGCGGCCGCCAGCCCGGGCCCCAGCACCGGTGCGACGAGCGTCGCCCCGAACAGGGCGATCGCGCCCCGGAGCAGCCACGGTCGGACCGCAGCCACCCGTCCCTCGGGTGCCACGAACCCGTCGGTCCGGGCCCGGCGCGCCCACAGCCACGCCACCCCGAGCACGAGCCCGGCCTCCGCGAGCGGTGCGGCCGGGCGGAGGAGTCCGGGCGCGAGCGCCGCGAGCGTGCTCGCCAGCGAGCCGGCAGCGATGGGGTTCCCGCGGACGGTCGCGGCGACCGCCAGCCCGAACCCGGCCAGCGCGAGGCTGCCGGCGAGCCCGATACCGGCCGCGAGCCGCGAGGGCGGTGCCCCCACCAGCACCGGCACCAGCACCAGCACCCCGCCCGCCGCGAGCGCCGCCGAGAGTCCCACGACAGGGGGCGTGCCCGCCGCGGTCACCGCGACGCCGCCCGTCAGCAGCAGGGCGCCGGCCCCGGCGAGGAAGACGCCGGCCGCGAGCGCCGGCGGCCGCGAGCGCCCCAGCAGGAGCGTCGCGGCCCCCAGCACGACCGCGCCCTCTGCGACCACCGCGACGGTGCCGACCGTCGCGATCCCGGTGAGGACGACTCCGACCGCCAGCACCGCCGCGACCGCCGCGAGCGCACCACTGGTCGGTGTCGGCCGGCGACGGGTGACGTTGGGTCCCGACACGGTCACCACTCCCGGAGCGCGCGGGCGAGCGCCTCGCGCAGCGGTTCGTCGGTCCAGTCCACGACACCGATCCCCTCACCGCGGAGGGCCGCCAGCCGGTCCGCCCGTTCCAACGCCGGCAGCCGTGCCGCCGGCGTCGGTGCGTCGAGCGCGGGCGACAGCACCCGGACGTCGTGCTCGTCGGCCCGGAGCGTCCGCACGAGGTCGGCCGCCCCGTCGTCCAGCAGCGGGGAGCAGAACAGCACCCGCGCGCCGGACGGGAGCGACGCGCGCAGCGCCGTCACCGGGTCCGGCTCCTCGTGGCCCGCCCCGCCGTCGCCGCCGAACGCGGTCCCCGGGTCGTACCGGCCCGGGTCGCGTTCGCTCGACTCGCTGCTGACCGCGTCGGCCCCGGCATCGCCCTCGTCGTCGCCACCCGGACCGCCAGCGGGCTCGAACGCGTCGCCGAAGGGGTCGCCCCCGCCGTCGGAGCGCAGTTCGGACGGCTCCCCGGCCGGGTCGCGGGTGCCCCCGGGACCGTAGGCGTCGAACGCGCGGCGGCCCAACGTCCGGTGGTCGACGCCGGTTCCCGGGCCGAGGGCTGCCGGCGCGTCCGGGTAGAACGCGAGCGCGACCGTCGCGTCACGCTCGAGGAGGGCCTCGAACGCACCCTCGGCCGCGAACAGGGCGTACTCGACGGCCGTCGGGGCGTCGGCCGCGGCCCGCCGGAAGGTCGATGCCGTCGCGTCCACGACGATGGCGACGGTCGCCGAGCGGTCCTCGCGGAACTCGACGGTCGCGAGTTCGCCCGTCCGGGCGAAGCGTCGCCAGTCCACCCGCGAGAGCGGGTCGGTCCGCTGGTACTCTCGGACCGCGTGGAACTCGACGCCGCCGCCGCGGGAGTTGGTCGTGGCGTCGCCGCTGGCCGTGGTGGGGGCGCCGCTCTCGTCGGCCGCGCCGGTGGCCCGGCAGCGGAGCCGGGATTCGGCCGACAGCTCGACGGTCGCCGCGTCGCCACCGCCGACGGCCGCCGCCCGGACCGGCCCGAACTCGTGGTCGCCACGGCGCGCCCGGACGGTGTACGTGAACTCGGTCTCCTCGCCGGCCCGGAGCGTCGTGGCGGCCGCGGCCGGCCCGTCGACGACGCCCAGCGCCCCCGGAACGGTGTCGGCGAGCCGGCAGTCCCGCAGCGCCGCCCCCCGGTTCCGGACGGTGACCGTCACCGCGACCCGCTCGCCGACCGCGGGCCGTGCAGGGTCGAACGAGCGGCGGGCGCTCAGCTCGGGCGTCGGCGCCGTCGAGAGCCGACCGTACGCGACGAACGCGAGCGGGACCACGGTCGCGACCAGCACCGCCCGGTTCTGCGTCACCAGCCCGAACCCGAGCGCCAGCACCGCGATTCCCACCGCGACGGCCCACCGGTCGGCCGCGACCGGAGACGGCGGGTCGCTCATCGGCGACCACCACCGTCGCCGGCCGCGGCGGTCCGTCCGGCAGCGGCGGTCCGCCCCGGGGACCCGGCGTCATCCCCCCGAGTCCCATCCGCGACGGCCGCCAGCGCGTCGACGGTCCGTCGCGCCCGGCCGACGAACCGTGGCTCGGGGGCGAGCGCCTCCGCCAGGCGTCGGCGGAGCGGGACCGACACCTCGGCGCCGCAGAACGCCGCCACCGCGGGGTCGGTGGTCCAGTCGCCGCGGCGGAACTGCGCCCGGGCGGTCTCGTCGTCGATGCCCTCGGCCCGCGAGAGGACGGTCACGCCGGCCCGCTCGACGGCGGTCCGGACGGTCTCCCGGTCGGCCGGGTCGGTACCGGGACCCTGGTCCTCGAGCCGGTCGAGCGCGGCCGCGACCTCGGCCCCCAGCAGCGGCAGGTCGTCCGCGGGTGTCGGCGCCGCACGGAAGGACGCGGTCGGGTCCGGCGCGTCGGTCCCCAGTTGCCCCCGGACGAGGGCCGCCGCGCCGACGGCCGTCGCGAGGGCGAGGGCGACCGCGGTGCCCGGCGTGGCGGCGCGGCCGGCGGCCGCGAGCGGCGTCCCGAGCCCCGGCGGCAGGGCCGAGCCGGACCGTGCCAGGAGCCCCAGCGCCGCCAGTCCGACCGCCAGCCCGCCGAGGAGGTCGCGCCGGTTCACCGGCCATCACCCCGGTCGTCGTCATCGCTCACGGTGCCGTCGTGCCCGGCGGCGGCGCGCCCATCGCGCCCGTCGTCGCGACTCGCGGCCTCGCGGCTGGCGCACTCGACCTCGCGGAAGGCCTCGCGAGCGGTCTCCTCGGTGGCCGCGGGGTCGCGGTCACCGTACCGGACCGCCTCGAACGCCTCGCGGAGGCGCTCGACGGGCCCGGCCGGGAGGCCCCGGCGGGTCGCCTCGCTGGCCACCTCGCCGGGCGAGCGGTCGACCATGTCGACGCCGTCGGCGAACCGCGCCCAGGTCCGGTAGACGGTGTTCTCGTCGGCGTCCGGTGCCGGCACCTCCGGCGGCTCGCGGTCGGCCTCGTCGAAGTCCGGGACGTCGACGTCGGGGCCCCCGACGCGGCGCGCGACGGCCCGGAGCACGAACAGGCCCGCCAGCAGCACGCCCAGCCGGAGCAGGCGCAGCAACTCCCACGGGCGGCCCAGGAGCGCCGGGTCGACCTCGAACTCGCTGTCGGCGACGGCGAGCCCGCGGGAGGCGACGAGCGTCAGTCCCGCGCCGAGCAGCGCCAGCCCCGCGAACCACCACGGCCACAGCGTCACGCGGTGGACGCCGGTCGCCGCGCCGCGCCGCGCGCCGACGCTCGTCCCGAGCGCCACCGGCAGGTCGACGGCCAGGGTGCCGTCGGCGGCCGTGCGCCCGACCCGCTCGCCACCGACGAAGACGCTCGCGTTCGCCACCGGCTCCCGGCCCAGCGTGACGTGAGTCTCGACGTTCCCGCCCGGGGAGACCAGCCCGCGCGGGCGTATCCGGAGCCGGGTCGGCAGCTCGCGCGAGGCGTTCACCGCCACCCGGTCGCGCGCCAGCGTGACGTTCAGCCGCTCGGCGTAGGGAACCGGAACCGTCGCCCGGCCGCGCTCGTCCGTGGTCGCGACCCGCCGGCCGTTCACCCGCACCGCCGCCTCCGCGAGCGGGACGCTGGCCACCGAGCCACGGACGCTGACGTTGCCCCCGGGGCGTGGCTCGCCGTCGAACGCGAGTCGGCGGTCGTCGGTCCGGACCGCGAGGACCGCCGCGCCCGTCGCCGCGTCGCGCCGGACACTCACGTTCGCACGCGGCCGGAACGGGGCCGGGACCGTCGCCCGGCCGCGGTCGTCGGTGGTGTAGGTCTCCCCGGCGACGGAGACGGTCGCGTCCGCGACCGGAACGCCCTCGATGTCGGCGCTGACGGTCACCTCACGTCCGGGCGCCGGCACGGATCCCGGCGAGAGCGTCACGTCGATGGTCGTGTTCAGCGGGATGGGCTCGTCGTCCTGCCGGGCGCGCGCTCCCCGGCGGGTCGTGGTCGCCAGCGCGCCGGCGCTCCGCACCCGCCGTGGCCCCACGGCCAGCGCCGAGGTACCGGTGGTGGTCGCCGCCGGAACGGCTGTGGCGGTCGCCGTCCGGGTTCCACCGGTCCCCGGCGCGAACCGCTCGGCGCCGTCGACGACGGTGACGGTGAACAGGACCTCGTTCGAGAGACGGTCGATGGGGCCGCCGAGCGTCACCGACCGGCCGCTGTAGCGGAGGTCCTGGATGGTGCTGGGCTCGCGGGTTCGACCCGCCTGTCCACCCCCACCCCCGCCACCGGCCGGCGTCACGGTCGGCGTGGCCGTCGCGGTCGCGAGTTCGCCGTCGCCGCCGCCGAAGCCGCCGTCGCCGTCGGGTGTGGCGGTCCCCGCGGCCGGTCGGTGGACCGTCACGCGCAGCGACTCCGCGTACGGCACCCGCCCGGTGACCTCGCCGTCCCGGTCGGTCACGCCGATGGGGTCGTCGTTGAACCGGACCTGGTGGTCCGGGAGCCGCTCGCCCGTCTCCGGGTCGCGGACGGTCGCCGTCACGACGTTCCCCGGGACGACCGCCCCGTCCAGTTCGACGTCGACGTCGGCACGGACGTACTCCTCGTCGGACTGAGCGATGGCACCTGCGGGGGCGCCGGCCGCCCGGGCGGCCGAGCGGCTCCCCACCGACGACGAGCCGCCCGGCGTTCGTGCGGCGGCAGCCTGCCCGGTCGCCCCCGCCGCGCCGGCGAGGTCGGCCTCGACTGACCCTCGGGCGCTGGCCCGCGCCGCGGCCGGCGTCGGGTCGAACGTCACCCAGCCCTCGCCCGGGAAGTAGACCTCCACCCACGCGTGGGCGTACTTCCCGCGGACCGTGTAGGTCCCGAAATCCGTCCGCTCGGACGGTGAGTAGCCCGAGACGTAGCGCGCGGGCACGCCCTCGGCGCGGAGCATCGCCACCATCCCCGTCGCGAAGTACTGGCAGTAGCCCGCCTCCATCTCGAAGAGGAAGGTGTCCGCGAACCCGTCGGCCGGCCGGCGGGCGTCGAGCGAGTAGCGCTTGTTCGTCTCCAGCCACCGCTCGACGGCGACGGCCGTCGCGTACGGCGTCCCGGCGTCCGCGGTGACGTTGCCGGCCAGCCGGCGGACCCGCGCGGGTGTCTCGGCCGGCAACTGGGTGTAGCGCTCCTCGATGGCCGCGGGGTAGTCGGTGCCGGCGGCCCGGAGGTCCGCCACGGTCCAGTTCGGCACGCGGCTCGTGACGGTGAACGCTCGGCCCGGCCGGAACGCCTCGGCCGGCTGGAGCCCGGCGTCGTAGACCCGCGTCTCGTCGGCGACCCCGCCGCCGACCCGGACGGGCTTCCAGGGGGCCGGCAGCGTCTGCACCGTGCTCCGCGTCCGGAGCCGGAGCGTCACCTCGCCGCTATCGCCGGCGGGACCCGGCAGCGGCCCGTCGTACGCGGTCGCGTTCCCGGTCCGGGTCCACCCGCTGCCCGTGTAGCGGTCGTAGGACATCGACCGCCAGTACGGGCGCTCCACGGCGCCGACGGTCGGCTTCGGCGGGCCGGCCCCCGGCGTCGGCGTCCCCTCGACCCCCAGCAGCGTCCGCACGGCGGGGTTCCCGGACTGGTCGAGCAGCGGCGCCGCGGCGACGAGACTCACCACGCAGACGCCCACCAGCACCAGCGACAGCAGCCCCCGCCGGTTCACTGCCGGGGCTGGTGTCTCCGGCGTACTAACTGTGTTGGGTGACCGACGGACGCCGCCGCCGTCACCGCCCGAACCCGTCATAAAGTCCCGTCTTGGCCCGGTGCGTCGGCCGCCCGGCGCGGTGGCCCGGGCGGATAGGGTCGCCCGCTTCGAACGGTGGGTATGCACCGGACCCTCGGCCGCAACCACCTCGCACTCGTGCTGGTGGTCGGGCTCCTCGTCGCGCTCTGGCCCGCCGGCTCGCTCGTCCCGCTCGCGGAGGCGGGCCTCTACATCGCACCGCTGGCACTGTTCGTCGCCTCGCTCTCGCTCGTCGAACGCGTCGAGGCACGGTGGGCGAGCGACTGACATCCGGCTTTGGGCGGACCCGGTACTGCGACGCCCACGCACACACGGACCATCGGACAGTCCGGACCGGTCGGGAACAGGAACTATCAGCACCCCAATATTTGGGAACCGTAGACACAGCCATCCGGGTAGCCAGCCTATCACCATCTGGTGAATAACGATGACCTACTGCCCGTACTGCCGCTCGTCGGCCGCCTACCCAATCCCGCTCGCCGGTGACCTCGAGGACTTCTACTGTCCCGTGTGCGACCACTCGTTCACCGGAGCGTCCCGGTCCCGGGTCCGGGGACCGGGAGGCAGGTGAGGTGCTAGCCATGAACCGGTGGGAGACGGAGGCGACGAAGCACCTCGTCAGGGCCTACGGGGAGGAGGGACTCCTGACCGGCGAGCAGGTCGCCGAGCTCGAGGCGCTCGTCGACCGCGGAACGCCGGACATCGTTCTCGAACTCCTCCGCGACATCGAGGGGCCGGACGGGTGATGGGTCGGCCGGGCAGCCGGCAGGGATATCCAAACCGGACTTTTTGTCCACTACTGCCCCAATTATACACTCGTAGAACGTTTTCACGCATAATACCACATATTATCCGATAATGGAGCGCACACCGCCCGGTCACGGCACCAGCAGCACGACCACGAGGAACAGGACCACCACCCCGAGCACGTCGCAGACGTTGGTGACGACGGGGATGACCACGTCGTCCGGGTCGAGCCCCTGCCGGTAGGCGATGTAGGTGGCGACGAGCGTGACGACGATGGCCAGCACGGCGAGGGCAGCCCCGCTGACCAGCGCCACCAGCACGACCCGCGCGAGGGCCAGCCGGGTGCCGCCGACGACCGACTGGAGCAGCCACGCGCCGCCGCCGACGAACGGGAACAGGGTCAGGGCCAGCAGCACGGTGGCGACCGCGTTGCCGGCGAGGCGGTCGTCGTCGGGCGCGAACGACAGCGTCCCCAGGTGGAACGCCGTCGAGAGCCGCGAGGCGAGGACGCTCCCGAGGTTCCCGGCGGTCCCGATGGTGACGGGCACGAGGACCAGCAACGAGGGGTACTGCAGCAGCGTCGACTCGAAGGAGCCCAGGACGAGCCCGCTGACCAGTTCGACGAGGGTGAGCCCGAGGAGGACGGGCAGGGTGGCGCGCGTGATGGCGCGGACGGTCCACTCGGTCGGCATTACGGGACAGTCACCTCCGACCGTGGTGACGGAGACGGAGACCCGAGCGAGGAGGACGACCTGTAGGAAGCCCCGGCGGGCTCGACCGGCCGCGACTCGCTGCGGTCCTCCCGTTCCGGGCTGCGACGGGTTCGCTGACGCTCACCCGTCGTTCCGGGCATGCGGATGCGGTCCTTGCGTCGCCGGGGCCGGGTCGAGCCCGCTGCCCCTTCCATTCCCACCCGAAGATCGGATGTCGAGCGGAGCGACGCACTGTGCCAGCTCGGTGTGTCGCTCCTCGGCTTCCGAGGGTCGCGTCCACACCGAGCTGGCACGGTGTGGACGCGACATTCGGGAGCCGACCTCCTGGCGGAATGGAAGGGCGAGCGCTCTCGGCTCGGGGGGCTCGCTGCGCTCCTCGCCCCCGCGCTCGCTCCGCTCGCGCGGGGGCTGCGGTGCTTGTGTCGCCCGCCTTCGCCGAGAGCGCTCGCCCTTCCCAGGACTGCTGGTGGCCGCCGTCGTACGCACACACCGTGGGAGCAACACCGTCGGGACCCCCCGAGCAACCGCATTCACACACCACCCCCTGGCGCGCCGACGACGATCCGAACCGCCAGCAGCAGGAAGGTCAGCCCGAACACGTCGCCGGCGGTCGTGACGACGGGCCCCACGAGCGTATCCGGGTCCCGACCGCGGCGGTAGCCGGCGAACACGACGACGACGACGACCGTCGAGAGCGCGATGCCCGAGAGCAGCCCGGAGATGAGCGCGATGCCCACGAGGACGGGCAGCGGCTCGGGGGACTGTGCGAGCAGCGACAGGATGATGAAGGCGACCGTCGCGGCGAACAGGCTGGCGAGCAGGCCGTTGCCGATGGCGGCGGCGACGGCGGCGCGCAGCCGCTCGTCGCCCGCGGTCACGCGTGGTTCGACGAGCCCCTGGTGGAGGCCGGTGGCGATGCGGGCGCCCAGCGAGCCGTAGACATTGCCCCGCGTGGCGAGCAGCGCGGGGATGAGGACCAGGAGGCCGTTCACACGGGCCAGGTCCCCACGCATCCCGCCGAGGACGAGGCCAGCGAGCAGGCCGCCGACGGCCGATGCGGCGAGCGCCGGCAGCGCCTCGCGGTACGCCTCGCCGGCCACCTCGCGCACACCCATCGTTCTGGTTCGAGCCGTCGGGGCCACCCCACTTCAACCCGGGCGCCACGATCCGTCCGGCGAAGTCCTGTCACCTCCGATACACAAACGCGGCTCCGGGAACGCTCACGTGGCGCGCGGCCCAGGGGCGTGTATGGGCGATTCCGACGAGACGACCGGGGCTGACGAGCCCACGGGCGGCGGACCGGACCTCCGCGAGCGCCTGCGGGCGGAGGCGCTGTCGACGCTGGAGCGGGTCGAGGAGTCGTACGGGCCGGGGCCACGACTGGAGCCGCTGCCGTTCGGGCCCCGCGGACACGACCCGGACGAGCCGCCCGGGACCGTCGCCGAGCAGCGCGCCCTGCTCGCCGGTGTCGGGGGGACCGTCGTCGTGGACGACCGCGCGGACGCGCCGGCGAGCCCGCACGTGGTGCTGGTGAAGCGGACCTACGCCGACGGCTGGGTGTCGCCGGGCGGCGCGGCAGAGCCCGGGGAGTCGCTGCCGACCACGGCGATCCGCGAGACCGAGGAGGAGACGGGACTGGACATCGAGCTGACGGGCCTGTTCTACAGCCGGCTGGTCGAGCACCGGTACGCCGCCGGCGACCCGCTCACGGTCCCGATGGCGGTGTTCACCGCCCGCGCGACCGGCGGCGCGCTCGCCGACCGGCCCGACCACCGGCTCCCCGACGGCCGGCCGGAACTCGAGGCCGCCAGGTGGTTCCCGGTCGCGGACCTCCCGCCGGCGGCGGTGGACCGCGAGCGCATCCGGAACCGGCTCGGGGAGTGAACAGCGGGTCGGGGGCGGGGAGTCGCGGGGGGAGTGAGCCAGGATTCGGCGGGGAAGCGAGCCACGGGTCGGCACCCACCGACGATTCGCCGCCCGTGGTCGGCGGCTTCAAGACCGCTCCGCCCGCCCGTCCGATGTGGACGCCCCGCCCGATACCGACGAGACCGACCCGCCCGCTGCCGGAGATACCGACGACCACGCCGACCCGCCCGCCGACGCGCGCCCGCACGTCCTCCTGACGAACGACGACGGCATCGACAGTCCCGGCCTCGTGGCGCTCCGGGACGCGCTGGCCGAGCAGGTACGGGTGACGGTCGTCGCCCCGACGACGGACCACAGCGGCGTCGGGCGCGCGCGCTCGGACACGGTCGAGGTGACCCGGCGCGACGACGACACGTACGCCGTCGACGGCACGCCCGCCGACTGCACCGCGTTCGGCCTGCGCGGCCTCGACGACCGGCCGGACCTCGTGGTCTCGGGCTGCAACGTCGGGCCGAACTTCGACGCCTACATCCTCGGCCACTCCGGCACGGTGGCGGCGGCCGTGGAGGCCGCCTTCCTCGGAACGCCCGCCATCGCCGTCTCCGCGTACGACCCGACCGGTTTCCTCCCGGACCCGGACGACCCCGAGGACTACGCCCTGCCCGCGGCCGCGACCCGGCATCTCGTCGAGGGGGCGCTGGAGACGGCCGTCTTCGACGGGTTCGAGGGGTTCGGCGCGGCCGCCGGGCGCGAGGCGACGAGCGACCGGGCGGGCGAGCGCGTGGGCTTCCTCAACGTGAACGCGCCCGCCATCGCCCCGCAGTCCGGCGTCGAGATGCGCGTCACCCGGCCGCTGACCGACTACGACACGCGCATCGAGCGGGACGGCGACACCATCCGGTTCAACAACACGTTCTGGGCCTCCGCCGACATCGAGGCCGACCTCGGACTCGAGAACCCGCCCCACCTCCCGGCGCACGACCCCGAGGGCTACCCCGAGGAGTCCGACCGCCACGCCATCCTCGCGGGCGACGTCTCGGTCACGCCGCTGACGGCCCCACACGGCGTCAGCCACCACGAGGCGCTCGACGCACTCGCGGGCGACTGGCGGTTCGGCGGGGACGGTCCCGGCGGCTGATATCCGGAGCCACACTTATCGTTCCCGCGACGGCAGGGTCGCGCATCCCCATGCCAGAGACGATGCCGTTCACGCCACTCGAGGAGATGACCCACCACCTCGACGAGACGTTCCAGCCCTGGAACATGCAGGGGGAGATCGAGTCGACGGGGACCGTCGACATCGAGCGGCTGGAGGCGGCGACCGCGACGGCGATGGAGTACCACCCGCTCGCGAGCGCCCGGCGTCGCCCGTCGACTCTCACGGACACCCGGTACGAGTGGATCCTCCCGGACGACCCCGAGCCCCTCGATGTCATCGAGGTCGACAGCGACGAGGTCCCCCTCGAGGAGGTCCGGAACCGCATCTACGGGGAGCGCTTCGACCTGACCGAGGAGGCACCGGTCCGCATCTGCATCTACCGGGGCGGCGGCCTCGACGGCGGGGACCGGGTCCTCCAGTCGACCAGCCACGTCGCGGGCGACGGCCTGGGGACGCTCCGGTACTCGCAGGCGGTCTGGGAGGCGTACAAGGGCAACGATCCGATGCGTGACCCCGTCACGCTGCAGGAGTCGCGGTCGTTCCTGCAGGACATCGGCGTGAACCGCATCGCGGACGCCGTCGAAGGCATCGACTCGCTCGCGCGCCGGGCACGCGAGTCGATCACCCGGCCCACGGGCCTCGCCAGGGACGGCGGCCGGGACGTGGACGGATGGGGGTACACCCGCCTCGACCTGAGTCAGGAACTGACCACGCGCCTCGTCCGCGACCGCCCGGACGGCATCTCCGTCAACGACGTGTTGCTGTCCGCGCTCCACCTGGCGATGGCGGACTGGAACGACCGGCACGGCAAGGTGACCGGGCGGCTGAGCGTGATGATGCCGGTCAACCTCCGGCCGCAGGAGTGGTTCCACCAGGTGATGGCGATGTACTCGATGTTCGAGTCGGTCCGGAGCGGCCGGGGCGACCGCCGTGACGCCGCGGACCTCCTCGAACACGTCGCCTGGCAGACGACCCGCATCAAGGAGCGCGACCGCGCGGCCGCCCTCTACAAGGCGCTCGCGATGCTCCCGGACGAGATCCCCATCGGACTGCGACAGGAACTCCCCGAACTGCTCCGGGGACCGGGCATGCGCCTGACCGACACCATCATCCTCACCAACCTCGGCAACATCCCGACGTACCCCTCCGTGGGGACGGACACCGAGGAACGGCCGTTCTTCACGCCGCCCTCGTGGGAGGGCACGCCGGTCGGCCTGGGTGTGGCGTCGCTGGACGGTCGGGTGCGCATCTTCGGCCGCTACCTCCGCACGCAGTTCGACCAGGACGGCGCCGACCGCTTCATGAGCACCTACGCGACCCACATCGAGCAGCTCGTCGAGCGCCTGGCGGCGATGGAGGAGCTCTGAGACGGGCGGCGGGACGGGTGACGAGGTCGTCGGCCGGGGAGAGTGTCCGCACGGGACCGGCGCGGCCGCCGTTCAGAGGCGGCGCGTCTCGGCCAGCGCGTCGACGAGCGCGGTGAACCGGACCGACGCGCGGCGCGACCAGCGCCAGTAGCGCCGGCAGGCGAGGCCGACGACGAGGCCGCTGGCGCTGATGCCGGCGTTGAACCCGCACACGAGCAGAAGGTCGCGGGAGACGAGCGCACGGAACAGCTCCGTCGCGAACAGGCGCATCCCGAGCCAGCCCAGCGCGGACAGCACCAGCACGGTGAGCAGCACCTGGCGGTAACCGTAGGCGAGTCGCATATCCGAGGGGTCGAACGGGAAGGTCCGGGTCGAGCCGATCCGGTGGCGGACGGCCGCACGACAGGACTCGCGCGCGCGCCGGCAGCGGCGTCGCACCCGGAGGAGTCGTCGGCCGAGCGGACCGCTGTAGCCGCCGACGAGTGGCTCCGGGGGCCGCCTCCGGGTCGACATTTGCGAACGCAGGCTTGTGTGGCACTCCTTATCAATCCGCGTCAGACGCGTGTCGAACGCCCACGAGAGGGAAGGGCCCCGATGCGGCCGCCGTCCGACGTGTGACCGACGGCATCGGAGGGTTTTCGTCGGGTGGTCCCCGACCATCGGGTATGTCAGCGGGTGGGTCACTGTACGTCGGGGCGGTCCCCAGCGACGGCGAGGGCTGGTTCGCGGCCGCCTTCGGCCCCGACGGGTTCGCCGAGGCTGGGGCCCACGAGGGCATCGGCGCCTGCTGGACCCACTACGAGGAGACGGCCGCACGCATCCTCGTGGGCGCCCCCATCGGCTCGGTCGGCGCCGACGGGAGTCCCCGGGAGTGCGACGAACTGGCCCGGGCTGTGCTCGGCGACCGGGGTCACGTCGTCGTTGACCCCCCCGTCCGCGAGGCCGCACGCAAGCGCCGCTACCCGGCCGCGGCCCGGGTCCACGAGCGCGTGACCGGCCGCGAACTGGCCGAACGGGCGTTCGAACTGGCCGACGCCGCGACCGCACTCGACGACCTCCTCCGGGAGGTCCCCGAGGCCCGCGACGTGGTGGCCGAGTCCCACCCGGAGGTCTGCTTCACCGCGTTCGCCGGCGAACCGCCCGCACACGCCCGCTCGACCGCGGGCGGCTACGCCGAGCGGATGCGTGCACTCGCCGAGTTCGACCGTGACGCCCCGCCCGCGGTCCAGTCGGCCGCCGAAGCGGCCGGTGACGCCCGCGTCACCGTCCACGACGTACTGGACGCGCTGGCGCTGGCCTACACCGCGCGCCCCGGCCCGGCCGAGTTGCGCTCGCTCCCACCAGATCCCCCGACAGACGCGGAGGGGCTGCCGATGGCCATCCACTACCGGGCCGAGACCCCGCTCATCGGCGGAGATTAGGGACCGCTCCAGAGCACCGTTCAGACCGTTCATCGGCCGTGAACGGGCTCGAACTGCCCGAACGGCGTTTCCGGTTGAAGTGTGTCCGGCCACTCGTCACGGCTGTCATGAACGCCGAACGCTACTCGCTGGTCGCGGTCGCCGGGGCGCTCCTGCTGGCGGCGGCCGCGGCACTGACGCCGCTGGCGCTCCCCCGCGTGGCCCCCGGGTGGACGCTGCTCGACGCGACGCTCTGGGCCACGACGGTCCTCTTCGGCGGGACCGCGCTCGTCTGGGTCGTCCTCACGTACGTCGTCGGGGCGGGCTACGAGCCGCCCGCGGCCGAGTACGGGCCCGAGGAGGTCCACGTCCGCATCCTCACCATCGACGCCGAGGACGTGGTCCAGGCCACGGTCGACTCGCTCCCCGCCCGGTTCGACGACGTCCACGTCGTCGCCGAGGCACCCATCGACGTGACGGGCGCGACGGTCCACGTCGTCCCGGACGGGTTCGACTGCGAGGCGGTCCGGAAGGGGCGTGCCATCGAGTGGGCCCGCCGGAACCTCACGCACGACCGCGAGTTCGTCGCCTACCTCGACGAGGACAGCGTCGTGGAGTCGTTCGAGGGGCTCCCGGACGCCGACGTGGTCCAGCTCCGCGAGCAGCCCCGCCGGAGCGGCGGCGTCCTCCCCTACCTCGCGGACATCTACCGGATGGGCGTCCAGATCGAGCAGCGCGCGTTCGCACGGCTCGACATCCCGCTGTTCGCGTGGGGCGGCGGCATCGCCGTCCGCGCCGAGCTCGAGGACGCGGTGACCTGGAACCGCGAGACCATCGTCGAGGACACCGCCTTCGTCTGGGCGGCGTTCCGGGAGGCCGACCCGACCTTCGCGCTATCGCGGGCGACCTGCCGGAACGAGGCGCCCCCATCGCTGTACGAGATCCTGCAGCAGCGCCGACGCTGGGCGGCGGGGAACCTCCAGGCCGCCTCGATGCTCCCGGCCCGGTACGAGGCGCTGACCCGCGTCCGGAACTACGCGTGGGCGCTCTCGCCGGTCGTGACGCTCGTCGCGGTCCCGCTGGCGGTGCTGGGCGTGTCGGTCGCCTACGGCGGTCTGTTCCTGCTCGTCTCGCTGGGGCTGGCCGGCGCCACCGCGTTCTGGTTCGTCCGGGGGGGCGTCTACTACGGCACGAGCGAGCTGAAGTGGCTCGTCGTCCTGCCGCTGACGCCGCTCGTGACGGTCGTCCACTCGATGGGCACCGTCGCGGGCGTCCTCGCGCCCCCGGAGGGGTTCCGCGTCACGGAGAAGGTCGGTCCCGAGCAGTAGCGGGGTCTATCGGTTCTCCTTGTCGCTTCCGAGCCGTCACGGGGTCCAGTGGTTCTCTCCGTCACTCCCGAGGTTCGTTCAACGAGCGCGAGATAGGTTCATATCCGAGAACGGCGTACCTCGGTCATGACTGCGAGGAGAGCGGCTGTACTGGTCGTCGCGGTGCTCGTGTTGCTCGCCGGCTGCACGGACGGGAGTGGTCCCGCCGCCCCCGGTGGCGGGAGCGGCGGTGGCGGTGGAGCCGACGGCGGCGACGGAGGGGGTGGGAGCGACGGCGGGGACGGGACCGGTACCGACGGCTTCGCGGCCGCCGACCGCGAGCAGGCGCTCCGGGAGGCGGGGAGCTTCACGGCGACCTGGCGCTACAGCGGGACGGATTACGAGGGCGAGCGTGGCGAGATGACGGTCCGTCACATGGTCGACCTCGTCGGTGAGCGGTCGCTGACGAGCTGGGAGTCCAGCGACGGGGCGGAGACGGAAGGCTGGCAACAGTTCCACGCCGACGGCGTCACCTACAGCCGGTACGGCTCCGGAGAGGAGACCGTCTACACGAGCACGGCCGGCGACACCGACTTCGTGGCCACCAGTCTCGCGTACGGCGGCCTCTACGACGCGGCCGACACGGACGGGCTCGTCGCCCGCGGACAGGAGACGTTCGACGGCGTGCCCGTCACGCGCTACGAGTTCACGGAGGGCACCTCGCTGGCGTGGATGGCGGCCGCCGCGGGCGGTGCTGGGGGGACCGACCCAGAGGCCCTACGCGAACTGGACTGGACCTACACCGTCCTCGTCGACGGCGACGGCCTGGCACGACAGGAGACCTGGGGCTGGAGCGGGACGACGAACGACGGCCGGGCGGTGTCGTTCCAGGCCGAGTACAGCATCACCGGGGTCGGCAGCACCGCGGTCGCGGACCCGGCGTGGCTGGCCGCGGCCGAGGAAGCGAGCCGCTGAGCGACGCGGGACGGTCCGGGGGACCGAGCCGCCGCTGTGCGCGGTGGAAATACGAAGAAGGTGTAACTACGGTGCGGCTGCGTCGTCCAGCTTCAGACGCGGCGCGGGTTCTGGGCGCGGGGGCCCTTGTCCGTCTCGACGATGTCGAACTCGAGCTCCTCGCCCTCCTCCAGGTCCGGACCCTCGACGTCGTCCATGTGGACGAACACGTCGTCGTCTGCGTCTTCCGTCTCGATGAAACCGTAGCCGCCGGTGTCGTTGAAGAAATCAACTTTGCCAGTTGCCATACAACCACCGGGGAGAGTGGGACGTATAACCCTTCCGGGACGAGAACCCCCACGAGACGGGTTCTCACGCGGCGAAACAGCAATCGCGGGGGCGGCGCTGCTGCGGGTAATCCGAGCCCGGCCGTCGGCCGCTCCAGCCGGCCCTGACGGTCCCGTCGACCGCGTCCGGGCTCCCTCGGACACGGCCACACCCCCGATCGTCAAGTTCGAGCCGGGCTGCTCCCGGGGGACGCCCGAGGAGTGAACCGACGAGCGGTTGGGTCGCCGCCCGCCCCGGTGGGTCGACAGCCGTGTCACAGGTCGGCGTTACCGCGAGGAGTCGGTCCGGAGTCCGGGTGGGACCACCTCGTCAGCGGCGGTGGTCGGTTCCCCGAGGGAGGGCCGCGGACGACGGTAGGGGCGGTAACGGCCGCGGAAATCCGAGGTTAGCGGTTCGAAACCATCGCGTAAGCGGTCGGGACGCTGCATCGACTGGAGGCCAGTGGTGGCCAGGCATCGGCCGGCGGGCGGTAACGCGAGGTTGTTACTCGGTGGCCGCCGATGGCGAGCGATAACAAAGGGGGAGTCCGTCGACCGGTGGATTGCATGCCACGAACCACTGTCCGGTCGGTGGTCACTGTCCTGATTGCGCTGGCGCTCGTCGGGAGCGCCGCCGCCGGGACGACCATCGCACTGGGTACCACTCAGGAGGAACCGACACCCACCGAGGGTACACCGATGGCCGAGACACCTACAGGAACCCCCGCCGAGGAGGCACCAGAGGAAACACCGACAGAGGAGGCGCCAGAGGAAACACCGACAGAGGAGGCGCCAGAGGAAACACCGACAGAGGAGGCGCCAGAGGAAACACCGACTGAAGAGCCCACCGACAACGTGACCGAGGGCCCGAGTTACGTCCGGGCACTGCACGCATCGCCGGACGCGCCGCCGGTCGACGTCTACGTCGAGAACCAGACGTTCCTGACGAACCTCTCCTTCGCGAACGTCAGCGACTACGCGGAGCTCGCCCCCGGAACGTACAACCTCACCGTCACCGCGGCAGGTGACCGCGAGGCCGTGGTGTTCGATGGGGCCGTGGCTCTCGAGCCGGGCGCGGTGACCATCGCCGCCACCGGTGCGACCGAACCGAACACGCTGACCGAGTTCGCGCTGGTTGGCTACAGCGACGACGCGCCACAGCCCGCCGAGAACGAGTCCGCGCTCCGGGTCCTCCACCTCTCGCCGGACGCGCCCACGGTCGACGTGACCACGGCCGGCGGGGCCGTGGTAGCCGAGAACCTCACGTTCCGTAACGCCTCGGACTACGTGACCGTCCCGGCGGGGAACTACACGGCGGAGATCCGCCTGGCGACGGCGTCCAACGACGGGCCCATCGTCACGACGGCGAACGTCTCGCTCCAGGGCGGCTCTGCCTACTCCGCACTGGCGCTGGGCTACGTGGTCCCGGACAACAGCTCGCAGTCGTTCCGGGTGGGGCTCATCGAGGACGCCACGACGGTGACCGAGAACGGGACGACGACCGTCCGGCTCCCCGGCGACGACGGCATGGGTGAACCCACGCCGACGCCCGAACCGGAAGGAACGCCGACGCCCGAACCTGAGGGCACGCCGACCGCAGAACCTGAGGGCACGCCGACCGCAGAACCGGAAGCCACGCCGACCGAGGCGACGGCGGCCCCCGGAACGGAGACCGGGATGGCCGAGGACGGCACCCCGACGACGGCCTGACCCGACGACGGGCCGACCGTTCGGGCCCTCCACGGACGGTCCGGTCCCGCGACGAGTCCCGACATCGAGCGCCAGCAACGGAGGCGCTCGTTCGCAGACGGGTCCGGGACCGGCAGGCGGATTGATTGGGGGGCGCCGAGAAGCGCCGCCATGCTCCGCAGGCTCCGCGCGAACGGCCCGGCGCTTCTTGTCCCGGCGGCGTGGGCGGTCGTCATCGCCGCCCACGTCGACCTCGTAGCGACCCGTACGCTGCTCATCGCTCACGGCGTGATGGCGGTCCTGCTGGTGGGCTTCGCGGCGCTCTCCTACCGCGAGATGCGCGAGGGAATCCTCTCGGTCTGGTGGCTGGTCGTCGCCGCCGGCATCCCCGTCACGGCGGCCGGGCTGATCGGACTGGTCACCCCCGTTCTCGGCCAGGTCTTCCTCCCGCTCGCCGTCGGCGGCTGGATGCTGCTCCCGGGTGTGGGACTGCTCGAGACGGGGCGCGAGATGGCCGAGGACGGCCCGCGAAACGTCTACCTCGCGGCGGGGGGGCTCTGTCTCCTCGGTGCCCTCGTCTACTTCGGCGGGCTGTTCGCCGCCGGCGGGCAGCGCGCGCTCGTCGCCGGCCTCGTCATCGTCGGCGTCGGCCAGACGGCGGGCATCGTCGACGCCGTGGTCCGGTACTGAGACGACCTGGGGGTCGGAGTCGAGGAACACGTCGCCGGCGGACGTACCTTCATGCGCCGGCCACCACTCGTGGGGGCCATGCGCTCGCTCACGCGTGACATGGACGGCGAGGTGGCCATCGTGACCGGAGCCTCCTCCGGCATCGGCGCGGCGACCGCCCGGGCACTGGCCGACGAGGGGATGGCGGTCGCGCTGGCGGCACGGCGCGCGGACCGGCTGGAGTCGCTCGCCGCCGACATCGACGACGGCCCCGGCGAGGCGCTGGTCGTCCCGACGGACGTGACCGACCGGGATGCCGTCGACGACCTCGTGGCGGAGACGGTCGAAGCGTTCGGCGGCCTCGATACCCTCGTGAACAACGCGGGCGTGATGCTGCTCCAGCGGGTCGCGGACGCCGACCCGGACGACTGGCGGACGATGGTCGAGGTGAACCTGCTGGGCCTGATGCACGCCAGCAAGGCCGCACTCCCGCATCTGCGCGGCGGTGGCGACCTCGTGCAGGTCTCCTCGGTCGCCGGCCGGACCACCAGCCAGACCGCGGCCGGGTACAACGCCACCAAGTGGGGCGTCAACGGGTTCACCGACGCGCTCCGCAAGGAGGAGACGGAGAACGGCGTCCGGACGACCATCGTCGAACCGGGCGCGGTGGACACGGAGCTACAGGACCACATCCCCGACGAGGAGGTCAGGGAGCGCCTCGAGGGCTGGGTCGAGTCGATGGACGCCCTCCAGCCGGACGACATCGCCGCCGCCGTCCTCTACGCGGTCGGCCAGCCACGACACGTCAGCGTCAACGAACTCATGGTGCGGCCGACGGACCAGCGGTGACCTCGGAGCCGGGGGCGCCGATCTCCGGCGACGGAGACGTCTGCAGCCCCCCGACGCGCTGACGGGTCGGGCTACACGTCCTCGACGACCCGGTGCTCGACCAGCGTCAGGTCCTCGTCGACGAGGAGTTCCAGCCGGTCGCCGTCGTACGTCGTCTCCAGGGCCACCTCCCACGGGTCCTCGGACAGGACGGTCACGTCCTGGTCGGTCATCAGGAAGGGGAGTTCCCAGTGCGGGACGCTGGTCACGTCGAGACCGCGCCCGTGGAAGAAGCAGACCAGCTCCGGGCGGTACAGCAGCGCCAGGCCGACCGCCATGTAGTGTTCGTTCCCGCAGTGGCCGCAGACGTGGTTGACGAAGCAGTCGAACCGCTCGGAGCCCTCGGTCCAGACCGCCTCGCCGCGCCTGAAGCGTCGGTCGACGCCGTTGACGCAGATGGGACACACCCCGCGGGCGAACGCCAGCATCGTGTGGCGGTTGTACTGGTCGATGCGGGCGAGCAGATCGTCCGGGTCGACCCCCTCGACGGCACTCGGTGGCGCCATCGTCCGGGTGTAGACGTGGCCACAGCCCGAACAGGAGAGGTCGAACATGCCGTCGTCGTAGCTGGCCTCGGCCGTCGCACCGCAGAAGTAGCAGTCGAACCCCGCCGGGAACGGCTCGACGGTCGCACGGCGGTTGAACGTCCCCGCCTGGATGGTCCGGTAGAGGGTGGCGCCCGACGGACGCATCTCGTAGCCGTCCTCCGTCTGCCGGACGAACTGGCCGACCAGCTGCTGGAGGTGGTAGTTGAACTGGCCGCTGTCCATGTCCGGAGCGGCCCGCGAGCGCAGCTCCGAGAACGAGAGCCCCGACCACGGGTCCTCGCCCAGCACCCGGAGGATGGCAGCACGTGTCTCGTTGCCCACGAGCGCGAACGCGTCCGCGGGCTCGGCATCGTCGGCCGGCGAACTGTCGGTCATACGACGTGCCTCGGCGGCCGTCGTCAAGGGCCTTCGGCCGCGCACGGCGGACCGGCCCCCAGCCGACGGATTCATTTTTTGGCGTGCCGAAAAGTCACACGTCATGCCAACGGAGACAGGCACGGACGAGGAGGAGGCCGAGCCGGAGCGGACGCTCATCCGACAGGGCCGGGATTTCGAGCAGGAGTACCGGCTGAATGCCGCCGATGCCGGGGAGTTCCTGATCCGACTGGGCGAGCAGCTCCGCGACGACGAGGAACTCACCATCGTCGACGAGAGCGGCGATGAGGCCTGGGAACTCCCGTTCGCGTTCGGCGAACCCGTCGAACTGGAGATCGACTACGACGGCGTCGGCGAACCCGAACTGGAGATCGAGGTGGAGATTCCCGGCAAGGCCGGGGACGAGGCGCCGGACGTGCGCTGAGCGGGACCGGGCCGGCGGCTACGATCCGAGCCGGCGGGCGACGAGCCCCGCAAGCACCACCAGTGCACCGGAGACGAACGTCCCGGGAATCGGGAGGACGAACAGCACCGCGCCGAACGCGAGGACGAGTGTCGAGGCGTTCACATCTGGGGGTCACACCCCGTGACGGATACGTTCGGCGGCGACCACTCGGCCGCGGATACGCCCGGTGGCGCCTACTCGGTGGCGTCGTAGTTCTCGATGGCGAACTCGGCGGCCCCGTGGGCCAGCACCGCTGGGTGGATGTCGTGACTCCGTGCGAGGAGGAGCAGCGCGATACCGACCAGTTCCTCCAGGGGCACCGCGCCCGCGCCGCTCTCGTTGGTCCCGATGGTGGCGTTGAGGTCGCCGTCCTCGGAGACGGCAAAGAGGAACGCGTCGAGGTCACCCGCCCGCTCGAGGTTCTCCCGGGCGGTGGTCACGCTGGTCTCGTACACGTCTGCAGCGCCCAGGTCCATGGACCAGTATCGTCGGAAGCGGTCTAACTGTAGCGTCGCAGGGAACGCGGCTTCCCCGCCGTGTGGGGGTGTTCGAATCGCGTCGTTGCCACTCGTCTGCTCACGGTGTTCGTAGAACGAGTGCCGCCTCCCCGATTTGAACGCCGGAAGACTTCGCTACGCTCGTCTTCCGAGCCCCCGCTCGCTTCGCTCGCGGGGACGGGGGACAGCCCGATCTTCAGTCGGGCACGAAGGCTCTTCGAACGAGAATCGTGTAGCAGCAGGATGCCGCCTCCCCGATTTGAACAGGTGCGAGACGTTCCTGCTCGCCTCACTCCGTTCGCCTGCGCGGGGCTGCGACTCGCGTGTTCAAATCGGCTCAGGGGCAGTTCCGCGGCCGACGGCTCACTCGCTACGCTCGCTCGCGTGGTCGGCCGCAGAAACATGCCGCCTCCCCGATTTGAACGGGGGACAGCCCGATCTTCAGTCGAGTGCTCTCCCAGGCTGAGCTAAGGCGGCGTGCATTCGACCGAAGGACGATTCCGAACAAAAGGGTGTCGAAACCCCGCCACGGCGACACCCCTACAGCAGGAACACGTCCGCGGAGTCGAACGTCCGTCCACAGTCCCGGCAGGTGTACTCCATCCCGTCGTCCGAGACGAGCTGTCCGCCACACTCCGGGCAATCCGAGCCCGCTTGGCTTGACATACCCGCCGTAGACGCCCCCCCGACAAACGCCTTGCGCCGCTGTGGGGCCGCACCGGAGCCGAGTCCCGAGCGAGCGGCTGTCACGGCGGCATTATCTCGCTCCGGCGCGTTCCGTACCTATGGCACTCAGTGCACGCAACCACCTGCAGGGTACCGTGGTCGACCTCCGAACGGACGGCCTGATGGCCGAGGTCACCATCGAACTCGGTGACGGGCAGACCGTCACATCCACCATCACGAAGGGGTCCGCCGACCGCCTCGAACTCGCCGAGGCCGACGAGGTGGCCGCCGTGATCAAGGCCAGCGAAGTGATGGTGAACAAGGACTGAAGCCGTTCAGACCGTGAACTCGACCAGGGTGTAGCTGTCGGCACCCTCCACGCTCCCCGGGTTGACACCCTCCACGGGCTGGGTGTTCCAGAGCACCCGGACCGTGAGGCCCTCGATGTCACCCTCCGGGTCGAGGTAGACCGTCTCGCCGGCGTCCCACGTCTCACCGATGTCGACCTGCGGCGGATTGCCGCCGCTGGACTCCGCGAACGCCTCCCGTTCGCTCGCGTGGTCGTCATTCGCGGTGGTCGCGCTCCCGATGTCGACCGGCGTCGAGGCCGTCACGTACAGCTGGTCGATGGCGAGGGACTCGCCCGACTCGTGGGTGATTGCGATGAGCGGGTCGGCGTCGTCGGTGACGGCGTGCGAGACCTGCACCTGTGGCGCCTGTGGCTGGACCGAGTCCCCGAACGAGAGCGCGAACGTCCCGATGACGGACCCCAGCATGACCACTATCGCTACCGCCAGCACCGCCCCGATGACCGACGAGACGCCGCGCTGGTCCATCTGTTCACGCGAACGGAGGGGACCCACGGATAAACGTGGCCCGAGAGGCTTCAGAACCAGAGAAGACGCCAGCGAGCGACATCGGGTGACCGCCGGACGACTCGGACAGGCCGCATTCGCTCGCGGACTCTCAGTGGGGCCGGGCGGATTTTGAACCGTCGTCACTTCGCTCCCGCTGGTCGCTCGTGACGGGATTCAAACCGCCGGACGCATCGAACACGCCTCGCGGTGCTCGGCGGTTCTCAGTGGGGCCGGGCGGATTTGAACCACCGACCTCTTCCTTGTAAGGGAAGCGTCATAACCACTAGACCACGGCCCCGCATCCGCGAGTCAACGGGCGACCGGAATAACGCTTGCCTTCCATAGGGAGCCGACTAACCTACCACTTCCAGATTTATTCGAAAATTTCGGAATTTATGACGGCTTTTGGAATTAAAAAGCACCCATTATTCCATAATAGTGGTTCTGACCCGTTCGCGCTCGACCGTGCTCTCCCACAACGCTTAGTCCGCTCTCGCCCGTAGCTGTCGGCGATGGACACCCGTCGCGTGGCGATGGCGGTCGTGCTCGTCGGCCTGGTGGCAGCGGTGCTGACCGTCGGCACACAGGGGCTGCTGGCGCCGCTGCTGACGACGGACGGCTACCACCCGCCGAACTCGACCGCCGCGCCCGCGTCGGGGAACGGGACGGCCGGGAGCGGGTCCGGCGGCGCACAGGACACCTCGACGCCGGTCAACTCCGACTACCAGCACGCGACGGTCGTCGCCGTGGACGCGGAGACGGGCGACGAACTCGGACGGGTCCGGGCGGCCGTCGCCGAGAGCTACCGCCAGAAGTACACCGGCCTCTCCGAGACCGAGTTCCTGCCCAAGGACCGCGGGATGCTGTTCCCCTACGACGGGAACGACGACCACACGTACGTAATGCGGAAGATGAGCTTCGGTATCGACATCGTCTACGTCGCCGCCAACGGCACCATCACGCGCATCCACCACGCCGAGGAGCCGCCCGAGGGGGCCGACGGGAACGACTACGAGTACCCCGGCTACGGCCAGTACGTCCTCGAGGTGAACTACGACTGGACGACCCGGCACAACGTGACGGTCGGCGACGAGGTCCGCATCGAGGGGTACGGCGACGGCTGAGCCCCCGTGGACCGTGGTAGCGTGACGCCCTATCAGGAGGGTTACTGAAAGCGGTTTTAGCGAATCCTTTTCCGATTCAGTCCCGAATACGTGGTCGATGGACGTAGCGACGGCCGACGACGACGACCCGTTCGAGGAACAACGGGAGCAGGCCGAGAACCCGATGCGGCGGCTGTTCGCCGAGTACGGCGCCGAGAACAAGGTGGCGTTCGTGGTCGGGGTCATCTCCAGCATCGCCGCGCGGCTGCTCGACCTGGCGCCCCCGGTGCTGCTGGCGCTGGCTATCGACGCCATCTTCTCGACGACCGCCGAGCGGAAGTACAGCCTCCTGTTCGTCCCGGACGCGTGGATTCCGGCGACGGAGACGGGACAGCTCTACCTCACCGTCGGGCTCATCGCGGTGGCCTTCTTCGGCGGGGCGGCGTTCCACTGGACCCGGAACTGGGGCTGGAACTCCTTCGCCCAGCACATCCAGCACGACGTCCGGACGGACACGTACGACAAGATGCAGCGGCTGAACATGGACTTCTTCGCCGACAAGCAGACCGGCGAGATGATGTCCGTCCTCTCGAACGACGTGAACCGGCTGGAGCGGTTCCTCAACGAGGGGATGAACGCCGCGTTCCGCCTGTCGGTGATGGTGCTCGGCATCGCCGCCATCCTGCTGTACTGGAACTGGCAACTGGCGGTCGTCACGCTTGGCGTCGTGCCGCTCATCGTCCTGTTCACCTACAAGTTCGTCAAGACCATCCAGCCCAAGTACGCCGAGGTCCGCTCCTCGGTCGGGCAGGTCAACTCCCGGCTGGAGAACAACCTCGGCGGCATCTCCGTCATCAAGACCTCCAATACCGAGGACTACGAGTCCGACCGCGTCGAGGACGTCTCCGGCGACTACTTCGACGCCAACTGGGACGCCATCGGCACCCGGATCAAGTTCTTCCCCGGCCTCCGGGTGCTCGCGGGGGTCGGTTTCGTCGTCACCTTCCTGCTCGGTGGCGTCTGGGTCCTGAACGGGCCACCGCTGTTCTTCAGCGGTGACCTCTCGGCCGGGCAGTTCGTCGGTTTCATCCTGTTCACCCAGCGGTTCATCTGGCCCATCGCGCAGTTCGGCCAGATCATCAACATGTACCAGCGGGCCCACGCCAGTTCCGAGCGCATCTTCGGCCTGATGGACGAGCCCTCGCAGATCGCCGAGGACCCCGACGCCGACGAACTCGTCGTCGAGGACGGCGACGTCGTCTACGAGGACGTCACGTTCGGCTACGACGAGTCCGAGACCATCGTCGAGGACATCTCCTTCGAGGTCGAGGGCGGGGAGACGCTCGCCCTGGTCGGGCCCACCGGGGCGGGCAAGTCGACGGTCCTCAAACTGCTGCTCCGGATGTACGACGTCGACGAGGGCGCCATCTCCATCGACGGGCAGGACCTCCGCGACGTGACCATCCCCTCCCTCCGGCGGAAGGTCGGCTACGTCAGCCAGGACACGTTCCTGTTCTACGGCACCGTCGCCGAGAACATCACCTACGGCACGTTCGACGCCGACCGCGAGGACGTGATCGAGGCCGCGAAGGCCGCCGAGGCCCACGAGTTCATCACCAACCTGCCGGACGGCTACGACACGGAGGTCGGCGAGCGCGGCGTGAAGCTCTCGGGCGGCCAGCGCCAGCGCATCTCCATCGCCCGGGCCATCCTCAAGGACCCCGAGATCCTCGTGCTGGACGAGGCGACCAGCGACGTGGACACGGAGACGGAGATGCTCATCCAGCGCTCGCTCGACCGGCTCACCGCCGACCGGACGACGTTCGCCATCGCCCACCGGCTCTCCACTATCAAGGACGCCGACAACATCGTCGTCCTCGAGGACGGCCGCATCGTCGAGCGCGGCACCCACGAGGACCTCATCGACGACGACGGGCTGTACGCGCATCTGTGGGGCGTCCAGGCCGGCGAGATCGACGAACTCCCCGACGAGTTCGTCGAGCGCGCCCAGCAGCGCGACGCACGGCGCGTCGAGAGCGACGACTAACTCGAGCGTTGTTCCGACTCGGGTTCTCTCGCGCTCGCCTACGACGAGCGCTGCGGAACCACTCGTCGTCGTGGAATCGCGCTGCGATTCCACGGGCAATCAGAACGTGGAGCGTTCTGATGACGGCAACAAACGTTCAGAGAAAAGCCGCTGGCGAGCGGAGCGAGCCAGCGGTGGGGGCAACAGCCCGAACGTCGTCGGAGCGAGCTCCGACGGAAGTGAAACCGCGCCGTCGGCGCGGTTTGCAAGACTGCAGTCGTCCACCCGCTTCTCGACCCCCGCCTATTAGCCCGCTGGGGCCGCACGCCCGGGTATGAACCTCTCGAACCACACCTGGACCGACGCCCGGGACGCGGAGACCGACCTCGCCATCCTCCCCGTCGGCTCCACCGAACAGCACGGCCCCCACGCCCCGCTCGGGGTCGACCACCTCGCCGCCGAGGCCATCGCCGCGGAAGCCGCCGAGTGCTACGCCGACGAACACGACGCAGACCCGGTCGTCGCCCCCGCCGTCCCGGTCGGCGTCGCCGAGGAACACCGCGCGTTCGACGGGACCCTCTGGGTCACCGAGGACACCTTCCGCGACTACGTCGCCGACGTCTGCCGGTCGCTGGCCCACCACGGCTTCGACCGCGTGGTCGTCGTGAACGGACACGGCGGGAACACGGGCGCGCTACGGGAGGTCTGCGGCCGACTCACCCGCGACGGCGACTGCTACGCGGTCCCGTTCACGTGGTTCGACGTGGTCACCCCGGAGTTCGAACTCGGCCACGGCGGCCCCACGGAGACGAGCCTGATGTTGCACCTCGCGCCGGACCTCGTTCGCGAAGAGCGCTACGAGGAGGCCGCCGCTGGCGCGGGCCACGGGTTCGGCGTCTTCGTCGACGGCACCAACCTCGCCTACGACTTCGACGAGTTCTCCGAGAGCGGCAACCTCGCGGACCCCTCACCCGCGACGGCCGCGGAGGGCGAGCGCCTGCTCGCGTCGGCGGCGGACGCCTGCGTGAACGTGCTGGCGGCCATCGACGAGCGGGAGTGGAAGCCGGAGAGGTAGCTTCTACCCTGAGCCACACTGTCGCTATCGCGAAAGCATCGAGAAGCTCCGCCGGATACGTCGTTATTCCGCCTCGTCCTCCGCTTCCTCGTCGGCGTCGGCGGCCTCGTGGGCCTCCTCCAGCGCCGAGCGGACGCCCGGAATCGTCGAGGCGAGGTCCGAGACCTCCTCGTGGGCGGTCTCGATGTCGCCGAACAGCTCCTCCAGCTCGCCGATCTCCGCCTCGAGGTCGTCGGCGTCCTCGAACGCGTCGGCGCGCTGGCCGAGGACGAACTGCTTTTTCGCCTCGCGGAGGTGCTCCTCGGCGTCGCCGAGGTCGAGTGCGCCCTTCAGCGCGTTCAACACGCCCAGCGTGTTGTCGGCCTCCACGTCCCAGATGCTGTCAGGCTCCGGGAGCGCGGCGCGCGCCTCCTGCAGGGCGCCCTCGACCTCCTCGCGCATCTCCATCGTCGCCTCGTCGAACAGTTCGTCGTCGTCGAAGGTGGACTGACTCATGGGCCCGCGTTGGCCCGGATAGGGTTTAAAGAAACGCCGGAAACCGGAAGTGAAACCCGGAGCGACGGGCCCCGAGCGGTTCGTCCAGCCCGACTCAGGTCCCGTGGTCCCAGGAGCCCATGTACTCCTCCTGTTCGGCGCTCAGCGCGTCGATGTCGATGCCCTCAGCATCGAGTTTCACCTCGGCGACCTCGCGGTCCAGATCGTCGGGCACCTCGTGGACGCCGGCGTCGTACGCGTCGGGGTTCTCGACGAGTTCGCGGACGGCGACGGCCTGCACGCCGAACGACTGGTCCATCACCTCGACCGGGTGGCCCAGGGCGATGGGCGAGGCGAGGTTGACGAGTCGGCCCTCCGCGAGGACGTTGATGCGCCGGCCATCGGGGAGCTGGTAGGCCTCGACGCCGTCACGGACCTCCTCGCGCGAGTCTGCCATGTCGCCGAGCTGGTCGAGGTTGATCTCCACGTCGAAGTGGCCCGCGTTGGCGAGGACGACGCCGTCCCCCATGACCTCGAAGTCCTCGCGCGTGATGACGTCGCGGTTGCCCGTGGTCGTGACGAAGATGTCGCCCTCGGCGGCAGCCTCGTTCATGGGGAGAACCTCGTACCCCTCCATGTGTGCCTCCAGCGCGCGCCGGGGGTCGACCTCGGTGACGACGACGTGGGCGTTCTGGCCGGCGGCCTTCTTCGCGACGCCGCGGCCGCAGTAGCCGTAGCCCGCGACGACGACCGTCTTGCCGGCGAACGAGAGGTTCGTCGTCATCGAGATGTTCGACAGCGAGGCCTCGCCCGTGCCGTGGACGTTGTCGAACAGGCGCTTCATCGGCGTGTCGTTGACGGCGAACATCGGGTAGTCGAGGGCGCCGTCCTCGGCCATCGCGCGGAGCCGGTGGACGCCCGTCGTGGTCTCCTCGCAGCCGCCGACGATGGAGTCGATGAGGTCTGGGTGCTCCTCGTGGATGCGGAAGACGAGGTCGCCGCCGTCGTCGACCGTGATGGTCGGCTCGTGGCCGATGACGGCCTCCATCGCCTCGTAGTAGGCCTCGTCGTCGACGCCGCGCTCGGCGTAGGAGGTGATGGACTCGTGGGCGTCGAGGGCGACACTCACGTCGTCGTGCGTCGAGAGCGGGTTGCAGCCCGTGATGGCGACCTCGGCGCCGGCCTCGGCCAGCGTCTCGGTCAGGACGGCCGTCTTCGCCTCGACGTGCATCGCCATCCCGACGACCTCGCCGTCGAGGGGCTGCTCGTCGCGGAACTCCTCGCGCAGCGACTCCAGGATGGGCATGTGCTGGCGTGCCCACGCCATCTTCTGTCGGCCGGATTCGCGGGCCGCGTCGGGGTCGTCGACCCGCGCGGTGATGGACTCGGTCATGCCCGAGCGGAGGAAGAGCGGCCGGAAAACGCTACCGAACGCCCGCGCGGTGCTGCCGCTACCGAATCGAGAACGGGAGATGATGGAGTAGAGCGGACCGCAGGGAGAGTCGACTCAGCGCCTATCGACCGGGGGCGCCACCGCTGTTGCCGGGCGCGGCGTCGTCATCGTCGTCCTCGGAATCGGTGTCGTCGTCCTCCGTCTCGGTCTCCTCATCGTCCGCTTCCTCGTCCGTCTCCGCGTCCTCTTCCGTCTCCTCATCCTCCGCATCCTCTTCCGTCTCCTCTTCCTCTTCCGTCTCCTCTTCCTCATCGTCGTCACCGCGGTCCTCCGGCGGGCCGCGCTCCCTGTCCTTGTCGGGGCCACGGTTCTCCGGCGGGCCGCGCTCGCGGTCGGTCTCGTTGCCGTCGTCGTCCCCCGTCACGAAGGCCGGCGGACCACGGTCGTCGGTCTCGTTGCCCCCGTCGCCGAAGACGAAGGCCGGCGGGCCGTTACCCTGACCGGGATTGTTCGCGGTCACGAACGCGGCCACCTGCAGTCCGATGTTCCGGGACTGGCTCTCGTTCGCGTCCGTGCGCTGCTGGACGAGCTCACCGACGAACGAGGCGACGGTCTGACCGAACGGACCCTCATCATCCGAGTCCGTGGTGTTGGTCTCGTTGAGGTCGGTCTCGTTCTCGGTCTCGTTGTCGTCGGTGTCCGTCTCGTTGATATCGTCGCCGTCTTCGGTCTCGTTCAGCTCCTCCTCGGCGTCGGTCTCGGTCTCGGTCTCGTTGTCGTCGGTATCCGTCTCGTTGTCGTCGGTATCCGTCTCGTTGTCGTCGGTATCCGTCTCGTTGATATCATCGCCGTCTTCGGTCTCGTTCAGCTCCTCCTCGGCGTCGGTCTCGTTCTCGGTCTCGTTGCTGTCCGAGTCGTCATCGTCCTCGACGGCGGTGTTGCCGCCGTCGTCCACCGTGTTGCCGCCGTCGTTGCCTGTTTGTGCGGTCGCGGCGGCTGCCGCCGGGGCGAAGGCCGTCAGGACCATCGCCACCACCATGGCGACCGCGAACAGCTTGTGTCGGGTGCGGGTCATCGTCACCTGCTCGTAGCCGTTGCCCTCCCATAAACCGGGGTCGACGTTCGTTCCGTTCACCCCGTTCAACACCAGCTGGCGACTCCCCCGAGACGGACTCAGACCATTCGATAAAGTTTAGAAGCAGTTCTGAGCCACTCTCGTCGAACCCTCACTCGTCGGAACGCATGCCGGGAATAGGGCCGTGGACGCGGCCCGAAACGGACCGTCTCGCGGGGCGATGGCGCGAACGCTTTAGTACCGGTCAGTCCCCGTCCTCGGCCCGGTCGACCGCCGCCCGTGCCCGGCGGCCGGCCTCGCGCTTCGTCGCTGCGGCGTCCAGCGTCAGCACCTCGCGGTCGCGCATCAGCACGTGGCCATCACAGACCGTGTGGCGCACGTCGGCCGCGCTCGCGGCGTACGCGAGGTGGCTCACGAGGTCGTGCCGGGGCGTGAGGTGCGCGGCATCGAGGTCGAGAACCGCGAGGTCGGCGGCCGCACCGGCCTCCACCCGGCCGCCGGGCAGCCCCAGCACCTCGGCGCCGTCCGCGGTCGCCATCTCGACGGCGGCCTCGGCGGGTACCGCACTCGCGTCGTCCGCGGCCAGTTTGCCCAGCATCGCGGCGTCACGCAGCTCGTCGAACATCGAGAGGTCGTTGTTCGAGGCCGCGCCGTCGGTCCCGAGCGCGACCGGGACCCCGGCGTCCAGCAGCTCCTGCACCGGCGCCATCCCGCTCGCGAGCTTCATGTTCGACGCCGGGCAGTGGACGACGCCGGTGCCCGTCTCCGCGAGGACCTCTATCTCGCTCTCGTCGAGGTGGACACCGTGTGCGAGGAAGTCCTCGGACTGCAACAGTCCGCGCTCGCGGGCGAACGCGAGCGGCCGCTGGCCGTGCTCGTCGACGATGGGTGCGACCTCGTCGCGCGTCTCGTTGGCGTGCAGGTGGACCGGGACGCCGGCCTCGCGCGCCGCGGCGACGTACTCGTCGAGCAGGTCGGCGTCGACGGTGGTCAACGAGTGGGGCATCAGCGCGGTCCGGACGCGCCCGTCCGCCGCGCCGTCGAACTCGCGCGCAACCTCCAGCGACTCCTGGAAGTCCGCACGCGCCGCGTCGTCGTCCTTCCCGACGGTCACGACGCCGTGACCCAGTCGCGCGCGCAGCCCCGCCTCCGCCACCACGTCCGCGACCTGCCCGACGTGGAAGTACATATCCGCGAACGCCGTCGTCCCGGACTGTATCATCTCCAGGACGCCGAGTCGCGCCCCGGCACGCACGTCCGCCGGCTCGAGGACGCCCTCGACCGGCCAGATGTCCTCCTGCAGCCAGGCATCCAGCGGCTTGTCGTCGGCGTACCCCCGGAGCAGCGTCATCGCGACGTGCGTGTGGGCGTTGACGAGCCCCGGCATGACGAGCGAGTCTTCGGCGTCGAGCGTCGCCTCGGCGCCGGGGAGGTCGTCGGGGTCCCCGACGGCCTCGGTGACGCCCGCCTCACGGTCGACGAGGACGTCCGCGCGCTCGACGGTCATATCCGGTCGGAGGACGTGCCCGCCGGCGATCCGGTAGGTTCCCGTCTCTTCGTTCATTGCTACCCGCTTCTCGGGTGGCCCGCGTGAATGTGGCGGATGTAGATAATCGTCAAAAAAGATATTTCCGACTTCAAACACCCCCATTACCCACCTACCGCGATTTTATATGTGAAATTCAAGTATTTCATGAGACAACTGCGAAGCCCTCGCGCGCTCCGGGTCCCTGACTTGCTGCGCTCCTCACTCGCTCCCTGCGGTCGCTCGTTGCGGTGCTTGCGTCGTCAGATGACCCGGAGCACGCTCGCCCTTCGATTCCCCCAGGGACGTGGAACGTGTCACGGGCGCGGCGGCCCTGCCCTTCCCCAGGTCGCGCGGGTTCGCTGCTCGCGGCTGACGCCGCTCGCGGGGGCGCGGAGCGCCCCGCAGTGCTCACCACGCGCTCCCGGCCCGTTGGATTGTGGCGGGGCGTGTATCCCGTCAGTCGAAGCGGCGCGCGCTGGCGGCTGTGCCGGGGGCCAGCCGCCGAGCACGCGTGAGGGACGGGCATCACAGCGACCGCAGGGAGCGAGAAGCGCAGTCGGCTGGGGAGGCGTGAGGCCCACGCTATCTGACTGACGAATACGCGGTCCTGCCGGATTCGAAGGGCGAGGCCGCTCCGTGGTGCCTCGGCGACGCAAGCACGCGAGCGGAGCGAGCGCGCACAGCGAGCCGCGGCCCCGGAGCGGCCGAGGGCTTCGTAGGTGGCCGTATCGTCGTCGCAAGGGACGGCGGTAGCATCTGAGGCGCCATCGTTGCCGAGTCCGGAGCTGTCAACGCCCGACCCACCGAGCGGACCCTTATACCTCCCCGACACCTAGACACCCACATGACAGACACCGAGACGGCGACGTTCGCGGGCGGGTGCTTCTGGTGCATCGAGGCGGCGATGAAGGAACTCGACGGCGTCCACGCGGCCGAGTCGGGCTACACCGGCGGCCACACCGAGGACCCCAGCTACCGCGAGGTCTGCTCGGGGAGCACGGGCCACGCCGAGGCCGTGCAGGTGGCGTTCGACCCCTCCGTCATCACGTACGAGGAGCTACTGGAGGTGTTCTTCTCCATCCACGACCCGACGACCGAGGACCGCCAGGGCCCGGACGTGGGCTCGCAGTACCGCTCGGCCGTCTACTACCACGACGACGAGCAGAAAGCGCTCGTCGAGGGGTTCATCGAGGCGCTGGAGGACGAGGGTGTCTACGAGGACATCGTCACGGAGGTCGAACCGCTGGGCGAGTGGTATCGCGCCGAGGAGAAGCACCAGGACTACTTCGAGAAGAACCCAGATCAGCCCTACTGCGCCGCGCAGGTCCGGCCGAAGGTCGAGAAGGTCCGCGAGAAGTTCTCCGCGAAGGTGCGGGCGGACGGGGGCGTTCCGGAGGCGTCGAGCGAGTCACTGGCCGACCGCGTGCGACGACTGTTCCGGTAGGTGTTCTCCGGCCCCTGATCGGATGCTCTGGCCGTTCTGTGACGAAGATTCGCCGTCCAGCAGATAAGTTTAATATATCTTATAGTCTTATAATAGCATGAATCGACGTACGTATCTGGGTAGCTGTGCGGGCGCGGGGCTGGTCGCGCTCGCGGGGTGCCTCGACGCCGTCGCGGGGCGGGTGACCCGGACGGCGGCGACGCCCGCGTTCCTGCTGGCGCCGCCGGGTGAGAAGGACGCCCCGGTTCGCCGCTCCGCGCACCTCCTCCGTGCGCTGGACTCCGAGATCGACTCGGGGAACCCCGCGCTCGGGACCGTCCGGGTCCGAGGCTGGCTCACCGGGAGCCAGTTGCGAACAGCCAACTACAACAACACCCGAAGCAACCGCTCGGGCGTCCGGTCCACGGACGACGACTCGGATGGCGATGGCGACGACGGGACCGAGCGGGCTAACAACCACAACACGACCCGGAGCAACCGCATCAATCCCGTTCGTGGGGAGGGCGACGGCAGCGACGAGACCATCGACATCGACCGGGCGCTGGCCTACCTCGACCCGGACGACGACGGCGACGGGGTCCCGACCGCGGACGCCCCAGTCGTCGGCGAGACGTTCGTCGTCACGGCCCCGGTGGTCGACCTCCCGGGCGTCTCGGACCCGGCCGCGGCCGCCGACCACGCCGACTACGTGAAGAACATGGTCACGGGCGCCCGCGCCGCCTCGCCGACGAGCGAGGAGACCGTCCTCCGGGACCTGACGACGCCGACGCTCGTCCGCGGCCACCCGCACAAGCCGCTCCGGCCCCCGAAGGAGGTAGACAAGGCCTCCCCGCTGCTGTTCACCAGCACCGCCGGGGACGACGACGAGCCGTTCCGGGTGGCGGACCCCTCGCTCCGGTTCGCGGGCGAGAGCGAGGCCGACTCCCAGAGCGGGTTCGCCGTCGGGCGGGCCGTCGCCACGCTCGACGGTGGCGTCAGGCTCCCGGTGCTCGTCTTCGCCCAGCGGCTGATCCACGGCGGCGACCACGTCTTCGTGGCGGGCTGGGTGCTCGACGAGTCGCGCCTGTTCACCAACGCCACGACCGTCCTGTCGGCCACCGGCCGGACGCCGATGCTGGGCCTCCGGGCCGGACGGGGCAACGGGGAGGCACTGGAGGAGGTCGAGAACGCGACCGGCATCGCCGTCGACACGCCGACCGACGGCCAGGTGTACCTCGACGGCGAGGCCGAGGGGATATGCCCCGGCCCGGACCACTGCGGCTTCGGGAGTGACGCGGGCGAAGCCGCTGGGCTGGACGCCGCGCGGGCCTCCCTCGACGGCCGCGACCCCGACCGGGACGACGAGCTCTTCCTCTTCTGGATCCAGCTCGACGGGCCGCTGGCCCACTTCGACGGCGACGGCGACTACCGCGCGGCCTGGCGGAAGGTGACGACGCGGTGAGATGACCGAAGCGACCGCTCGGTCGGCGGAGAACGCCCGGCGAGCCAGTCAGTTTCCGGACTCGTTCAGGTAGCGGAACGCTGGGCTGTTCCCGGAGTGCTCGATTACGGCGATCACCTCGCCGTCGAGCGTGACTCGTAGCGTCTCGAACTCCGACGGCAGCGCGACGGAGGCGCTCACCGTGGTCCTGGGCTGGCAGTCCTCGGCGGGCGCCTTCGTCGGCGTCTCGGACTCCGTCGTCAGCGCGAGTTCCCACCGTCCGTCCCCGGCCTCGGTGATGTCGCCGCGGACGGCTAGGTTCGGGTCGTCGTGACTGAACGAGTAGTTCTCGAGGTAGACGGCGCGGTACTCGCCCGCGCCGCCGCCCGCCTGGCCGACCCAGGCACGTGGCTCGTCGCCGGCGAGACAGCCGGTCGCGGCGGTCGTCGTCATCGAGGGGACGCTGACGCCGGACTGGGTGGGCTGGACCAGGCCGACGGCCAGGCCGCCGGCGAGGGCGCCAACCACCAGGCCGACGAGGAGGACCGCGATACGGGAATCCATGATCTCACCACGCCGAGCGCGGAGAAAAGGCTACCGTGACACGTGACGGCGTCCTGACCGAGGACCCAAGACCTATGGCGAGCTATACCGACCCCTCGCGCATGTCCGCCCTCCAGGCCCTCCAGCGCTGCCGCCGGGAACGGCCGCGCTGGACCGCTGTCGCCGTCGCCACGCTCGCGATCCTGCTGGCGTGGCCCGTCGTCGACTGGTGGCTCCGCGGCATCGAGGTCGCGCCGCAGTTCCGCTTCTGGGACTTCGGAGCGTACGGCAATGCCGTCGACCGCTGGCAGGCCGGCGAGGCGCTCTACGTCCGGAACGACAACGGTGGCTTCCACGGCAGCTACCTCTACCCGCCGTTCTCGGTGCTGCTGTTCTACCCGTTCGTGGCGCTGTTCGAACCCGACATGACGCGACTCGTCTGGAGCGCCGCCACAGTCCTGTTCATGTGGGTCGGGCTGCAGGCGCTGGTCGCGTCGCTGGGCCGGTCGCTCTCCGTGCCCGAGCGACTGCTGGGCCTGCTCGCCCTGCTGGGCTTCCAGCCGTTCCTGCTGGGAATCAAGATGGGCCAGACCGTCGGCGTCACGGGCGGGCTGCTCGCCCTGGCCGGCGCCGGCGTGGTGAACGACACCGCCGGCCGACGGCTCCGGGGCGTCTGGGCGACGCTCGCCGGCGTCACGACCGCCCTCGTCGGCCTCCTGAAGCTCCCGTTCGCCCCCGCGGGTGCCCACCTGCTCCGGAGCAAGCGCCGGTTCGCCGCGGCCGTCGGCACCGGTCTGGTCCTGCTCGCCCTCTCGGTCGCCGTCTTCGGCATCGACAGCCACCGGCTCTACCTCGACGTGCTGGCGTGGGGCGTCGAGTCGGGCGGCGGCGCGCGGAACCCGGCGCTCTGGCTGCCGCCGTACTTCAAGCCGCTGGCGTGGCTCTCCGGGAGCATCGCCCTCCGCCTGGTCGGCAGCGCCATCGTCGTGGCCTACGCCGTCCTCGCCGCGGACGCCGACCGCGAGGTGTTCGCACTGGGCGTCGCGAGCATCCCGCTGCTCGCGCCGCTCGTGTACACGTACTACTTCACGGCCGTCCTCCCGGCGGTCGTCGTCCTGCTCGCGGTCGAGTTCGACCACCCCTCGGGACGGCCGACGATCCCGCTGGTCGGGTTGCTCCTGCTCCAGTTCCACAGCTACGGGCTGAAGTTCCTCGTCGACAACGTCCCGGACGCGATTCCGGCGTTCACGGCGCTGCGCCCCGCGTACTTCCTGCTCCAGCCCGGCCTGTGGGGGAGCCTCGTCCTCGTCGGGCTGGCCGCCGCACGGGTCGCCGAACAGGTGGAACTGCCCGGCTGGCTGGACGCATGGCTGGCGGACCTGCGGTCCGACGAGAACGATATCGAAGCCGACTGAGCGAACGGACGAACCGCGGCGAACCAGGCTGACGCGGCCGGTCAGTCCCCGAACGGCCCCATGCCGCCCATGCCGCCACCGCCGCCACCGCCGCCCTGCATCTGCTTCATCATCCGCTGCATGTCGCCGTCGCCCATCCCCTGGAACTGCTTGAGCATCCGGGCCATCATCTTGTGCTGTTCCAGCAGTTCCCGGACGACCTCCTCGCCCTGCCCGGAGCCGCGGGCGATGCGCTCGACCTGTGACTTGCCGATGGAGCGGGGCTGCTGCAGTTCCTCCTCGGTCATCGAGTCCATCACGACCTCGAAGTTGCGCATCCGGTCCTGGGTGACGTCCATCGCGTCGTCCGGGAGCTGGTCCATCAACCCGCCACCCAGCCCCGGGATCATGTCCATGACCTGGTCGAGCGGCCCCATCTTGTTCATCGCGTTCATCTGCTTGCGCATGTCGTGGAGGGTGAACTCCCCCTCCATCAGGTCCTCGGGGTCCCAGTCGTCGTCCTCGGCCTGGGTCTCCTCCATCGCGCGCTCGACGCGCTCGGTCAGCTGCTTCAGATCGCCCATCCCGAGCAGGCGGGAGATGAACCCCGACGGCTCGAACCGCTCGATGTCCTGTACCTCCTCGCCGGTCCCGAGGAAGGCGATGGTCGAGTTGGTCTGGTCGACGGCCGCGAGGGCGCCACCACCCTTCGCCGTCCCGTCCAGCTTCGTGATGACGACGCCGTCGATGCCGACCGCGTCGCCGAACGCCTTCGCCTGGTCCTTCGCCCCCTGGCCGATGGCCGCGTCGAGGACGAGCAGGTTGTGGTCCGGGTTCACCTCGGCCTCGATCTCCTCGAGTTCGTCGACGAGTTCCTCGTTCAGGCCGGAGCGACCCGAGGTGTCGACGATGCGGACGTCGGCGTCCTTCGTCTTCTCGAGGCCGTCGCGGGCGATCTTCACGGGGTCCTCCTCGTCGGGGTCGCCGTAGAAGTCCACCTCGGCCCGCTCGGTCATCTGCTTGGCCTGGTCGTACGCGCCCGGGCGGAAGGTGTCCGTCTGGATGACCGCGGGACGGAGCCCCTTCTTCGAGAACCACCAGGCCATCTTCGCCGCCGTCGTCGTCTTCCCCGACCCCTGCAGGCCGGCGAGGACGATGGTCTGTGGTTCGAGGGGGATTTCGGTGGAGTCGCCGACCAGCGCGACGAGTTCCTCGTAGACGATGCGGAGGATGTGGTCGCGGGCAGTCGTCCCGGCTGGTGGCTCCTCGTCCAGGGCGCGCTCCTTGATGTCGTCGGACAGCGCCTGGACCAGCGCGATGTCGACGTCGGCCTGGATGAGCGCGCGCTGGATCTCCTTGACGATCTCCTCGACGTCCTCCTCGCTCAGGCGGGACTGCCCCCGGAGCTTCTCGAGGGAGCCGCGCAGCGAGGAGCCGAGATTGTCGAGTACCATTTACGCGGGGTAGACGGTCGGGACGCTAAACGCTTTCCGTGGACTCCGACCCGCCCCGGCCGGTCAGTCGCTCCCGCTCGGCGTCGAGTCGTGGCTCGCCGGCCCGTCGCTGTCGGCCTCCGTCTCCGAATCCGTGCCCGTTCCGCCGGGGTCGACCTCCCGGGACGCGTCCCCATCGGCGTCCGCATCGTCGCCCTCGTTCCCGTCTCCGGACTCCCCGGCGTCCGGCTCGCCGGAGACCGCCGCGTCGGCCGGGGAACCCTCCTGGGCCGTCCGGTCCTCGGTGTCCGGCTCGGCGTCCGACTCGATCTCTGGTTCCCGTCTGTCGCCCGCGAGCGATTCGACGGACCGGCCGTGGCGGACGACCCGCTCGGCGACGACGAACTTCCGGGTCCGGTCGAGGCCCGCCCAGTCGAGACCCTCTGGGGGGTCGGCTTCGAACGCCTCGTACTGGTCGATCACCCGCTGGTTGACGTGTCGCTCGAACTCGCCGCAGCCCTCGCAGGTCCGCGTGAGGTGCGAGACGTCGTACGACCGGGTGACGGTGCCCTCCATGCAGTTCAGACACCGGTACGTTCGGGAGACTGGCACTACAACCCCTTTGGGGCCGGAAGGGGTAATACCTACGGACTGGTCCCGGTGACGCCGGGCAGCGGTGGTCCCGTTCTGTGCCCGAACCATTCGAGAACCGGCGAGGGACCGCCCGAACCAGCACCGCTCACCGGGGCTCGCTCGGCCCTGCCGTGCAGTTGAAGCGCTCCCCCGACGACACGCCGGTATGGTCACCGACGAGGAACTCGTCGCGGCGGCGCGCGAAGCGTGCGAACGGGCCTACGCCCCCTACTCGGGCTACGACGTGGGGGCCGCCCTCCTGGCGCGCGACGGCACCGTCTTCCGGGGCTGCAACGTGGAGATGATCACCTTCACCAACACCATCCACGCCGAGAGCGGCGCGCTCGGGGCCGCGGTCGCCGCCGGCCACCGCGAGTTCGACGCCGTCGCCGTCGCCTCGGGCGAGCGCGACGGGGTCACGCCCTGCGGGCTCTGCCGCCAGACGCTGGCCGAACTCTGCGACGACGACCTCCGGGTGCTCTGTGACGTGGGCGACGGCATCAAGGAGTGGACGCTCGGCGAACTGCTGCCGGGCGCGATGTCCGGCGACGAGGTCGAGCACCAGCGCTGAGACCGGCCCCGCCGCTGGAACGGTGGAACGACCCGCCGGAGGAACCGGCGGGCACACACGACATGACAGGAACCCATGACCGTCGATGGTGCCTCCCACCGCAGTCAGCAGTAGCCACCGTGGCACGTTAACTCTTACCATAGTTATGGCGGAACACCTGCCAGGACGCCGTTCCGGTGGCGGAGTCGGCCCCCGGTCCGCCTCGACCCCTGCCGTCAACCGACCTGAACCGCGAAGACGATCTGCTCGTGGAGGATGACGTGGAGGGGCTGGCCGGCATCCGTCCAGGTGTGGGTCTCGCTGTAGGGCGAGTCCGCGAACGCACCGGTCATCGTGACCGCGACGTCGTAGTCTGCGTTCATCAGCACCTCGTTGTTGATGGTGTGACGCGTGTTCGGCGCCAGCTCGACGCTGGTTTCGATCCGTGGCTCGTCGGCACCGGCCTGCGTGACCAGCACCGTGGCGGTCCGCGAGTCCGTCGCCTCGTTGTGGAGGACGATGTCGGTGGCACCGCGAGAGGTACCCGTTCCGAGGACGGAACAGCCGGCGGACGCGGCGAGTCCGGCCGTAGCGAGGCCACCGAGGAGGGACCGACGGGAGGGTGGGGACATGGTCGCGCGTGCGCTTCGGGCCGGCAAGTGTCTTCCCCCGCGGTAGTTCTCGCGATTGCGGCGCTGCTCGCTTCGTTCGCAGCCGACGAGCGCGTGTGGGACCGAACGAACGCCCTGCGTTCGCGAGGGTCACCGCGCGAGTGAACGAGGAGCGAAGCGACGAATGAACGAGCGCGGTGGGATTCGAACCACGGTCGGACGTGCTCGCTCCCGCTGGTCGCTGCGCGCGACCTCCCTGATTCGAATCCCACGGGCGTCGTCACTGCTCACTTCGTTCGCAGATGACGAGCGCGGTGGGATTCGAACCCACGACCATCGGATTAGAAGTCCGACGCTCTAATCCTGGCTGAGCTACGCGCCCTCGGGCCGACGGACGGCCGCCTCTCGCAAAAGCGGTGCGGGTCGGGAGCGACCCGACGGCGGCGGGACCCGGTCGCCTCACCACCTCTTTATCGGCCGGGAACGTGCCCCCGACCATGACCGACTCACGATTCGTCGAGCGGACCGACCCGGACGAGGTGTTCGCGCTCCTGTCGAACGACACCCGGGTCCGGACCCTCCGGGCGCTGTGGGAGGCCGAGGACCGCACGGCCACGTTCTCGGAGTTGCGCGAGGCGGTCGGGATGCAGGACTCGGGGCAGTTCAACTACCACCTCGACGAACTCGTCGGGCGGTTCGTCGCCAGGACCGAGGACGGCTACGAGCTCACCCGCGCTGGCAAGCTCATCAACGGCGCGATCGAGGCCGGAGCGTACACGTCGGAGGGGTCGATCGACCCCCTCGAACTCGAGGAGCCGTGTCCGACCTGCGGCGGCGCCCGGACCTTCCGCTACGAGGACGAGACGGTCCGGGTCGAGTGCGACGCCTGTCCCGTCAGCTACCGGTTCGGGGTCCCGCCCGCCGCCTTCGCCGGTCACGACCGCGAGGCGATCCCGGACGTCGCCAGCCGGCACCTACGGACGAAGGTCGATCGGACCACCAGCGGCTTCTGCCCGTTCTGTGACGGTCCCGTCACGCCGGCAGTCACGCCGGTTCCGGAAATCGACCCCGATGCGGACGGGGGCGACGAGCACGAGCACGCAGCCGAGGCACTCTCCGAGCGCCCCGAGGACATCCCGTGGGTCAGGTACACCTGCCGGCAGTGCGGTGCCGAACCGACGGTCGGGCTGAGCCTCGCGTTCGTCGGCCACCCCGCCGTCGTCAGCTTCCACTACACCCGCGGCGTGGACCTGGAGGAACGCGACGTGTGGGACTTCGCGGAGGCGGACCCCGACCACCAGGTCGTCCGGAGCCGGGAGCCGTTCCGCGCGAGCGTGACCTACGAGGCCGACGGCGATACCCTGACGCTGACCGTCGACGAGGACATGGCGGTCGTCGATATCGAGGAGAGCGTGTGACCGCGCTGGCCGTCGGTCGGCCGCCGGCCGTCACTCAGGCGAACAGCTGTCGCGCGTCGTCGACGGCCTCGACCAGCGCGTCGATCTCCTCGCGCGTATTGTAGAGGTAGAACGACGCGCGGGCCGAGGCACTCGCACCGAGCACGTCGTGGAGCGGCTGGGTGCAGTGGTCGCCGGCACGGATGGCGACGGCGTGGTCGTTGAGGATGCTGGAGAGGTCGTGTGCGTGGGTCGTCTCCAGGTTGAACGCGACGAGACCGGCGCGGTCGTCGCCCGGCGGCCCGTACACCTCCACGTCGTCCTGTTCGGTGAGGCGGTCGTAGGCGTACTCGGCCAGTTGCTGCTCGTGGCGGTGGACCCGTTCGAGCCCGATGTCGTCGAGGTAGTCACACGCCTCCGCGAACGCGATACCGTCGGCGATGTTGGGCGTGCCGGCCTCGAACTTCCAGGGCAGCTCGTTCCACTGCGAGTCCTCGAAGGTGACCTTCAGGATCATGTCGCCGCCGTAGCGGTACGGCTCCATCTCCTCGAGGACGTGCTGCTTGCCGTACAGCGCGCCGATACCAGTCGGGCCGCACATCTTGTGCCCGGAGAACGCGAAGAAGTCACAGTCCATCGCCTTCACGTCGACGGGCTGGTGCGGGACCGACTGAGCGCCGTCGACGAAGGCGTAGGCGTCGTGGTCGTGAGCGAGGTCGACGAGGTCCGCGACGGGGTTGACGGTCCCGAGCGTGTTCGAGACGTGGACGACGCTCACCATCTCGGTGTCGTCGGTGACGAGTTCACGCGCGGCCTCCATGTCGAGGTAGCCGTCCTCGGTGATGGGGATGTACTTGCACTCGGCGCCGGTCCGCTTCGCGATCTGCTGCCACGTCACCAGCGAGGCGTGGTGCTCCATCTCGGTGAGCACGACCTCGTCGCCGGGCCCGAGTTCGTTCAGGCCCCAGGCGTAGGCGACGAGGTTCATCGACTCCGTCGTCCCGGAGGTGAAGACGAGCTCCTTGCGGCCGTCGGCGCCGACGAACTCCGCGACGCGGTCGTGGGCCTCCTCGTAGGCGATGCTCGCCTCCTGGGAGAGCTGGTGGATGCCGCGGTGGACGTTGGCGTTGTACTCGCGGTAGTAGTCGCTGATGGCGTCGATGACGCGCTCGGGCGTCTGGGAGGTGGCCGCGTTGTCGAGGTAGACGAGTTGCTGGCCGTCGATCTCGCGCTCCAGGATGGGGAAGTCCTCCCGGACGCGCTCGACGTCCAGCGGCGTGACGTCCTGCGTTGCCATTAGGGGAACCTAGAGGCGGACGTAGGTCACTTCTTCGGTGCGGGGTGGCCGCTGCTAGCCGGATCCGGCATCACGAGCCGCCGGCCCGGACCGCACCCCGGGTGAGGAGGCCGGGACGGGACGGCGAAACTTATCCGCTCGCCGGTCGAACGGCAGGGCATGCGGGTCACGCTGTCGGACGAGGCACGCCGGCTGGTCGCGCTGTTCGAGGACGAGACCGACGTGGCGGCCCGGGACTGCCTCGTCGACGACGAGTTCGACCGCGTGGTGTTCGTCGTGCCGCCCGGTGAGATGGGGAAGGCCATCGGCCCGGACGGCCAGCACGTCAAGCGGATGGAGCGCCGCCTCGACCGCGACGTGGAACTCGTCGAGGGCGCCGACCGGGCCGCCGACTTCGTCGCGAACGCGCTCGCGCCCGCGGCGGTCTACAACGTGACCGTCAGCGAGAACGGCGACCGTATCGCGTACGCGGAGGTCGACTCGGCCGACCGCGGGGTCGCCATCGGCACCGACGGGCGGACCATCCAGCGGGCCCGGGAACTGGCCCAGCGACACTTCGATATCGACGAGATCGAGTTGACCTGAGCGCGGACCGCCCGAAGACGACCGCCATCGGGGCCAGCGGCCTGTTCTGGTGCGCGACCGACCGTGGCGTGTCCACGGCGCCCGCCCCGCGAGCCCACCACGAACTGCCGGACTTCTTGCGATATGTCCAGAACATCCGCCGAATTCTGCACGCCAAACGGCCTTAAATTCGTAATATCCGTCCCTATTCCGGACTCTCGTCCACCTCGAACGCCAATATATCCGTTTTGTAAACGGAAGTCCTTATCAGCTACAACTACATCGCGATTATCCGTAATGGAATGGACTAACGTCCAACTCGATAGCGAATCAGTGGACGAGTTGGTTTCGAGCATCGCGATTCGTGCCCGTATCCAGGCGGAGGTGGCGGCATGGGACTGATCCGGATGACGAAGTACCGGACGCTGTTGCTCGCCACCATCGGGTTCAACTTCTCGTTCCTGATCTGGTTCTCGTTCGCGCCGTTCACGGGGCCGATGGCCGAGGAGTTCGGGCTCTCGCTGACCGAAATCGGCATCCTGGCGAGCGCGGCCATCTGGCTCGCGCCGTTCGGCCGCATCCTGACGGGCTGGCTCTCAGACAAGTTCGGGGCGCCGACGGTATTCGCCATCGTGCTGGGCTACGTCGGGGTGTTCTCGATTGCGTCGGCGTTCGCCCAGGACTACACCGTGTTCTTCGTCGAACGCCTCGTCGTGGCGACGGCAGGCATCACGTTCGTCATCGGCATCCAGCACGTCTCCGAGTGGTTCGAGGAGGAGGAACTCGGGACGGCGGAGGGTATCTACGCCGGCATCGGGAACGCGGGCGCCGCGGGCGGCGCGCTCATCCTGCCCCGGGTGTTCCCCGCGAGCTGGAACGGGCCGCTGTTCTCGACGAACTGGCGGGCCGCGTTCTTCTACACGGGCGTCATCTCCATCGGGCTCGCGGTCACGTACTACCTGCTGGGCGAGGCCGCAAAGAGCGAGGAGAAGCGGCAGGCGACCGCCGAGCAGGCCGGCTTCACGGACTGGCTCCACACCGCCACGCGCTACGGGACGGTCGTGCTCGCGCTGGCGTACGTGATGACGTTCGGCCTGGAGCTGTCGATGAACGGCTGGCTGGCGACCTACTACCGCGAGGGGTTCAACACGCAGAACCTCACGCTGGCGGCGACGTTCGCAGCGACGTTCTCGGTCGCGGCGGGCCTGCTGCGGCCCATCGGCGGGTACGTGAGCGACCGGCTGGCCCGCAACGAGACGAACATCCTTCCCATCTTCACGGGCCGCTACCGTGAGCAGTGGACGTTCGTCTCGCTGTGCTTCGTCGTCCTGACGATGTTCGGGATGACGCTCGCCGGCCTGTCCGGGCAGGTGCTGCTGGCGGTCGGCGCCGGCTTCCTGGTCGGGATGGGCTGTGCGTTCGCGGAGGGCGCCATCTTCGCGCAGGTGCCGGCGATGTTTCCGAACAGTTCGGGCGCGGTCGCGGGCGTCGTCGGCGGCGTCGGCACCATCGGCGGCATCATCTACCCGCTCGTGTACGCGGCGCCGTTCCTGGCGAACCTGCACGTCGGCTACGCCATCGTCGGCGCGTCGATGATCCCCATCGTCCTGCTGACGGCGTGGGTGTTCCAGCCCCGCATCGCGAGCGTGGCCAACGAGGCCGGCTTCGTCGGCGACGAGCCGGCGGCGGTCTCGGCCGACGACTGACGACTCCCGGCGCGGCACACCAGCAGGCAGCCGACCCGTTTTCACGGAACGCTGAAGTAGGAGCGGCCGCCCTGGATGGGTAATGGAGACGGGTATCACGGTGCTCTGCGTCGACGCCGGGCCGACCGCCGAGGCGACGGGGTTGGCGCTGGAGATGCGCGCCGATGGGGTGGACGTACTGGATGCCTCGAACCCGCGGGTGGCGACCGCGACGCTGGAGCGCGAGGACATCGACGTCCTCGTGTTCGAGCCGGGGGTGGGGCAGGACGACGAGTGGGACGAGGCGCTGCGGACGGCGGCCGACCGGAACGTGACGGTCCTCACGTTCACGGCGGGGCGCTCGCCGCTCGCCGACCGGCCGGAGGTCGCCGGCCACGTCGACAAGTCACAGCCGGACCAGTTCGAGCGGCTGGCCGACCGGGTGCTCGAAGCGATCCGGCCCGACGAGGCCGACTACCCGCTGGCCGACGACGAGGAGGCCCGCGCGGTCACGGCCGACCAGTACGGGATGGCGCCGCTGCTGGCGCGGCCCAGTCTGGAGCGGCTCTGCCGGCTGACGGCCGAGACCCTCGGCGTCTCGGCGGCGCTGGTCGGCCTCGTCGACCGCACCCGCTACCAGGCGCTCGCGGCCTACGGGACCCCGGACGTGACGCAGCCGCGGCGCGAGAGCCTCTGTGCCCGCGCGTTCCTCGACCCCGGCGTGACCTGCATCCCGGACCTGCAGGACCACGAGTGGGCCGACCTCGCCCCCGACGGGGAGTTCCGCTGGTACGCCAGCGCCCGACTGGTCGCGCCGGACGGGCACCCCATCGGCACCCTCGCCGTCTACGACAACGCCCGGTCGGCGCCGCTGTCGGACGGCGAGGAGTGGCGGCTCTCGGCGCTGGCCGACGAGGCGATGGAGCAACTCGAACTCCGGCGGCTCGTCGCGCGCCCGCAGGACCCGGACACCTACATCTCGACGGAGAACGAGCTGACGCTGGAGGAGTGACCGCCTCGAGGGGGCAGCGGCGGCCGTGTTCGTCCGGCCCGACACCACGTGAGGGGCTCACGCGCCGGCGAACGAAAAGGGACGTTTAAGTCCCTCCACCGGAAACGCACTTGCACTATGGCGAACGGCAAGTACGCCGCGCGTAAGCTGAAGAAGGACCGCCAGAAGCAGCGGTGGTCCGACTCGGATTACGCACGGCGGGCACGCGGGCTGGGCAAGAAGTCCGACCCGCTCGAAGGCGCCCCGCAGGGCCGAGGTATCGTACTGGAGAAGGTGGGCATCGAGGCCAAGCAGCCCAACTCCGCGATCCGGAAGTGTGTCCGGGTCCAGCTCATCAAGAACGGGAAGCAGGTCACCGCGTTCTGTCCCGGTGACGGTGCCATCTCGTTCATCGACGAGCACGACGAGGTCACCATCGCCGGCATCGGCGGCGCGAAGGGCCGCGCGATGGGTGACCTCTCCGGTGTCAACTACAAGGTCGAGAAGGTGAACGGCGTCTCCCTGATCGAACTCGTCCGCGGGAACGCGGAGAAGCCCGTCCGATAATGAGCACGGAACAGCCTGACCCCGACGCACCCGCCGACACGGAGGACGAGCGCATCTCCGCGAAACTGTTCGAGCAGTACTCGGTCGACGACATCGAGTACGACGACCCCTCGACGCGACGGTACATCACCGTCACGCCGGTCGCGCACACGATGGGTCGCCACGCGAACAAGCAGTTCAAGAAGTCCGAGATCTCCATCGTCGAGCGGCTCATCAACCGCCTGATGCAGACCGAGGAGAACACGGGCAAGAAGCAGCAGGCGACCCAGATCGTCCGCGACGCGTTCGCCACCATCGAGAGCCGGACCGAGGAGAACCCGGTCCAGGTCCTCGTCACCGCTGTCGAGAACAGCGGCCCGCGCGAGGAGACCGTCCGCCTGAAGTACGGCGGTATCTCGGTCCCGAAGGCGGTCGACGTGGCCCCGCAGCGCCGCGTCGACCAGGCCCTGAAGTTCATCGCCCGGGGCGTCAAGCAGAACTCCTACAAGACGAAGACCACGGCCGCCGAGGCGCTCGCCCAGCAGCTCATCGGCGCCGCCGACTACGACCTGCAGACGTACGCCATCTCCCAGAAGGAAGAGAAGGAGCGCGTCGCCGCTGCAGCTCGGTAATCTGGAGCATATCTTTTCTGTTATCTTAACTGCTTGTTAGCTCCGCTTATTTTTCTATTATTGTTCCGAGAGTGCGACGGCAGTACCCTGTCGAAAGCCCCCGCCCGCTCGACTCGCGCGGCTCGGTGCGCTCCTCGCTCCGCTCACTTCGTTCGCTCCGTTGCGGTGCTTACGTCGCCGTGCTTCGTCGAGCGGGCGGCCCCTTTCAGTCCCACCCTGTTGCTGGTTCGGTCGAGCGTGTGCGCGTGGTGGTTCCCGCCTAGCAGGGTGTCCCCACACCTCCCCGCGCGGGCGCCGGAGTGTTCCGGGACGCTCGCTCTCGCTCGCGGCCTCCACGGGGATGGCGCCCGCGCGCTTCCTGGTCTCGGAACCAGCCGACCAACTGCCACCCGGCCGGGAGAGCGGGGCGCCTCCGGCGCCCCGAGCGAGCGGTGGCGGAGCCACCGCGAGCCGCGTGGTTCGCGGCTCGCCCGCGAACCCGCGCGACCTGGGGAAGGGCAGGGCCACGGCGCCCATGACACAACTGAATCCTGGTGGACTCGAAGGGCGAGCGCTCTCGACCCAGCCCGGAGGAAGCAAGCACCGCAGCGAGCAACGCGAGCGAGGAGCGCAGCGACTCCCGGCTGGTCGAGAGCGCGAGGGCTTCGTAGCCGGTGTCATCGGCGACCTCACCGTCACCACGTGCCACCGCACATCTGGACTCGCCAGGCCCTCCATCCAACCATAGACCTTTCACCGTCACCCCCCAACACCCGACACAATGAGCGGCACGCGCAAGCCCGACTGGTTGAAGATGCGGCCACCGTCGGGCGAGCGGTTCACGGAGATCAAGTCGACCCTCCGGGAGCACGACCTTCACACCGTCTGCGAGGAGGCGTCCTGCCCGAACCTGGGGGACTGCTGGTCCGGGCGGAACGGCCCCGGCACGGCGACGTTCATGCTGCTGGGGGACCGCTGCTCGCGGGGCTGTAACTTCTGTGACGTCGAGACCGGGGGGATGGAGCTGCCGGACCCCGAGGAACCCGCCAACGTCGCGGACGCCGTCGCGGAGATCGGCCTCGACTACGTCGTCCTCACGTCGGTCGACCGCGACGACCTGCCCGACCAGGGCGCAGGCCACTTCGCCGACACCATCCGGGCCATCAAGGACCGTGACCCGTCCATCCTCGTCGAGGCGCTCACGCCCGATTTCCAGGGCGAGGCCGACCTCGTCGCGGAGGTCGCCGCGGCGGGCGCGGACGTGTTGGCGCACAACGTCGAGACGGTCGAGCGGCTCCAGTGGCCCGTCCGGGACCGGCGCGCGGGCTACGAGCAGTCGCTCGCGGTCCTCGAACAGTACGCCCGCGACTCGGACGCCTACGTCAAGACGAGCCTGATGCTCGGCGTCGGCGAGTACGACCACGAGGTCTACCGGACGCTGGGCGACCTACGGGAGGTCGGGACGGACATCGTCACGTTCGGCCAGTACCTCCAGCCCTCGCGGTCGCACCTGGAGGTGTTCGACTACGTCCACCCGGACAAGTTCGAGACGTGGCGTGACGTGGCTGAGGGCGAGTTCGACTTCTCGTACTGCGCCTCGGGCCCGATGGTCCGGTCGTCGTTCAAGGCGGGTGAGTTCTTCGTCGAGGCCGTCCACCGGGAGGGCAAGAGCGTCGCGGAGGCGCGTGCGGAGGCACGGGCGCGGGGAGACTGAGCCACACGGCGCCGGAGCAGGCCACCCAGTGCCGGCCGACCGCCGGGTCGTCCTCGGCCGACGGTGCAGCCCGAACGTTCACCGACCATTCAGATAGCTCCCGTAACGTCCGACAGTTCCACCGGTCGGAGCCGAACGTCCGTGCGTTTCGGGCAAATCTTACGTAAACTATACGGCACCGGCGGCGGCAGTCGGGTGTATGTCGTATCGTAGGGTGAGACTCCCATGAGCACGTTACAGCAGGACCCGCGAGAGCAGGTCCAGATCCTCGACGAGGACGGGCGTGTCCTCGACGGGGCCGAGGTCCCCGATATCCCCGACGACGACCTCCTCGGGATGTACCGCGACATGAAACTGGCGCGTCACTTCGACCAGCGCGCGGTGAGCCTCCAGCGGCAGGGTCGGATGGGCACCTACCCACCCCTCTCCGGGCAGGAGGGCGCCCAGGTCGGCTCCGCGTACGCCCTCGACGAGACCGACTGGGTCGTCCCCTCCTACCGCGAGCACGGCGTCGCGCTCGTCCGGGGCCAGAGCCTCAGCGGGACGCTGCGCTACTGGATGGGTGACGAGCGCGGGAACAAGCTGGACGACCTGAACATCTTCCCCGTCGCGGTCCCCATCGCCACGCAGATCCCCCACGCGACCGGGATGGCGTGGGCCTCCCGGCTGCAGGGCAACGACGAGGCGTTCATCTGCTACTTCGGCGACGGCGCCACGAGCGAGGGCGACTTCCACGAGGGGCTGAACTTCGCGGGCGTGTTCGACGCCCCCGCGATCTTCTTCTGCAACAACAACCAGTGGGCCATCTCCGTCCCGCGCGAGCGCCAGACCGCGGCGGAGACGCTGGCGCAGAAGGCCGTCGGCTACGGCTTCGAGGGCGTCCAGGTCGACGGGATGGACCCGCTCGCCGTCTACAAGGTGACCCGCGAGGCCGTCGAGAAGGCCAAGGACCCCGACGAGGACGAGTTGCGTCCGACCCTCATCGAGGCGGTCCAGTACCGCTTCGGCGCACACACCACGGCCGACGACCCGTCCGTCTACCGCGACGAGGACGAGGTCGAGCGCTGGAAGGCCAAGGACCCCATCCCCCGGCTGGAGGCGTTCCTCCGGGACCGGGACCTCCTCGACGACGAGCGCGAGGCCGAACTCCAGCGCGAGGTCGAGGAGGCCGTCGCGGACGCCATCGAGACGGCCGAGACGGTCGAGCGACCGGAGCCCGAGGAGATCTTCGAGCACGTCTACGCCGACCAGCCGAAGCGGCTGCAGGAACAGCTCGCGTACCTCCAGCGGCTACGCGAAACGCACGGCGACGAGGTACTCCTGGAATGAGCACGCAAGACGCGGACACGGCCGGCAGCGGTAGCACGCAGAACCTGACCCTCGTACAGGCCGTCCGGGACGGGCTGTACGGCGAGATGGAGCGGGACGACTCGGTGCTGGTGATGGGCGAGGACGTCGGCCAGAACGGCGGCGTCTTCCGCGCCACGCAGGGCCTCTACGACGAGTTCGGCGGCGACCGCGTCGTCGACACGCCGCTCGCGGAGGCCGGCATCGTCGGCACCGCGGTCGGGATGGCGGCCTACGGGATGCGGCCCGTCCCCGAGATCCAGTTCATGGGGTTCATCTATCCCGCGTTCGACCAGATCATCTCCCACGCCGCACGGATGCGCACCCGCTCGCGCGGGCGCTACACCTGTCCGATGGTGGTGCGCGCCCCCTACGGCGGCGGCATCCGCGCCCCGGAACACCACTCCGAGTCGAAGGAGGCGTTCTTCGTCCACGAACCCGGCCTGAAGGTCGTCATCCCCTCGACCCCGTACGACACGAAGGGGCTGCTGGCGTCGGCCATCCGCGACCCGGACCCCGTCGTCTTCCTCGAACCCAAGCTCATCTACCGGGCCTTCCGCGAGGAGGTGCCCGACGAGACCTACACCGTCCCGCTCGGGGAGGCCGCGGTCCGGCGCGAGGGCGCCGACGTGTCGGTCTACACCTGGGGCGCGATGACCCGGCCCACGATGGAGGCCGCCGAGGAGCTCGCCGAGAACGAGGGCATCGACTGCGAGGTGGTCGACCTCCGGACGCTGTCGCCGATGGACACCGACACCATCCTCAAGTCGTTCAAGAAGACCGGGCGCGCGGTGGTGGTCCACGAGGCACCCAAGACGGGCGGCCTCGCGGGCGAGATAACCGCGACCATCCAGGAGGAGGCGCTGCTCTACCAGGAGGCGCCGGTCAACCGCGTCACCGGGTTCGACGTGCCGTTCCCGCTGTACGCGCTGGAGGACTACTACCTCCCGGAGGCCGCGCGCATCGCAGACGGTATCCGGGAGACGGTGGAGTTCTGAGCATGGTCCGCGAGTTCAAACTCCCCGACGTGGGCGAGGGGCTGACGGAGGCGGAGATCGTCACCTGGCTGGTCAAGGTCGGCGACACGGTCACCGAGGACCAGCCCGTCGCCGAGGTCGAGACCGACAAGGCCGTCGTCGAGGTGCCCGCGCCCGTCAACGGGACCGTTCGCGAGATCCTCGCCGAGGAAGGCGAGATGGTCCCCGTCGGCGAGGTCATCATCACGTTCGATGTGGAAGGCGAGCCCGTCGAGCCGATGGAGGATGCAGCCGACGAGGGAGGTGCCGAGTCCAGATCGGCCGACACCGCCGACGTCGAATCCGCCGTCTCGGCGGTCGAAGAGGCCGACTCAGTGGCCAGCACGGATGGCGAGTCCGGCGGCGAGGTGTCGGCGAAGGGCGGCCGCGTGTTCGCGGCGCCCTCAGCCCGCCGCCTGGCCCGCGAACTCGGCGTCGACATCGAGACCGTCGCCGGCAGCGGCCCCGGCGGCCGGGTCACCGAGGGCGACGTGCGTGCGGCGGCCGAATCGGGCGGCGCCTCCGCGTCGGCCGCGAGCGAGGACGGGACGGCGGCCGAACCCGCCGTGCGGTCGGCCACGCGGAAGGTGACCGACGAACCGGCGGCCGGAAGCGACGACGGCTCCGCGCCCGCCGACGCGCACCCCGGCGGCGCGCCCGAGGCGGCCGGCCGCGACCGAACCCTGGCCGCCCCCGCCACACGACAGGTGGCCGCGGAGGAGGGCATCGACATCGACGACGTGCCGACCGACGAGATCCGCGACGGCGAGCCGTTCGTCGACGCCGAGCAGGTCCGGGCGTACGCCGAGGCCCAGCGCGCCGCCCAGCAGGCCGACACGCAGGCCGTCACGCAGGCGACCGGCGGCGAGACGGCCACGACCGCCGCCGGTGCGACCGCCGCCGACACCGAGACGACACCCGAGGGCCAGGTCGAGCGGGTCCCCTACCGGGGCATCCGCCGGACCATCGGGAAGGCGATGGAGAACTCGAAGTACACCGCGCCCCACGTCACCCACCACGACACCGTCGTCGTCGACGACCTCGTGGACACGCGGGCCCGGCTGAAGCCGAAGGCCGAGGAACGCGGCATCAAGCTGACCTACATGCCCTTCATCGTGAAGGCCATCGTGGCGGCGCTGAAGGAGTTCCCCATCCTCAACTCGCAACTCGACGAGGACGAGGAGGAGATACTCGTCAAGCACTACCACAACATCGGCATCGCCGTCGCCACCGAGGCGGGCCTGATGGTCCCGGTCGTGAAGTCGGCCGGCGAGAAGGACATGCTCACCATCGCCAGCGAGGTGAACGAGCTGGCGAGCAAGGCCCGCGACCGGTCCATCAGCCGCGAGGAGATGCAGGGCGGCACCTTCTCCATCACCAACTTCGGTGCTATCGGCGGCGAGTACGCCACGCCCATCATCAACTACCCCGAGACCGCCATCCTCGGGCTGGGGGAACTGAAGGAGCGCCCCGTCGTGGAGGACGGGGAGGTGGTGGCGAAGCACACCATCCCCATCTCGCTGACCATCGACCACCGCGTCATCGACGGCGCGGACGCGGCGCAGTTCGCGAACACACTGATGGAGTACCTGCAGAACCCCGAGTTGCTGCTGCTGGAGTAGAGCTTTTTACTCGTCGGGTGCCCTCACGCCGCCTTCGGCGGCGCTCTGGGCACCACTCCTCGCAAAAACGTTCAGAAAAACTCTGCCGGCCTCCGCGCCCTGCGGGCGCTCCGGCCGGAGAACCGCGGCGAGAAGAAAGCTCAGGCCCGAAGCCGCTCGATACGCTTCTCCGTTGGCGGGTGCGTGGAGAAGATCTTCTCCAGCAGCCCGCGCTCCGAGTTGAAGATGCAGAGCGCGCTCATCGACTCGTTCATCTCCATCTCGCGCCCCTCGGAGCCGCGGGAGATCTTCTCCAGCGCCCGCGCCAGCGGGTCGCCGGTGCCGATGGCGTCCTTCGCGTCCGAGTCGGCGACGTACTCCCGGTAGCGCGAGATGGCGAGCACGAAGATCATCACCAGCGCGTTCGCGATGGAGGAGACCACCATCGCCAGGATGAACGAGCCGATGTTGTCCTCGCCCATCATCAGCACCGCGAAGTAGGCGACGTAGCCGACGATCATCCCGATGGACTGCCCGACGACCATCGTCACCACGTCGCGGTTCTTGATGTGGGCCAGTTCGTGGGCGATGACCCCCTCGAGTTCGTCACGGTCGAGCAGGGCGACGAGCTCCTCGCTGACGACGACCACGCCGGCACCCTTCCGCCCGACGGCGAAGGCGTTGGGGACGCCCATCCGCATCTTCATCACCGTCGGCTCGGGGACGTCCATCTCGTCGGCCAGGTCCAGCGTCATCTGCCGGATGTCGCCGTACCGGCCGGTGGCGCCCGCCGGTATCTCCTCGGCCTTCCGCGTGGCGAGCCACTTGCCGAGCTTGTACTGGAGCGCCGGGACGACGAGGATACCCACCGCGAGGACGGGCAGGAGCGGCAGCCCGGTCGCCGCCGCCACGAAGGTGCCCGCCGCGAGGTAGAACGCGAACAGGATCGTCCCGACGACGACCATCCGCAGTCGCAGTCCGAAATCTGTCATGTACCCCGGGGTAGGCCGCGGAGGGTGATAAACCGCGTGGCCGCGGCGCGCAACCAACCTCGATGTCTACCGACCATCGAGAGAACTGTCGGATCATATGCAGTATATCGCGGTGGGTTGTGGCAGAACGAGAATATCCCGGACGTTCACCGATTGTCCGTGGTTCCCCCACTCAGAGGTCCGCCGACCGGAACAGGGCGTATCCGGCGAGGAGGGGCAGGACCAGCCACAGCAGCAGGTAGACGACCACGGCGGCGTCGGTGAGGTAGAACGGGATACCCCCCTGGCCGAGCTGCTGGGCGTAGACGCGCTGGAGGAGCCCCGCCTGGCGGGAGAGCTGGATCCCCCCCGTGACGGCGGCCCGGGCCGAGGCGGTCGAGTCGGTGACCAGCGAGGCGACGAGCGAGTTGTACGCCCCGAGCGGGTTGAGCAGCTTCGCAGTGATCGAGGCCTTCAGCACGGTCGCCTGGCCCCAGTCGAGGACGTTCGCCAGCCGGGTCACCGCCGGGTCGACTGCCTGGTTCCAGAACACCAGCAGACCGAGGTAGGCGCCGACGGTCCCGACGACGGCCCGGCGGTCGGTCGAGGCGGCCGCCGAGATCCCGACCGAGAGCGAGACGAACGTCACCGCCAGCAGCCCGGTCAGGAGGATGAACCCCAGGAACGCGACCGGCTTGAGCGCGACCCCGGTGAACGGGAACACCAGCATCGCCAGGAGCAGGCCGCCGACCGCCGGCAGACAGACCACCGCCCCACGACCCAGGAGCTTCCCGAGGACCACGTCCCGGCGGGAGTGGGGCAGCGAGAGCAGGAGCTTCAGGGTCCCGTCCGTCCGCTCGCCGACGATGGCGCTGTACGAGGCGACGAGCGCGACGACGGGCACGAGCAGCGTCACGCCCGAGGAGAGGACCCGGAGGAACGTGTTCGAGTCCGGACCGCCGCCACTGCCCCCCTGTGCGGGCGCGTTCCCGGCCTGCTGGGCCGCCTGCGAGACCGTGTCGGCGAAGAAGTACGCACCGAACACGAACAGCCCGACGAACAGCACGGAGACCAGCAACACCCCCCGCGACCGGATGGCGTCCTCGAAGTCCTTGCGCGCGATGGCGAGGACGGACTTCACGCGGACTCACCCCCCTCGTCCCCGGTCCCGTCGGGGTCGCCGTCGCTCCCCGCCTCCCCGTCACCGGCCGGACTCTCGGCCTCGTCGCCCTCCGTGTAGGCCGCGAACAGGTCCTCCAGCGAGGTCTCGCGGGTCTCGAAGTCGACCACCTCGACGCCGGCCGACTCGAGGGCGTCCAGTATCTCGGTCTTCCGGACCTCGTCCCCCAGCGTGACCGTGACCTGCGTGCCAGCCGCCCGGACCTCGGAGACGCCGGTCAGGGCCCGCACGTCGTCGAGCGCCGCTTCGGAGGCCGCCGATCCGGTCGAGACCTCGAGGGCGCTCTCGGCACCGCTGGCCTCCCGTAGTCCCTCCACGGAGTCGACGGCGATCATCTCGCCGTCGCGGATGATGCCGACGCGGTCGCAGACCGCCTCGACCTGCCCGAGGATGTGCGAGGAGAAGAAGACGGTCGCGCCGCGGGCGGCCTCCTCGCGGACCACCTCGCGCATCCGGCGCGCGCCGTTGGGGTCCAGCCCCGTCGATGGCTCGTCCAGCACGAGCAGCTCGGGCTCGCCGACGAGCGCCATCGCGAGGACGAGGCGCTGTTTCATCCCGCGGGAGTAGTCCCCCGCCGGCCGGTCGCCGTCGCCGTCGAGACCGACCCGCTGGAGCAGTTCGTCGGGGTCGTCCGCCGCGTCCTTCGAGTCGATGGCGAACGCGAGGTGCTTGCGCCCGGAGAGGCGGTCGTAGACGCCGAACCCCTCGGGGAGGACGCCCACGCGCTCGCGTACCTCGGCGCTCTGCTCGCGCCTGACGGGCTCGCCCAGGAGCTCCACCTCACCCTCGTCCGGCCGGACGAAGTCCAGCAGAACGTTGATCGTCGTCGATTTGCCCGCCCCGTTCGGCCCGAGGAACCCGAACACTTCGCCCTCCTCGACCGTCAGCGACAGGTCGTCCAGGGCCGTGAGGGTCCCGTACCGCTTGGTGACCCCGTCCAGCTCGATGGCGGCCATATACCGCGGGTTGCAGCCGCCTCCTTCAAAAGGTTCCACACTCGTCGTGTGGTATGTTGTCGCGAGTCATCCAGGTCGGCGGCACGACTTCGGCGCTTCCGACCGTCGATAAAGAAGCCGCAGGGCGCGTCCCCGGCCGGCGCGCCTCACTCGACTGGCGATACTGCTCGAAGTCCCGTCACCGGACGCCGGGGAGCGGACCGCGTAGCGCGGTCACGTTCCCGGGCGTGGCCGTCGGCTCCGGCTCCGGCGTGGCCGTCGGCTCCGGTTCGGCCTGTGCCTCGACGATGCGGACCTGCACCGTGTCCGTGTTGTCACCGTCGTCGGCCTCCAGGACGTAGGTGCCGGGTTCGACACCGTCGGTGCCGAGCGTCACGGACCAGACACCGTCGAGCCCCCACTCGTCGGTCGAGTTGATGTCGAACTGGTCGGCGCTGGGCCCGTCGATGACCTCCACCGAGATGGTGTTGTCGTCGGGCTTGCGGTTGGTGAGACCCTGGACCAGCATGGTCTCGCCGACCTCGATGGTCTGGATCTGGCCCTGACTGACGTTCCCGTCAGCGGGGGCGACCGTCTCGATACTGGTCGCGCCGTCCGTGAACCGGAACGACTCGCTGATCGAGAGGTCGTCGCTAGCGACCTCGTCCGTGGTCTCGTCACGGATGCGTTCGATGGTCTGTTCCTGGGTCAGTCCCGGCCCGAGGCCGACGACGTAGTTCTCCAGGGCCGCCAGGTTGGCGGACGTCTGCCCCGGCAGGATGCCGTCGCCGGCGACGCCGTCGCGGCCGAGACCGAGCAGGAGCGCACGGACGGTGCCCTCGTTGAGCGTCCGGCCGTCCTGGGTCACCAGCGGGATGTCGTCCTCCTCGAACGTGTCGTCGTCGTCGACCGAGATCCGCTCGGTGGCGATACGACCGCGCGAGTCGACCATGACGGCCAGCACCTCGTCGAGGCCCGGCGCCACGCCGACCACGTCGACGGTGCCGTCCTCGACGGCGACCTGACCGTTGATGGCCTGGAAGGACCGGGTCTCCTCCAGTCCGGGCTCCTGGACGATGAGCGAGGACTGGCTACTGGTCGCACTGCTGAACTGCGAGGTGGTCAGCGTGGTCCGGAGCTCACCCTGGCCGTCGACGGCGTCCTCCGCCTCCACGACGCCGATGCGGTAGCGGCCGGGGATGGAGAAGATGTCGCTAGCCTGCGACAGGACCACGTCCTCGCGCTCCCACTCGCCGGTGGAGTCGACGCTGATGGTGTCGTCGCCGTCGGCCGTGCCGTCCTCGTTGACGTCGACGAGCTCCCAGTCACCCTGGTCGCGGGCGTAGATGGCAACGTCGTCGACACCGGGCGCGGCGAAGCCACGCACGTCGACCTCGGACCCGGCGACGTAGGTGCCGACCGGGCTGTCGAACTCGAGGTCACCCTGCTCGACGTTGAGCGTCCGGTCGTCCTCGGGGTTCCCGAGGTCCGCCGCGACCTCGTCGAGCGACTGGTCCGCTGCGAAGAGGTCGACGGTGACCGACGCGTCGTCGAGGAACGAGGTGTCGATCTGGCCGACACCGAGGCCGGTGTCCTCGTCGATCTCGACCTGCGCCCACGCGAACTCCGGCGTCCCGTCGTCGTCCGTGTCGAAGGTGCCGCGGTCGACGACGTCCTGGATGTCGCGGAAGACGCGCGCGTCGACGCGGTTGTTCCGGAAGTCGTCGTCCTCGATGACGACGTAGTGGTTCGCGCCCGCGGTCGAGCCGCGGATGGTGTACCGGACGTTCTGGCCCCGCGTCGCGTCGTCGCGGTCGAGGTCCAGCGTCACGTCGTCCTCGGTCTGCACCGAGAGCGAGGTCGACCGGGTCGCGGCCCCGAAGTCGAGGTCGTCCCAGCCCTCGACGGTGACGGAGACGTCACCGGAGTCGATGTCGCTCAGGTCGAGTGCCCAGTAGGCCGCGTCGACCTGGCTCCCGTTCAGCTCCCCCGGCTCGAACTGACCGACGCCCTGCAGGTAGACGACGCCGGTTCCGGTGCCACGCTGGCCGGGGTTCGCGACCTTCGCGGGGTTCTGTGCGTAGGCACCGGTCAGCTCCTCGCGCTGGGACGCCGACAGCTGGTCGGCGTCGGCCAGGACGTCACCGGTGATCTCGTTGCCGTTCTCGTCGCGCACGATCAGTTCGAGGTCCTCCGCCTCCTCGTAGTTCCATTCGGCGCGCACGAGGATGACCTCGTCCTCCTGGACGGAGGCGCCCTCGACGTCGATGCCACGCTCGTTCAGGAGCTCCAGCTCCGTCACGCGCGGCGTCTGGACCGTCACGCCTGCCTGGTCGGCCTGGCCGTTGATGGCGTACTGGCCGCGCTCCTGGTCCTGGGGGACCGGGAGTTCCAGCGGGACGCCCTCGGCGTCCCCGGCCACGCCGACGAGCTGCGCGGCGTCGATGGGCTGGCCGTCCGTCCCGAGGAGGTCGATGTTCTCCTCGCCCTGGAAGACGACGGGCTTGTCCGCCGTTATCTGTACGTCGCTCGGGCCGCCGACACCCGGGTTGAAGTTCCCGCCGCCACGCTGGACGGTCGCGCCGAAGGCGACACCCGCCAGTGTCGACGAGAGGACCAGTGTCACGACCATGAGGATGACACCGATCCGGCTGCCTGATCCGTTCGTTTTTCGTATCATTGTGTTGTAATGTCTGGATTCATATTTCGTTTCAGTTGTACGATATTACTCCATTATCTCGGACTTGAGGGAATCTCTGGCCTATTTCCACCTCTATCCGGGGAAGTCAGTAGGCCATGTCCCGTGTTTGTTATTTCCCACGATACTCGAGGAAACACCGGATTACGCTCGGGACGGAATCCGCGGCGATTTCCAAACCCGCACCTACCGGGGATTCCGGCAGGAGTTGGTGCTCCTTGCCGCCGATCCCTCGGGAATCCGAACCATCGGCACGAGTCGCCCGGTGTCCCGGTGGGGGGAGCCGCCCACCGGTACGCTCCCGTACCGGAGACCGGGGCTCACCGCCTGTCCGTCGGGAAAGGTAGCACGTACCGGTCGACTTCGCTCGCCCTATCTCGTCACGGGGGCCCGATACGTCGCGATAGGCCGGGGCCTGTAGAGCGATAGGCCGGGGCCTGTAGAGCGATAGGCGCGACCACTACGGCGATACGGTCCCGTTGTCCGGCGGGGGGAACGAGGTACTCCCGACCACCTGGCGCGTCCGGTTGCCGCTGTCGGCCTGCTCGACCACCCGTACCCCTGCCCGCAGGGAGTCGTCCCTCCGCTCGAACCCACCGGGCGTGCGGTAGATCGCCGCCATCTCGAGCAGATACGTCCCCGGCGCCGTCGACTCGTACGCCCCGAGCGTCACCGCCACCGTCCGAGAGGCACCGGGGTCGAGGTCGCCGACGAAGACGCCGGTCGTCTCTCCGGCCGAGGCCCTGCCGCCGAGGTGGACTGCGACGTTGTCGGCCCGGATCCGGAGGCCGACATCGGTCGCCCGCTCGGACCCGGTGTTGGTCACGGTGAAGCGGTACCGTCCGGTGTTCCCGGGGGTGATGGGGTCGCTCCCGGTGCTGGTGAGTTCCAGTCGCGGCCGCTCCTCGACGACGACCGGCACCCTGAGGACCACCGTCCGCTCGGCGTCGTTGTACTCCGGCGCGCCCTCGCCGTACCGGACGAACGAGGTGTACTCGTACGAGATGCGGAGCGGGAGCTGGTAGGTCCCCGGCGGAACCGAGCGTCGAACACCGAGGGACAGGTCGACCGCCCGGGTGGTGGCACCGGGAATCTCACCCAGCAGTACCGTCCCGGTGTCGACGTGGAGCCCACGGGCGAGCGGCGCCTGTAGTCGGTCGCGAGCCACCTCGATGCGGACGCTGCGGGCCGTCGTCACCCGGTCCTCGAACTGCGCGGGGCCCCCCTGGACCAGCGTCCCGGCGTTCGCCACCGTCACCTCCAGCGAGCGCTCCTCGCCGGCGCCGAGTCGGTTGTCGGCTGCCGACACCGAGAGCGACGGACTTCCGAGGACCGTCCCGTCGGTCTGTGCCCCCACCGCCGGCGCGCCCCCCAGCGCGAGGGCCCCCGCCCCCGTGACGACCAGTGCGACGACCAGCGCGACGGCTGTGGTACGCATACACACGGTTCGGCACGTGGGGGCATAACCCCCGCGCTGCCCCCCACCGGAGGCGCCCGTGGGTCACATGAAGTCCGCGATGCCGGACTGCTTGTTGTGGTCGTTCTCGAAGATGGACTCCAGCGCCTTGTTCAGGATCTCGAGGCGCTGTTTCGTGTACGGCCGGGCGCCGTACTCCTCGGCGACCCGGCGGGCCGTGTCCATGTACTTGTTCACCGAGCCCTGGTAGACCGTGAGCGAGACCTCGCCACCACACTCCCGGCAGTCGCCCGAGAGCGGCATCCGCCGGTACTTCTCGCCGCAGTCCCGACAGCGCGTCTCCTGCCGCGAGAAGGCGCGCAGGTTCCCGATGAGGTCGGGCAGGAAGTGGTACTCGATGATGCGTTCGGCCACGTCCGTCTCGTCGACGGCGTGGAGCTTCCGGGCCAGCTCCAGCTGCCCGTCCATCTTCTTGTCCATGTCGTCGAGCGTCTTGTACGCCGACAGGTCCGGACCCAGCGCGATGTCGGTGGTGTCGTGGGTGTGCTGGAAGCCGTGGTACTCGTCGTCCGTGCCGAGCGTGGACTCGGCGATCTGGACGTCCACGTCCTCGGGGTCGGCCATCTCGCGCGTGGCCTCGTAGAACTCGTGGGGGTACGAGGTCACGATGTCCATGTTGTGGGCCTCGTCGTCGATCTCCGAGGGGTCGATGCGCGAGGACATGACGAGGGGCGCGTCCATCCGACCACCGCGCTGGTTCGGTAGATATTTCCGAGAGAAGTTTAGAAGCCCGTCCATAAGTAACATAACGCAATCTTCATCGCCGTCACAGTTGCGCCTCTTCGCTGCGTGGAAATATGGGTGGGCATAACCGACCGCAGCACTCGTGAACCCGACAACCCGACCCACGACCGCCGCCGACGTGTGCGGCGCCATCCCGAACACGAGTTCCCCGACCAGATCCTGCCGCTCCTCGACATCGTAGAACGGTTCCGTGCCGTAGTACTGGGTCAGCAGGTCGTCGACGAAATCCGCCGTGCGGAGCATATGCTCGGCGGCGCCGTCCGAGAGGACGATGTCCTGCACCTTCAGTTCGACCAGCTGGTCGTCGTGACGGAGCGGCTGGCCCTCGATGTCCTCGTGGTAGCCGAGTTCGCGGAAGTCGTCGGCCGTCACGTCGAGTTCCTCCGGCCGCACGGAGGTGACGGGGAGGTCGGTCATGTCGTAGCGGACGGTGCCGTCCTTGAACACCGAGACGCCGTTCTTCGCGCGGAGGACGCCCTTCTCGACCGGCTCCGGAACCTTCTCCTCGGAGGTGAGTCCCTTGACGGCTTTCAGCGTCCCGAAGGCGTTCTCGCGCTCTTTCACGCTCTCCATCGCGCCGCGGTACTCGCTGTTCGCGTCGAGCGTGACGTACTGTGTGGGCGAGGCGAGCGTCTCGCAGCGCGGGCACTCCGCGCGCCCGGACTCGTCGGGTTCGACCTCGCTGTCGCAGTCGGGACAGACGTAGACGGCCTCGGTGACGGCGTTGCAGTCCGTGCAGCGCGCGCGGAAGGTCTCGGTCGCACAGTCCGGGCACTCCCGGCGTGCGAGTTCCACGTCGACGCGGCCCTGCGGGTGGTCCATCGTGGGTGCGTACTTCGCGGCGTCGGCGAACGAGCGCTGACTGCCGCCGGCCTCGCCGATGGGGAACAGCGTGTGGACCGCCGGCGAGAGGTCGCGGCTCTCTGACTTCTCCGGGCGGCCCATCCGCGCGCCGATGCGGGTGGGCGCGCGCTCGCGGAGCGCGAACGGCGCGACGGCGTTGGCAGCCTCGATGGCGTTGTTCCCGTCGTCGTACTGGCGGGCCTCGCGCGGGAGGTCGTCCAGGGTCCAGGTGCGCTCGAGAGTCTCGGTGAGCCCGAGCGAGCGCACGAACGGGAGCGCGTCCGGGACCGTCAGCGTGTCCTCACCCTGGGTGTGTTCGACCAGCAGGGCCTCCAGCGCGTCCGTGACGAGGTCCGAGCGCGGGAGGACCAGCGTCCGGCCCTCGCCGTCGGGCGCGTCGCGGCCGCCCGTCCCCGAGTCCTCGGGCATCGCGAGGCCGTCGGCCTCGGCCCACGACCCCTCGCTGGCGGCGCTCGCGAGGGCGTCGAACGCCTCGACGGAGATGTCGTGCCAACATGGGGTGTACGTGGGGTGCAGCGGCGCGTCGTAGGTCTCGGCCCACGCCAGCGCCTGCTCGGCCGACGGGTGCGCGAGGTCGACGTGGGGGTCGTCCTCCAGCGCCTGCACGTCGGCGTCGGCGGCGCGCATCTCGTGGACCCACCACTCGACCGTGTAGGAGGCGGGCGCGAGCGGGTGGTTGTTCTCGACGAACTCGCCGTAGTTGACGAGGTACTCGCCCAGATCGAGGATGGCGTCGACGCCGTTCCGTATCTCGAGGGCCTCGGCGGGGTCGTCGACCTGCCGGACCTCGCCGTTCGCGAGTTTCACCGTCGGCCCCTCGATGGAGTCGACGGGGACGACACCCGCGGCCTTGCCGGGACGCTCCGTCTTGATCTGCGTGCCGGTCGCGAGGAAGTCGTCCACGAGGTGCATCGTCGCGGGGTGGACGCCCGCGGTCGCGAAGCCGTGGTTGCGCGCGCGGCCGTAGCGCAGGCGGAAGCCACCCGCCTCCGAGGGGTGGCCGAACACGGGCCGCCCGGCGATGAGGTCGCGCAGGAACTTCTTCGATTTCTCGACGCGGGGCGGACCCGCGGGTTCGTCGCCCGCCTCGGCATCGTCCTCGTCGCTCTCGTCGGCCGCGTCCTCCTCGTCACCGTCGTCGTCCTCGGCCGCTTCGTCCCCGCCCTTGTCGTCCTTGTAGTTCCCGTCGATGAGGTCCTGGAGCCACGGCCAGTCGACCTCGTCCAGCCCGCGCGTGTAGCGCTGGATCTTCGGCGCCTTCAGCGCGATACCCTCGGCGAGGACCAGACACATCCCCCCGCGGGCGTTGTTGGTGTCGACGCGGTCGAGGTCGCGGAAGCCGGAGACCTCCTCGTCGCCCGTGGCCTCCCCGTCCAGCATGATGGGCATGTGCTCGGCGATGAACTTCGTCTCGGGGTCCTTCGGGGTGTATTGCAGACCGGTCTCCTTGTCGTAGAGACCGATCTCCTCGGCGTAGCGCTCGACCTCCGCGTCGCGCGCCTTGTACTCCTCGATGCCCAGCAGCGACCGGGCGTAGTCGGCGACGAGCACCGACAGCGCCTGTGCCGTCCCGCCCGCAGAGCGGATGGGGCCGGCGTAGTAGACGTTCACGAACTCCGTCCCGTCGTCGTTCTCCAGCAACTCGACGCGGTCGATGCCCTCGATGGGCGCCGCGACGACACCCTCCGTCAGCAGGGCGACCGCCGTCCGGACCGCGCCCTCGACCTTGCCCGCGCGTCCGTCGTAGTCCCCGACGTTGCCGTCGACGAAGTCGTTCACCAGTTCGAGCGCAGCCTCCTCGCGGGACATCTCGCCCTCCAGTTCCCGGACGCGCTCGGCGACGCCGTCGATGCCGAGGATGTTCTCGACACGGTCGGCCATGTCCTTCGCGACCGGGATCTCGATCTCGGTGGAGGGGTCGCCGCCACGCTCCTTGGCCTCGCGTGCGGCGTCGAACGCCTCGTCCAGCTGGCCCTCGATGCGCTCGAAGTAGCGCTCGTCGGCCTCGCGCACTACGACCACCACCGACAGCGATTATCGGTCTGTGTCACGATTTTGTCGATTGTGCCGCCATCTCGTTCGTTCTATTCCCCATCCAGCGCTTGTTCCGATACCTCGGCGACTGGTCGCTCGGTTCAGAGGTTCCCCCAGAGGTCGAGGTCCGTCGTCTCGTCGTGCTCGCGGACGAGTTCGGCGTCGAACTCGCGGACGTACAGCTCCCCGGCGAACGTGGTGGCCTCGTTCAGGTGGCCCGCGACGCAGGAGCCGTCCTCGCGCGAGAGGACCATGTGGGTGTGCGCGAAGCGCTCTCCGTCGAGCCACGAGACGTTGCCCGTACAGGAGGCGACCTCGAACGGCTCGTCGAACCGTTCCGGGTAGTACTCCTGCTCGTCCTGGTCGTAGAAGTAGATCTCCGCGTCCTGCACCGCGCCGAGACCGACGAAGAAGGCCGCGTCGATGTCCTCTGCGGCGGCGAAGGCCTCGATCTGCGCGCGCCAGTCCCGGCCGTGGTCGAGTCGGGCGACGAACTCCCGGGCGCCCTCGACCTGTCGGTAATCCATGTCCGGCCGGTGGGCGGGGCCCGGCTAAAGGTGTTCGGTGGCGGAGTGGAAGTGGTGGGATGGAGGTGTAGCAACCAACAGCGACGACCGGCTGTCGAAAGCGCCCGGCCCCTTTCAGTCCCGCCCGACGTGGCTGGTGACGGCTCGTGGCGCCCCTACCCTTCCCCGGGTCGCGCGGGTTCGCGGGCAAGCCGCTCACCACGCGCTCCCGGCCCATTGGTTATCCAGGTGGTCGCGAGTCCCAGCATCTCTTTACCCCGCGCGCCCCCTCCTCCGACGATGACCGAGTCCGGGAGCGACCCCGAGGACCCCGACGCCCCCATCGACGAGCGCGCCGCCCTCGCGCTCATCGCCGAAAGCCTCCCGGCCGCGGGCGACGACGCCGCCGTCGTCGACGGGCAGGTCCTCACGACGGACATGCTCCACGAGACGACGGACTTCCCTGACGGCACGACCCGCTACACGGCGGGCTGGCGCGCTGTCGCGGCATCGCTCTCGGACGTGGCGGCGATGGGGGCGGCCGCGACCGCCGCCGTCGCGGTGTACGGCGCGCCCGACTTCCGACCCGACGAGGTGCGCGACTTCGTCCGGGGCGCGCGCGAGGTCTGCGAGGCGGTCGGCGCCGAGTACGTCGGCGGCGACCTCGACGGCCACGACGAGTTCACCGTCGCCACGACGGCGCTCGGCCGACTCGGCGACGAAGGACCGATACGACGCTCCGGCGCGCAGGTCGGCGACGCGCTCTGCGTCACGGGCGAACTCGGGCGGTCGGCCGCCGCCCTCCGGCTGTTCCCGGACGAGCCGGAGCGCGCCAACGACCTCTTCCGGTTCGTCCCGCGCGTGGCCGCGGGCCGCGCGCTCGCACCCCGAGCGACGGCGATGATGGACTCCAGCGACGGGCTCGCGCGCTCGTGCCACCAGCTGGCCGAGACCTCCGAGTGCGGTATCGAACTCGACGGCGACGCGCTCCCGGTCCACGACGCCGTGGCCGAGGTGGCCGACGGCCCCAAGGACGAACGCGAACTGGCCGCGTTCTTCGGCGAGGACTTCGAACTCGTCGTGACGGTCCCCGAGGCCGCGCTCGCGACCGCGCGGGAGGCGTGTCCCGTGGACCTGACGCGCGTCGGCACGGTCGTCGAGGCAGACGCGGGGCTCACGATGGACGGCGACCCGCTGCCGGACCGCGGCTACACGCACGGGGCGTAGCGGGCCGCGTCAAGCCAGTTGCTCCGCACGGGCGAGGACGTACAGCAGGACGACGCCGGCCCCGACCGCGAGGACGAACTGTCCGAGGACGCCGAACAGGACGCTGAGGGCCTCGTTCCGGCCGACGCCGAACCGGAGCGCGAACGGGACGAACGCGATGACGACGACCAGCGCGACGAGTTTGGCGACGGGAACCGCCTCGTACAGCAGCTGGTCGGTGTCGAGACTGCGGTCGGCGGAATCGAAGAACGGCGGGTCGGAGGGCATCACCCGAACGCTCCGGGCAGGCGGCCAAAAGTGTCGGGTTCCGTCCCGGCTCAGTCCAGCCAGGTCATCAGCCCCTTCTGGGCGTGGAGCCGGTTCTCGGCCTGATCCCACACCAGGGCCCGGTCGGACTCCATCACCTCGTCGGTGATCTCCTCGCCGCGGTGGGCCGGAAGGCAGTGCATCACCTCGGTATCCGGGCCGAGCAGGTCGTCGTCGACCTGGAAGCCGCCGCGCTGGAACCGCTCCAGTTTCTCGGCACGCTGGTCCTCCTCGCCCATGCTGACCCAGACGTCCGTGTAGACGATGTCGGCGCCCTCGACCGCGGCCTCGGGGTCGGTCGTGGTCTCGGGCGGCGTCCCGAGTTCGGCCGCGCGGTCCAGCACCGCGTCGTCGATGGCGTACTCGGGCGGCGTGGCGACGGTCAGGTCGAGGTCGACCATCGCCGCCCCCAGAACGAACGACTGCGCGACGTTGTTGCCGTCGCCGACCCACGCCACGTCGGCCTCGAAGTCCCCGAACCGCTCACGGATGGTCAGCAGGTCGGCCAGCGTCTGGCAGGGGTGGGCGTCGTCGGTCAGGCCGTTGATGACCGGAACGGTGGCGTACTCGGCGAGTTCCTGCACGTCGGCGTGGTCGAAGACGCGGGCCATCAACAGGTCCACGTACCGGGACAGTGCCCGGGCGGTGTCCTTGACGGGCTCGCCGTGGCCGAGGTGGATGTCGTCCGGGCCGAGGAAGATGGCGTGGCCGCCGAGCTGGGTCATCCCGGTCTCGAAGGAGACGCGGGTCCGGGTGGAGGGTTTCTCGAAGATCATCCCGAGGGTCTGGCCCGAGAGCAGCGGGTGGTGTTTCCCCCGGTGCTCGCGCTCCTTCAGGTCGGTCGCGCGGGTCAGGACCGCGTGCAGTTCCTCGGTCGTCAGGTCGTCGATGTCGACGAAGTTGCGTGGGTGGTCGTCAGTCATCGTTCTCGTCCTCGGTGAAGTCGCTCGCGACGCGCTCGAGCACCGCGACGGCGCGGTCGAGGTCGCGAAGCGGCAGGTGCTCGTTCGGCGCGTGGTCCAGGTCGGAATCGCCGGGGCCGTAGGTCGCCATCGGGCAGTCCCAGGCGCCGGCGAAGACGTTCATGTCGCTGGTGCCGGTCTTGCGGAGCAGGCGGGGGTCACCGCCCACGTCGCGGATGGCGACGCGGAACGCCCGCGCCACCTCGGTACGGGGCGAGACCATCACCGGCGGCACCTCGTCGTACCAGTTGACGGTCCCGCCCGCGAGCTCGGAGACGACGGTCTCCTGTACGTCGTCGACCGTCAGCGCGGGCGGGACGCGCAGCTGGACGTCCATCGTCGCCTCCACCGAGAGGCCGTCCTCGGTGAGGCCGCCGTCCATCGCGACCGGCTTGGTCGTCACCTGCTCGAAGACCGGCTCGTACTCGTCGGTCTCGTAGCGGTCCTCCACCCGAGCCCACCAGCGGATGGCCGACTGGATGGCGTTTGCCTCCTCGCGGGAGGTGTGACCCGACTCCGAGGTGTGGACGTACCGGCCGGCCGTGAGCCCGCGGTAGCCCAGCGTGATGCCGTCCCAGCCGGATGGTTCGCCGTTCACGACGGCGTCGGGCGCGTCGCGCTCGGCCACGAGGTGGTGGGCGCCCCGGGAGTCGACCTCCTCGCCGACGACGCCGGCGAACGAGACGCCCGTGCGGACCGCGACGACGGCCATCGCACACAGCGGCCCCTTCGCGTCGACGCTGCCGCGGCCCCACAGCACGTCGCTCCCGTCGTCGTGTTCCTCGACACGGACCGGGATGTCGCCGGGGACGGTGTCGACGTGCGAGGTGAGCAGGAGCGAGTCGTCGGCGGGCGCGCGGACGTTGCCGACCGCGTCGGTCCAGGCCTCCCGCCCGTGGGACTCGAAGAACTCGACGAGTTCAGCGGCCGCGGCCCCCTCCTCGCCGGACGGCGAGGGCGTGGCGACCACGCGCTCGAGCAGGTCGCGGGCCTCCTGGTCGACGGGAACCTGGCTGTCGGCCGGTGCCTCGGCGGCGTCGCTCACGCGATGACCGCCTCCAGCGCGTCGACGACCTCGTCGGCGTGCTCGCGCTCGATGGTGAGCGGCGGGAGCAGGCGCAGGACTGTCCGGCCCGCGGGCAGTGCGAGGATCCCGTGCTCGATGGCGAGGTCGCGCAGCAGGCGGTTGGCCCCCCGCTTCACCTCGACACCGATCATCAGCCCGTGGCCGCGCACGTCGCGGACCTCGTCGCCGAGCAGGTCCCGAACCTCGCCCATCAGGTAGTCACCCATCTCTCCGGCGTGTGCGGGGAGATCCTCGCGCTGGAGCACGTCCAGCGTGGCGCCGGCGGCGGCCGAGACGACCGGGCCACCGGAGAACGTCGAGCCGTGGTTGCCGCAGTCCTCGGCCACCCACTCCTTCACCAGGGTCGCGCCGACCGGGAGGCCGCTGCCGAGCCCCTTCGCCGTCGTCAGGACGTCCGGAACGACATCGTGGCGCTCGCTGGCCCACAGGTGGCCCGTGCGGCCGAGTCCCGTCTGGATCTCGTCCAGTATCATCGCGGCCCCGTGGTCGGCGGTCGTCTCGCGGACGGCCTGCAGGTAGTCGGTGTCGGCGGGGTTGATGCCGCCCTCGCCCTGGAGCGGTTCGAGGATGACCGCCGCAGTCTCGTCGTCGACCGCCGCGGCCATCGCGTCGGCGTCGCCGTACTCGACGAACTCGAAGCCGCCGGCCAGCGGCTCGAAGCCCTCCCGGTACTCGTCCTTCCAGGTCGCCGAGAGCGCCCCCATCGTGCGGCCGTGGAAGCCCCGCGTCGTGGCGACGATCTTCGAGCGGCCGGTGGCGTGCCGGGCGAACTTCAGCGCGGCCTCGTTGGCCTCCGTCCCGGAGTTACAGAGCCATACCCGGTCGATGTCCCCGGGCGCACAGTCCGCGAGTGCGCCGTACAGCGCGTCGCGGGCGTCGTTCGGGTAGGAGGCCTGGACGTACATGAGCCGCTCCAGCTGGCTCGTCGCCGCGTCGACCACCTCGGGGTGGCAGTGGCCGACCGGCGTACAGGCGTAGCTGGCGCCGAAATCGAGGTACTCGGTCCCGTTCGTGTCGTAGAGGTGGACGCCCTCACCGCGTTCGATGCGGATGGGCTTCTCGGAGAAGACGAATCCGGTCATGCGTACGCTGTGCGGTCCTGCGCTATCGAACCTGTCGGTCCGTGCCAGTGCTGCATCGTCACTCGTCCCCCTCCGGCAGGGCCGACTGCAGGACGTGCGTACCGCCACCCTCCAGCGCCGTCCGGACCGGCCGGTCGGCGTTCGCGGAGGCGACGACGACCTCGGGCGCGCCGCCCTCCAGCGCCTCCGTCGCGGCCATCACCTTCCGGCTCATGAACCCCTCGGCCGCCGACTCGAGTGCCGCGAAGTCGTCGGCGGTCTCGACGCGCTCGATACGGGTCGACGGGTCGTCGGGGTCCCGGTAGACGCCCTCGACGTCGGTCAGCGAGACGAGCGTCGCGCCCAGCGCGCCCGCCACCGCCGCGCTCGCGCGGTCGGCGTCCGTGTTCACCGCCACCCCGTCGTCGGCCAGCATCGGCGGCGAGGCGACCGGGGTGTACCCATCGGCGAGCAGCGACTCCAGCAGGTCGGCGTTGATCTGCTTGATGGTGCCCGAGTGGTCGCCGCGGCGGATCTTCTTCTTCCCGTCCTCGACGACCCGCACCGCGTCCTTCCGGGAGCCCGTGAGGAGGCCACCGTCCACCCCGGAGAGGCCGACGGCGTCTGCGCCCGCGTTGCGCAGGCCCGTCACGAGGTCGGTGTTCACCAGCCCGGCCATCGCCATCTTGAACACGTCCATCGTCTCCTCGTCGGTGAACCGACCGACGACGCCGCCCGGCGTCTCGACGTACTCGGGCTCCATCCCCATCCGCTCTAACGTGTCGTCGACCGCCGTCGAGCCGCCGTGGACGACGGCCATCTCGACGCCCTCGTCGACCAGATCGGCGATGTCCGCCAGCGCGCCCTCCGGCTCGACGGCCTTCGCGCCGCCGATCTTCACGACGACGCGGTCGTAGTCGGAGATATCGCTCATGCTGCCGCACCTCCACGAGTACGCACCGCGCTGGCGGGGGCGTCGCTCGACCGACCTCCCGGAACGGGCGGGAATGGAAGGGGCGGGGGGCTCGACCCCTCCCGGGCGTTCGGGAGAGCAGGGCTCTCCCGCAGCCCATCAGAATCTTCGATTCTGAGGACGACGCAAGCACTGGACCGAGCGCCTCGCTCTGCGAGGCGCGAGGGAAGCGCGCAGCGAGCCCCGGAGGGTCGAGCCGCCCGGGGCTTCCTACAGCTTTTAATCTGCTCTTTCATCGAAAACATCTGACTTGCGTCGTTTATATGCATCATTATCGAAAAATTTCGCTGATTCGCTGCTTCTATGCTCAGGGCGCGCCGATGGGGTGGAAGCCCGTGTGCTCCAGCCCGGCGGTCTCCTCGAAGCCCAGCGCGATGTTCGCCGCGTGGACCGCCTGGCCCGCCGAGCCCTTCATCATGTTGTCGATGGCCGAGAAGACGACGAGGCGCTTGTTCGTGGGGTCGACCTCGAAGCCGACCTCCGCGAAGTTCGAGCCCGCGACCGCCTTCGGCTCCGGATACCGATACACGCCACCGCCGCCCGACGCCATGCGGACGAACGGCTCGTCCTCGTACTGGCCGCGGTAGGCCTGCCACATATCGCCCTTCGAGACGGGCCCGTTCGGGAAGATGTGACAGGTCGCGCTCGCGCCGCGGATCATGTCGACGGCGTGGACCGTGAACGAGACGCTCGTGCCGAGGTACGCCTCGATCTCGGCCTCGTGGCGATGGCCGGTCGGCGCGTACGGGCGGACGACGCCCGAGCGCTCGGCGTGCGACGACGCGGCACCGCCGCCGGCGCCCCCCTCGCTGGAGCCGACCTTGATGTCGATGACGATCTGCTCGTCGCCGTCGAGGATGCCCGCCTCGAACAGCGGGAGCAGGCCGAGGATGCTGGCGGTGGCGTTGCAGCCTCCGGCGGCGATGAGGTCGGCGCCCGGCAGGTTCTCGCGGTTCAACTCGGGCAGGGCGTACTCGGCCTCCTCGAGCAGCCCGGGTCGCTCGTGGCCGTCGTAGTACTCGTCGTAGTACGTCGTCTCGGGCAGACGGAAGTCCGCCGAGAGGTCGACGACCGTGCCGGCGGCGTCGCGGAACTCGTCGATCTGGCCCATCGAGACGCCGTGGGGCGTACACGCGAACAGCGTGTCCACGGATTCGAGGTCCGCCGGGTCGGAGAACCGCAGGTCCATGTGACGCAGGTTCGGGTGGATGCCGCCGACGGTCTTGTTCGCCTCCGAGCGGGAGGTCGCCTGCACGACCTCGAACTCGGGGTGGCCGTCGAGCAGGCGCAGCAGTTCGCCACCCGTGAAGCCGGTGCCGCCGACCACGCTGGCAGTGGTGGTCATGTCGTGACCTCCGCGGCCTCGGTGTCGGCCTTCCCCTCGAGCCAGTCGACGACCGTGCCGGGCACGTCCACGTCGGCCACCTCGTTCAGCGCCTTGAACTCGACCGTGTGGTTGACCTCGTGGACGGTGAACTCGTCGCCCGTCTCCATGAGGTCGACGCCGAGGAGGCCGCCGCCGACGGCGTCGGAGGCGCGCTCGACGAGGTCGCGCATCTCGTCGGTCACCTCGATGGCCTCGGTGGTGGCGCCCTTCGCGGCGTTGGTGAGCCAGTGGTCCGAGGCGCGCGCCATCGCGGCGACCGGCTCGCCGTCCGTCGCCAGGACGCGGATGTCACGGCCCGGCTTCTCGACGAACTCCTGGATGTAGAACACCTTGTGCTCGTAGTGGCCGAGCGTCTCCTTGTGCTCCAGGATGGCCTCGGCGGCGTTCCGGGAGTCGATCTTCGCCATCAGTCGACCCCAGCTGCCCACGACAGGCTTCAGGACGCAGGGGTAGCCGAACTCCTCGATGGCCTCCATCGCGGACTCCTTCGTGAACGCGACCGTCGTACGCGGCGTCGGGACGCCCGCGTCGGCGAGGACGAGGCTGTTCCGGGCCTTGTCGGCGCAGATGGCCGCCGTCCGCGGGTCGTTGACGACGGGCACGTCGTAGTGGGCCACGAAATCCGTGGCGTAGCGCGACCGGCTGGTCGCGAGACACCGGTCGAGGACGAGGTCGAGCCCCTCGAACGCCTCGGGCGTCTCGTGGACGTCGAAGTGCTCCTTGCGGACGTCGATCTTCGTGACCTCGTGGTCGCGGTCGCGCAGCTCCGAGAGGAGGAGCTTCTCGTCGCGCCTGATGCGCGAGTACAGCATGCCGACCTGCATCAGCGGGCACCTCCGGTGGCCGCCGAGGTGGGGGGCGCCGGTCGCCCGGCGTGCTCGCGCCGGGTCTGCGGGGCGGCACCGCCGCCCCTTGCGAGCGGCGGAGCCGCGAGCAGTGTGGCACGAACCACGCCGGGCACGGGCATCTTACTCCCCCCAGTCCTCCTCGAGTTCGGGTGCCGTGTCCAGCTCGACGGGGTCGTCACCGACCACTTCGAGCTCGGCACCGCAGGTCGCGCAGTCGACGATCTCTCCGACCTCGAGGTCGTCGTGCAGGTCCACGTCGGCCCCGCACTCGGGACAGTCTACCATTGTACCCCTACGTGGCCGCTTCGGCAACTTAAGGCTGTCGAACCTGTCGAACAACTGGTAGAATCGCACCGTCGGCTAACGGCATTCAGGGCGCCCAGAACCGAACTTGGGGAGCCGGTATCAGATACCTGTCAATGGTCGTCGGGGGGGTGCGGGCGGCCGGGCTACCGGGGCCGGTCGCTCAGACATGGCGGTCCACCTCGGTAGCGAGGCGGTCGGCCGCCTCGGTCAGTCCCTCGCGGCGAGCCGCCAGCGCCTCCTGGTCGGCCGAGCGGGCGTCCGTCGCGCGCTCGTGGTGTGCCGCCATCGCCTCGGGTGCGGGCCCGCCGCGCGAGTCGCGCATCGCCACGCTCTCGACCGGGTCCAGTGCTCGGCGCACCTCCTCGGGGTCGACGTACTCCGCGAGGGGCGCGTCCAGCACGTCCTCGGCAGCCGCCGTGACGGCCTCGTATCGTTCGTCGGCCCGTAGCGCCGACCTGTCGTCGCCCGCCTCCGCGGCCCGCGCCACGAGTTCGTGCGCGGTCCGGAACGGCACCCCGGCCATCGCCAGCAGGTCCGCGACGCCCGTGGCCGTCGAGAAGCCCTCGTCGGCCGCCTCGGCCAGCGCAGCCTCGTTCCAGTCGGCCGTGGCGACCGCGCCCGCCGTGACCTCGACGGCGTCGAGCACGGCGTCCGCTGCGTCGAACGCGTGCGGGTGGACGCGTTGGAGGTCGCGGTTGTACGCCCGGGGGAGCCCCTTCAGACTCGTCAGCACGGCCTGCAGGTCGCCCGCCGCGTCGCCCGCGACCGCCCGGACGAGTTCCAGCGTGTCCGGGTTCTTCTTCTGGGGCATGATCGACGACGTGGAGGCGTAGTCGTCGTCCAGTTCCACGAACCCGCGATTGGCGAACAGGACGAGGTCCTCGGCCAGCCCCGAGCAGTGCGTCGCGAGCGTCGCGAGCGCGCTCGTGGCCTCCAGCAGGAAGTCCCGCGCGGACGAGGCATCCATGCTGTTCTCGACGAGGCCGTCGAACCCTAGCAGGGCCGCCGTGCGCTCGCGGTCGATGTCGAACGGGGTGCCGCCGAAGGCGGCGCCACCCAGCGGCGAGCGGTTGGTGCGGTCGAACGCGTCGAACAGCCGACCCGTATCGCGGGCCAGCGCGCCCTCGTAGGAGCCCAGCCAGTGCGCGACGGTCGTCGGCTGTGCGGGCTGGAGATGCGTGTAGCCGGGCGCGAGGGTCTCGCGCTCCGCGGCCATCGTCCCCAGCAACACGTCACGCGCGGCGAGCACGGCATCGACGGTGTCGAGCAGGTCCGCGCGGAGGCGGTACCGGATGCACGTCGCGACCTCGTCGTTGCGCGAGCGCGCGGTGTGCATCTTCCCGCCGACGGGGCCGATACGCTCGATGACGGCCGTCTCGATGGCCGCGTGGACGTCCTCGCCACCGTCGAGCGCGGCGTGGCCCGCCGCCTCGACATCGTCGAGCGCGCCGAGGATCTCGCCGGCCTCGTCGTCCCCGATGATGCCCTGCTCGGCGAGCATCACGGTGTGCGCGCGGTCCACGGCGAGGTCGGCCGCGAAGATGCGCTCGTCCTGCGCGAGCGAGGAGAGGAACTCGCGGGCGGGGCCGCCGCTGAACCGCTCGCGACGGACGACGTCGCCGTCACCGGCGCTGTCGCTTTCGCCGCTCCCGTCGGTGGCGACCTCGTCGGTGCCCCCGTTCGGGGGCGCGCCCGCGTCCGTGGCCTCGTGCTCGCGCCCGGTCATCTCACTCGGCGTCGTCGCCGCCCCAGTCCGTGCGGCCCTCGTTGGCGGCCTCGGTCACCTTGTTCGAGAGGCGCTGCTGGAAGCCGTGGTACTTCGCGACGCCGGTGGCGTCGTTCTGCTCGATGCCGCCGATGACGTCCTCGGTGTTGAACGAGGCCGCCTCCGCGGAGTAGACGGCGTACGGGCTCTCGCGCCCGACCGGGCGCGCCTGCCCACCCTCGAGCCGGATGGTGACGCTGCCGGTGACGCGCTCCTGGGTCTCGTCGATGAACCCCTCCAGCGCGCGGACGAGCGGCGCGTCGACGAGGCCCTGGTACCCCTTCTCGGCCCACTCCTGGTCGATGTAGTTCTTGAACTGGCGCTCCTCCTGCGTGAGGACGAGCGACTCCAGGGCCTCGTGGGCGTTCAGGAGGGTGGTGGCGGCCGGGTGCTCGTAGTTCTCGCGCACCTTCAGGCCCAGCATGCGGTCCTCCATCACGTCGGTACGGCCGACGCCGTAGTCGCCGGCGAGGTCGTTCAGCGTCTCGATGAGCGTGACGGAATCGAGTTCCTCGCCGTCGAGCGCGACGGGGTAGCCGTCCTCGAACTCGATGGTGAGCTCCTGCGTCTCGCTGCCGGGTGCCGAGGTCCAGGCGTAGATGTCCTCGCTGGGGACGTGGCTCGGCTCCTCCAGTTCGCTGCCCTCGACCGAACGGCTCCACAGGTTCGTGTCGATGGAGTAGGCGCCGCCGTCGCCGCCCTCGACGGGCAGGTCGCGCTCGGCGGCGTACTCCTGCTCCCACTCGCGGGTCAGGCCGAGTTCGCGCACGGGCGCGATGACCTCGAGGTCGGAGTCGCGCCAGACGGCCTCGAACCGGAGCTGGTCGTTCCCCTTCCCGGTACAGCCGTGGGCGATGCCGGTGCAGTCGTTCTCCTCGGCGACCGCGAGGATGGCCTTCGCGATGACCGGGCGCGCGAGCGCCGTCCCCAGGGGGTAGCCCTGGTAGGTGGCGTTCGCGCGGACCGCGTCCATACAGAGGTCGGCGAACTCCTCCTGTGCGTCGACGACGTAGTGTTCGAGCCCGAGCGCCTCGGCGGTCTCGTGGGCCTCGTCGAACTCCTCGCTCGGCTGGCCGACGTCGACGGTGACGCCGATGACCTCGTCGTAGCCGTACTCCTCCTCCAGCAGCGGGACGCAGACGGTGGTGTCGAGCCCGCCAGAGAACGCGAGCGCGACCTTCTCGTGTGTCATGGATGTGTGGTGCGTGTGATGTGTGATGGGTCGTTCGATATCCCCCGCCGCGTCACGAGCGAGTGGCGCGGCCAGGGAGCGGGACGGTCGTCGGGGGAAGTGAGAAGAGGCGGGCCTAGAGGGCCCGTCGCGGTCGTCGGGGGGCGAGGTGACGGAACCCGTGGCTGGGCGAGGGAGCCGACAGCGCGTGGGACTCCGTCGTCATCGTGGATGAACGTGGGAGCAGGACTCTACTAAACCCTTTCGTGACGCTCGCCCCCATCAGGTGTGGGACCACGGGACACCCGTCGACGCGCCGGAGGGGCCGCGCCCGGCGCGAGTTTATCCCCGTCCCGTCCCAACGCCGGACAGTACCGATGGGAGCCGACGATGAATCCGGGCCGATGCCCGTCGACACCCCCCGTCCCGACGGGGACGGCGCGGACGCAACCGAGGGGGACGACGACACCGCACACCTCGACGACCTGCCCGATGGGAGTGGCTGTGCCGAGGTCTGGGAGTACGTCTCCGAGGAACGTGACGACGATACGGAGACCGACGCGGAGGGCGATGACAGGGAGGGGGACGAGACGGAGAGCAACGACGCGGAGGGCGACGACACGGACGGCGACAGGTAGTCAGTCCTCCTCGACGGACTCGACCTGCATCAGCGGGTAGCCCTCGTCCATCGCCATCCCCGTGTGGACGACCACGTTCTCGTACTCGATACGCATCCGGACCTCGGAGAACCGGCCGGTCCACTCCGTGTAGTCGGCGCTCCCCTCCGCGAGGGCGTCGGCCAGTTCCTCGTCCCGCATCTCGACGGCCACGTCCTCGCAGTGTGGCTGGTTCTCGATGCTCCGCTCCATCGCGGTCGCCAGCGCGTCGGCGCTGTCCGGCGAGAGCGGCGTCCCGGCGAACTGGTGGTACAGCGACCCGAACTTCACGCCCGCCTCGAAGCACGCGACCTCGCGGTCGGTCGGTTCGTCGGCGGCCCGTGGCGCCGAGCCGTCGGCCGGCAGGTCGTCGGTCATACCGGCGCGTCGGCCGGGTGTCGCATAATCGTTCGTGCGGAGCGACCGCCACGCGGCCGGTCGGGCGGCCATCGAGCCGGTCGGGACCGTGCCTCCGGGACACACGGAACCCCCCAGACGGCGACACGGAACGCGTATACGTCCGCACGGACTCACTCGCGTATGGACTACGAATCCTCACTCACGCGGGCGCTCGACGCGCTCCCGGAGCGGAGCGCGGAGGCCTCCCGCCTCTCGGTCCCCGACCCCGAGGCCCAGGCCGACGGTGCGTTCACCCGGTTCACGAACCTCGACGCGGTCGCCGACGCGCTCAACCGCGAGGTCGACCACGTCCACTCGTTCGTCCAGCGCGCGCTCGCGACGGCCGGCCAGCTCAGCGAGGGCGTCGGCCGCTACAACGGCCGCTTCGACGGTACCGACTTCGACGCCGCCATCAGCGACTACGTCGAGGAGTACGTCCGCTGCTCGGAGTGTGGCCTGCCCGACACCCGCCTCGTCACCGAGAACGGCACGCAGATGCTCCGCTGTGACGCCTGCGGTGCCTTCCGACCCGTCTCGAAGCGCCGCTCGACCAGCCAGCAGCAGGCCGACGCCGTCGAGAAGGGCGGCCGCTACACCGTCGAGATCACCGACACCGGCCGCAAGGGCGACGGCGTCGCCAAGCGCGGCGGCTACACCATCTTCGTCCCCGGCACGCAGGAAGGTGACGTCGTGGACGTCTACATCGAGAACGTCTCCGGCCAGCTCGCGTTCGCGCGGACGGAGTAGGACCCCCGGGCGGGACCGCCGTGAACGGGGGACCTGGGGGCGGAGTCCCGCGAATCCGCAACACTCATATCCCTCCGCGGCATACGTATATCCGCGAAGTTCCATGGGGTAGTGGCCAATCCTGTTGCCTTCTGGGGGCAACGACCCAGGTTCGAATCCTGGTGGAACTATATTCCTTCAACTCTCGAACTTCGAGAGTTATCACTGTCGTCCATCGGGTCGGTCCCACACCCAAGCGCCACTCCGGTCACTCCTCGTCGGCCAGTCGCCACGTGACCAGTCCGGCGAAGCCACCCAGGAACAGGGTGACGAGCGCACCGCCGGCGAGAACCAGGAAGACCACCGTCGTCCCCGAAGTTCGGACGCCCTCGAAGACGGCGAGGGCGAGGAAGCCGGTACCGAGCAGTGCCATCGCGACCGCACTGGCGTAGTCGCCGATGCGGTCCTCGAGCCACTGCCACAGGTCTTCCATGAAGAACAACATCATCGACAGCAGCGCGACCATGGCGACCTGTCTGAGGCCGAACGAGGAGTCGACTATCATCCCCCCGTCACCGAAGAGCCACCAGAACCAGCCGACCTGAACGAGGAAGGCCAGCGGGATGGCCCAGGCGTCGGTTCGCGGGTGCTGTGGCGGGCGGTGGAACGTCCGGCGGATAGACAGGCCGGCGAACACCAGGAGTGCCGTGGCGCCGACTGCGAGGGCGGCGACGAACACGAGCGGCGGGTCGCCCTGGTCGGGTGCGAGCTTGTAGCCCACGTATATCGGTGCGAACAGGAGCGACGGGACGAGCAGGTTCCCGACCGGGCGGGTCGGGAGTGGCGGCAGGTCCTCCGCGGACTGGATGGCCGCGCTGCCGGCGTGTGTCTCCTCCCAGTGGAGGAGGTAGTGGGGGATCCGGCGGGCCTCACGGTACCAGAACCAGAGCGAGTACAGGCCGGGGACGGCGGTGCAGCACAGGATGGCGAGCGCCCCCCACATCCGGAGCGGCGACTGGAGGGTCAGCCGGGCCGCCTCGCCGGAGCGGACGACGAACAGGTAGCCGATGGCGAACAGCCCCACGTTGGAGAGAAGCGCCAGCAGCATCGAGAACACCAGTCCCAGCGTGAGGTACGGGACGATGACGATTCCCTTCCGGCTCGCGCGGGCATACCGGAACATCCGGAAGAAGCGCTCCTCGATGTCGATACGGCGGTCGGCGAGGCCCGACAGTCGACCGCCCGGCCATCGGTTCGCGACGACGCTGCCGACCGCCGCCGTCAGGAGGACCAGTTCCGGGAGCGGGAAGAGGATGATAACGAACCCGGAGAGGACCGCGAAGAAGGCGAGCATGGTCACGACCAGTATCACGGGCACCAGCAGCGCCAGCCGTCGGAACAGGCTTCCGAGCCAGCCATCCCTGGTGACCATCCGCCGCACCTCCGCGCGGTCGACGTCCTTCGCGAGCACCTGGTCGTAGAAGGCGACCCGCTCGTCGAGGTCGGCGGTGGACCACCACGAGCGGTGGACGTACCACGAGATACCGACCCAGAGGAGGAGGTTCCACCCGAAGAAGAACCCGACCGCTACGGGCGCCGAGGGTGCCGCGAGCGAGAGACCAGTGGCGTCGGCCAGCAGCGCGACCGGCGAGGCAGCGAACAGGACCGGCAGGAACATCGAGAGGGGAAAGCCCAGGCAGAGGACGGCACCGCTGGCGGCGTAGACGAACCGGCGGGAACCGAGGGTGTCGCCGGCCGGCGGTCCGTCCGGCAGGAACCGGGGAAGCGTCCGCGAGACCAGGTAGAAGTACAGCAGGGCGTCGAACGCCACGCCGAGGAGCCGGAGGTCGGCGAGCGTGAGCGTCAGCGTGATACCGACGAGTGTGCCCACCAGTCCGTCGAGCGCCACCTCGAGCAGTCCCGCGAGTCGGTGGCCGGCGGCGTCGGGGAGGAGCCGCCACGCGATGCTGTTGCCTGCGAGGATCGGCACAGCGTCCAGTCCGAGACCACCCACCCGCGCCGAGAACCGACTCCAGAGTCCCGACCCCACCATCGGTTCGGCGTTCGGTGCCACCGGTCTTCAACGTGTACACCAATCGTCCGCCGGACATACTTGTACCTCGGCCTCCGAGCCCCACCATGCAGCCGTCCCACGTCCTCGTCCCGCTGGACGGGTCGCCGCTCGCGGACGACGCGCTGGCACACGCGCTCGCCACGTTCGACTGTCCGGTGACGGTACTGAACGTCGTCACGCCGATCGGGAGCTCGATGAGCGAGGGCGGCATCATCGAGGCCGACGACGACCGGCAGGCGGCCGCGCGCGAGCGGGCGGACGGTCTCGTCGCGGACGCGAAACAGCGGGCCGCCGAGGCCGGCCGCGAGGTCGACACCGCCGTCGAGACGGGCGACCCCGCCGACACCATCCTCGCGTACGTCGAGGACCACGACGTCGACCACGTCGTGATGGGCGGGCACGGCGGGTCGCGGACCGACCTCGCGCCGCGCCTCCTCGGGACCGTCGCCACGCGCGTCGTCGGCGAGGCGGCCGTGACCGTGACGGTCGTGCGGTAGTCACTGCCCGAGCACGGTCGCGAAGGCCCGGTAGACGCCGAACCCGACGCCGACCGAGCAGCCCAGCGTCAGCACCCAGAAGGTGAGCGTGACCCCGATCTTCCGACGGGAGACGCCCGCCGAGCCGCCGGCCAGCCCACCGCCGATGACGCCCGAGATGATGATGTTGTTGAACGAGATGGGGATGCCCAGGGCGATGGCGAGCTGGGCGATGATGAAGCCCGGGACGAGCGCGGCGATCGAGCGCCGGATGCCCAGCTGTGCGTACTCCCGGGAGGTGGCCTGCAGGAGGCGTGGGGCGCCCATCCAGGCGCCGCCGAGGATGCCGACCGCGCCGACCGAGAGCAACAGGAGGCCCGGCAGGCCGAGTTCGGAGACGTAGAGGTTCTCCAGGGGGCCCGTCGCCAGGCCGACCTGGCTCCCGCCACTGGAGAAGGCGACGACGCTCCCGAGCGCGACGAGGAAGGTCTTGATGCCCCGGTCGACGGACTCCTGGGTCCGTCGGCGGATGAACAGGGCACTCGCGACCGCCGCGAGCAGCGTCGTGGCGACGAGGACGGGGTCGACCCCCGCGACCGGCCCGAGGCCGACGCGGCCGGCGACGAACCCCGCGATGGAGTTCTGCGTGGCGTCCCCGGCTGCGGGGATGACGCTCAACTCGACGTTCGCGACGATGCCGCCGACGACCGCCGCCAACAACGGGATGCTCACCGTCTCGGGGACGTCGTCGCGCCGCAGGAGCGTGGCCGTGAGGTAGGCGAGACCGCCGGAGACCGGGGGGACGAGCACCCAGAACGTCGCGATGCGGCGGTAGGTGTCGATGGCGGGGTCACCGCCCAGCGAGAGGCCGACGCCGACCATCGCACCCGTCGTGGCGAACGCCGCCGGAACCGGATACCCGGAGTAGATGCCGAAGGCCATGAACGCCGTCGCGGTGAGCAGGCCGGCGGTCGCCGCCAGCGAGGAGATGGCGACGCCGTCGATGAGGCCCGCGCCGACGGTCTCTGAGATGCTCCCGCCCTGCGTGAGCGCCCCGAGCGCCGCGAGGATGCCGATGAGGAAGGCCGCCCGCATCGTCGAGATCGCGTTGGCGCCGATGGCCGGGGCGAACGGGGGGGAGTTGCTGTTCGCGCCGAGCGCCCAGGCCGTGCCGAGGCTGGTGACCGTCGCGAGCGCGACCAGCCCCCAGAAGACGACCTCGGTCACCGTCGGAGCAGCCCCCCGAGCCTGTGGAGCGGGCCGCCGACGGTGTCGCCGTCGCGCGCGAGGATGACCGTCTGTGCCGTTCGGTCGACGACCCGCCGCGGGACCGACCCGGCGAGCGTCCGGCGGATGGCCCCCTGTCGGGTCGCTCCCATGACGACCACGTCGTGGTCGCTGGCCTCGGCGACGATGGCGTCGGCCACGTCGTCGGCCGCCCCGACCGCCGTCGTCACCGCCACCTCGGGACCGCGGTCGGTCAGCGCGGCCCGACCCTCGTCGACGAAGGCCGCGGCGGTGTCCGTGTCCGTCCCGTCGGTGGCGACCGAGAGCACGAGGACGGGAGCGTCGTTCCGGGCGGCGATGGCTCGCGCGACGTTCGCCGCCGCGTCGACGTGGGGGCCGCCCGCGACCGCGAGCAGGACCGACGCGACACCGTTCGCCTCGCGGCCGACGCGCTCGACGTGGAGGTCACAGGGCGCCCGCTCGACGAGCGTGTCGATGGTGCTCCCGAGGACCGCGTCGCTCCGGCGCCGGCGGCCGTGCCAGCCGACGACGAGCGCGGTCGGGTCCGTCTCCTCGACGGCCGCGAGCAGCCCCTTCGCGACCGACCGCGCGGTGACCACCTCCCGTTCGAGCGTGACGCCCGGCGGCGCCGTCACCGATTCGAGCAGCGCGTGGCTCTCGCCGGCGAACTCGTCGACGATGGTCTCGTCGGCGAACACGCCGAACGGGGAGTCGTGGGGCTTCACCGCGACGGTGACGAGCCGGACCGTTCCCCCGCCCAGGGCCGCCAGGTCACCCGCGGTCCGGACCAGTTGCTGAGCGGCCTCCGGGTTCCCGACCCCGACCAGCACCGGTCGTTCGAACGGCTCGTCGTCCATCGCTAGAGGTTCGGGCGACACCCATGTTAAACGTTCGCGGTGGGTGGGGGGTGCGGCGGCGCGACGAGCGGTGGCCGTCACGCGAACACACCGGTCCGGTCCCGGCTCGTCCCGTCGGCGTCGATGTGCACCCGGCCGACCGACCGCGGCCCGTTCTCGCGGACCCGCTCCGGCACCGTCACGTCGGTCTTCACGAACGGCTTCGGGCGGTTCAGCTGGTAGATGGTCGGGCCGCCGTACGCCAGGGGGAACCGCTTCAGTTCGAGCCGGAGCCCGTCGGGGCGGACGGCGCCGACGAGGTAGTTGACCGGCGAGTGGGCCCCCCAGAGCGCGCCGTGGGTCACCTGCCAGACGCCGTCGGCGCGGTCGACGGTGATGGCGTGGTGCTCGCCACAGAGGTAGGCATCGACGCCGAACTCGCGGAGCGTGCGCCAGAACCCCGACTCGCGGCCGCCGTCGAGGTAGAGCGCGCTGGAGTGGCGCGACTTCACCGGCCGCAGGACCGGGACGTGCCCCTGGACGACGACGTGGTCGGCGTCCGTCGCCGAGAGGACCGACCGGAGCCACTCCAGTTGCGCGCCCGTGACCGAGACGTGGACCTCGCCGTCGCGGCGCTCGAACGTGTCGACGGTGACCACGAGGAGGTCGCCCCGCCGGACCGTGTAGGCCAGGCCCTCGTACCCCTCGGGGCCGTTCCGCGGGGTGTCGAACTGGCGGACGAACTGGCGCTCGAACGTCGGCGTCAGGCCGTAGGTGTCCTGGTTCTCCCACTCGTCGTCGCCGAGTTCGTGATCGCCGACCGCGGGGTAGAGGGTGATGTCGTGGTCACGCATCCGGCGGACGTAGCCGCCCCAGTAGGCGTTCGCGTACAGCCGGACCTGCTTGCGGGACTCCCACCACCGCGCGTCCATGATGTCGCCGGCGACGAGGGTGAAGGCGGGGCCCTCGCGCTTGAGCCGGCCGAGGAACCAGTCCAGCGCCGATTCCCAGCCGGCCATCGGATAGGGGATGTCGGCGTTGAACAGGTCCGGGACGCTGGTGAAGCGGACGCTCCCCGACGCGGCGGTGCGGGCGGTCGGGGAGGCGGGTGATCCGCCCGACACCGTCGGGTCCGGGGCGCCGTCGCCGTCCCCGTCGCTCGACCTCGCGGGGCAGCCCGCCAGCCCGGTCGTCAGCGCCGTGCCCGCGGTCGCGAGGAGCCGGCGACGAGTGGGACGGTATCGCATGGTCGGCGTTCGGCGGACCGGCCCGAAAAACCACCGGCGGGGCGCCCGCCCACGCCGACGCGGCTACCCGGCGGGCACGAGCCGATACACACCGCCACCGTCCGACCCCGTCCCGAGCGCGTACACCTCGCCGTCGGCGTCGCGGCCGACCGAGAGCAGCCGACCGAGTCGGCCACCGTCGTCCCCGAGGTCGAGCGTCCGGGTCGGCCACCGGTCACCGCTCTCGGGCGGGGTCCCGACGAACAGCCGCCCGTCGACCTGCAGGTCGCCGAAGACGTAGGTGCCGGCGAGCCCCGGGATGGCGTCGCCGCGGTACACCTGCCCGCCGATGACGGAGATGCCGCTCACGCCGCCGCCGGAGTGGGGGTACTCGACGATGGGGTCGACCAGCGGCTCGCCGCCACGCACCTCGTCGGGTGTCGAATCCGGGCAGTCGCTCGCCCCGTAGCAGTGCCGTCCCTCCTTCACGTTCCAGCCGTAGTTACCGCCCCGTTCGACGATGCTGACCTCCTCGAAGCGGCTCTGGCCCACGTCGCCGACGAACAGCCGGCCGTCGTCGAACGCCATCCGGTAGGGGTTGCGAAGCCCCCAGGCGTAGTGCTCGTCGAGGCCCTCGCGGCCGACGAGCGGGTTGTCCTCGGGGATGGCGTACGGCGTGTCGTCGCCCTCGCGGTCCACGTCGATGCGGAGGATGGACCCGAGCAGGTTCTCGGTCACGTCCTGGCCGTTGCCGCCGCCGACCGCGTCGTACCAGTCCGCGACGTGACCCGTCCCCTGGTCGCCGCCCGCGCCGCCGTCCCCGACCGCGACGTACAGCAGGCCGTCCGGGCCGAACGCGAGGTCGCCGGCGTTGTGGTTGCCCTGTGGCTGGGGCACCTCCAGCAGCGTCCGCTCGCTGTCCCGGTCAACCTGCCGGCCGTCGCTGGTCGCCTCGAACTCGGCGAGGACGAACGTGTGCGAGTAGTTCGAGGGCGTTCCCTCGCGGCGGGGGGCGCTGTACCGGACGAACACCCGACGGTTCTCGGCGAAGTCGGGGTGGAGCGCGATGCCGAGTAGGCCCTTCTCACCCCCCGCCTCGACGGTGTCCTGCAGATCGAGGAACGGCGCCTCGCGGCGACTCCCCCCCTCGACCGTGTGGACGATACCCTGCTGCTCGGCGACGTACGAGCGGTCCGCGTCGGGCGCGAACTGGATATCGAGCGGGGCGCGGAGGCCCGTGACGAGCGGTTCGAGTCCGACCGCATCCGGGAGGTCCGTCTCGGTCGGGAGCTCGTCGGTTGGAGTGCTGGGTCCGCCGTCGCTCCCACCGTCGCTGCCGTCGCCCGAGAGCGTACAGCCTGCGAGCCCGGCCGCGGTGCCGGCGGCCGCCGCTCGGAGGAGGCGACGACGGCTCGTGGATGGGTCCATACCGCCCCGGAGGGGTCGGAGTCACAAATACACCCGCCAACGAGTGGGCGCGGTACCCGACCGCGGGCCGGTGGCGGGCCGGTGGCGGGCCGGCCCCTCGTGCGCCGTGGCTGCCAGACGGCGCGTCGCTCTTGCCCACCCCTCGCGTAACCCGGGATATGCGACGACGGCGACTGCTGGGCGCGCTCGGTGCAGCCACCGCGGCGGGAATCGCGGGCTGTACCGCCGGCTACCGTGGGGGTGTCGGCCGTGACCGCGTCCGCCCGCCGACCGGTGGCGCACCCGTGCGCCTCCCCGTCCCCTGGGAGGCCATGAGGCACCCCCTGCCCCGTGATGCGATTCCGGCCATCGTCGAGCCGGCGTTCGCGGCCGACTGGTCCGGCCTCGACCCCGCGGTGGTCGGGCGGGACGGCCTGGGAGCTGGCGCGGCCGTCGTCGGCGTCGAGCGCGACGGCGAGGCACGAGCCTACCCGCTCGCGGTGCTGGACCGCCACGAGGTCGTCAACGACTCTCTCGGGGGGCCGCTGCTCGTCACTTACTGCCCGCTCTGCGGGAGCGCCATCGCCGCCGAGCGCCGCGTCGGGGGGTGGCCGACCCGCTTCGGCGTCTCCGGCTCGCTGTGGCGCAGTGACCTGGTCCTCTACGACGAGGCGACGGGGAGCCTCTGGAGCCAGCTCCTGGCGACCGCCATCCGCGGGCCCCGGACCGGCGACCAGTTGCGGCTCGTTCCGTCGCGCCTGACGAGCTGGGGCGCCTGGCGCGACGCCCACCCCGACACGACCGTCCTGCTCCCGCCACCCCACTCGGGAACCATCGACGGGAGCCGCCCCTACGAGTACGACGACAAGTACCCGTACGCGGACGAGCGCCAGCTCGTCGGCTTCGATGGGAGCGGGGGGAGTGGCGGGAGCGGACCCGGCGTGCTGGGCCGGTCGACCCTGGTCGTCGGCATCGTCAGCGACGGCGTCACCCGAGCCTATCCGCACTTCGTGGTTCACGAAGCGGGCGGGCTGGTCGAGGACCGCGTCGGCGACCTGCCGGTGGCCGTGGCGACGACGCCCGGCGGCGGGCTGGCGGCGTACGACCGGCACGTGGACGGAACGACGCTCCACTTCGCGGCCGTGGACGGGCCCGATGGCGAGGCGCTGCGGGCCGGCGGGTCGCGCTGGAGCCGCGAGAGCGGCCGTGCCACGGGCGGTCCACACGCCGGGCAGCGGCTCCGGCGGGCGAACGAGATCGCACCGCTGTTCTGGCACGCGTGGCGGGCGTTCCACCCCGAGACCGAGGCGTACGGGGTGACGGGCGACGAGTGACGGCGGCCGAGAGACCGAAGGGACGGCGACCGGAGCCCCGGGCCGGGGGGAGGCGCCCGCCGCCGCGCGGGAGCCGGTTAAACGAGCCCCGAGATGGTCGCACCGCGTTTATGCTGTGGGGGCGAGTGGGCCGGGTATGCGAGCCGACGAACTACATCCGGAGGTCGAACTCGTTCTCGAACAGCTCGCGGCGCTGAACGCGCTCCCGCTCAACCAGTACGGGGCGCGCGGCGCCCGCGACCTGTTCTCGCAGTTCGCCGCCGACGTCGACGAGCCGGAGGTCGGGCGCGTCCACGACTTCACCGTCCCCGGCTACCAGCCACAGGAGGGTGACCAGCGCGACCCCGTCCCGGTGCGTCACTACCGCCCCGGCAAGGCCAACACCACCGCACCGACCGTCGTCTACTACCACGGCGGCGGCTTCGTCATCGGGAGCCTGGACAGTCACGACGTGACCTGCCGGCACATCTGCAACGAGGCCGGTGTCAACGTCGTCTCCGTCGACTACCGGCTGGCGCCCGAGGACCCGTTCCCCGCCGCGGTGGAGGACTCATACGCCGCCGCGAGCTTCGTCCACGACAACCCCGAGGAGGTCGACGGCAACGGCCAGCTCGCCGTCATGGGTGACAGCGCCGGCGGCAACCTCTCGGCCGCGGTCTGCCAGATGGCCCGCGACCGCCGGGAGGAGGCAGACCGGCGCGACCCCGCGATGCCTATCCCCGACATCGACCGCCAGGTACTCATCTACCCCGCGGTCGACGCCCGGCAGGACCGCCCCTCCTGGGAGCAGAACAAGGAGGGCTACTTCCTCGTCGAGGAGGACATGCTCTGGTTCTTCGACTGCTACTTCGGCAGCGATCTCCACCAGAAGAACCCGTACGCGTTCCCGCTGGAGGGCGACCTCCACGACCTGCCACCGGGGACGGTCGTGACGGCCGGTTTCGACCCGCTGCGCGACGAGGGCCTCGCCTACGCCGAGAAACTGGGCCAGGCCGGCATCGAGGTCGAACACCGCAACTACGACGACGTCATCCACGGCTTCATCACGATGCTCGCCGAGCCCGTGGAACTGGACCGGGCCCACGAGGCGATTCAGGACATCTGCGAGAACCTGCAGCGCGGGTTCGGCATCTATGACTAGATAGGTTATATCTGAATATCTGGACTTCATCTTTTATGTGCCTATTTAACATTCAATACCTGATTTTCGTTCCTTAGCCCACGAACATCTTTTCAGAATGCAGTGTTGGCTCCTATCACGATTCCGATGAGACTGCTCCCGAAGCCCTCACCCGCTCTCTGGTTCAGGTGCGTGCGACGACAGCGAGACTGCTCCCGAAGCCCTCACCCGCTCGACCATCCGGGGCTCGCTGCGCGCTTCCTGTTCCGGGCATGCGGCCCTCGCTTCGCTCGCGCCGTTCCGGGCATGCAGTCCAGTGCTTACGTCGCCCGGGCTGGGTCGAGCGGGTTCGCCTTCCGGAAGACGGAGTCTTCCGGCGTTCGCCTCGCTTCGCTCGGCTCACCTTCGGAAGTCACCAGGACCGCACGTGGGTCAGTCGGTAGCCGTAGGCCTCGTGCCTCCCCAACCGCCTGCAGTGCTCGCTACCGCTGCGCGCTTCGGCCCTCGTGCGCTTAGAGGCGGCTGGCCCCCGGCACAGCCGCCAGCGCACGCCAGTTCGACTGACGAGGCTGGCACGCACCGAACGAGCGGCTGGATCGGCCGGCTGGTTCCGGGGTCAGGAAGCGCGCTCGCGCCTCAGCCGGCGAGCCCGCGACCGAAGGGAGCGTGGCGAGCCGTCCCGGCGCGAGCGCGGGGAGGTGTGGGGACACGAGCGCTCCGCTGGAACCACCACGAGCGTCGCTCGACCCGAAACACAACCCCTCTGGCGGACTCGAAGGTGAGCCGAGCGAAGCGAGGCGAACGTCGGCAGAGCTTGCTCTGCCGGAAGGCGAGCGCTCTCGACCCGGCCCCGACGACGCAAGCACCGCAGCCGAGCGGAGCGAGGCGAGGAGCGTGGTTCGAGAGACGCCTGCGGCGTCTCTCGTCATCACGAGAGAGCTTCGCTCTCTCGAACGACAGCGAGGCGCGGCCGGTCGAGAGCGCGAGGGCTTCGTAGGGGGCTCTGTCACTAGCAGGGTTGTGAGAGAGCGCGAGGGCTTCGTACCGGTTCTTCTCGTCACTGTCGTCAGTACCGTGAGAGCGCGATTCCTCCAGCAGCCCTGTCCTACATCGTCTCCAGGATATCCAGCACCCGCTCCTCGTCCTCCCGCGAGGGCCCCCGCTCGCCCTCGAACCCGCGCTCGCGGACGTGCTCGACCGTCGCCGCGACGGCCTCCTCGTGGGGGGTCGACCGCCAGCCCAGCGCCCGGAGTTTCGTCGTGTCGAGCACGTGCGGATACGGGCGGTAGAGCGGGAAGTCCTCGTGGGTCAGGTCGCCCGCCTCGAGTTCGCGCTCGCCGGCCGTGACGACCTCGGGGTGCGAGTCGCACGCGTCCGCGACGAGGTCGACCCACTCGCCCAGCACGGGGAGGTGGTCGTCGCCGCAGTTGTACGCCTCGCCCGGCTCGCCGCGGTCGATGAGCGTCAGGACGGCGTCGGCCACGTCCTCGACGTAGACGAGGTGGCGGAGGTTGGTCCCGTCCCCGGGCACGAGGACGCGGTCGTAGCCGTCGACGCGGTCGACCCAGTAGTCGAACCGCTCGGTGTAGTCGTAGGGACCGTAGACGATGGGCGGGCGCAGGCTCATCGCGTTCACGCCGCGCTCGGCCGCCGCGAACAGTCGACGGTCGGCCTCGGCCTTGCGGTTGCCGTAGGTGTCCCACGTGTCGTCGGTCGCCTGCTCGTCGGTACAGGGGTGGAGCGGCGTCTCGCCCTCGCGCTTGGGGATGCGCTCGGCACCGTAGGCCGCGCCCGAGGAGATGAAGACGTAGGCGTCGACGTCCGCGAACACCTCGCAGGCGACCTCGACGTCGCGGGGGTAGTAGGCGACGCAGTCCACGACGACGTCCGGGTCGACGGCGTCGCGCGCCGCCCGGAGGTCGTCGTCCTGTCGCCGGTCGCCCTCGACGTGGCCGACCGCGTCCCCGAACGGCGAGTCGCGGTTGCCGCGGTTGAACGTCGTCACCTCGTATCCCTCGTCGCGGAGGGCCTGGACGGTGTGGCGGCCGATGAAGCGGGAGCCACCGATGACGAGCGCGTCGGCGTCGGTCATACCGGCTGGACACGGGGCGCCGGCATGTGGGTTTCGACGGCCGGGAGGAGTGCGAGCGTCGGCTCGCGGCCCCGGGATTCAGACCCGGCGGCGCCCGAGCAGCCGGGCGGCGACGACGGCCGGCACGACGACCCAGCCGGCGAGCGCGGCGGCGACGACCGGCACCGAGAGCCCGGCCGACGCCATCACGCTCCCGAAGCCGCCAGCGACGACGTCGACCTGCGAGAGCGCCAGCACCCGGAAGCAGTCAGCCGGGTTGAGCAGCACGGCCACGGCGACCGCCCGCGACCCCAGGTCGAGGCCGGCGACGGCCGCGAACGCGACCAGGTCGTGCAGCAGGACGACCCAGAGCCAGACGGCCAGCGAGAGCCCCAGCGCGTGGGTCTTCTCGGCGGCCACCGTCGAGACCAGCGTGGCGACGGCGAGCACGGCCCAGCCCAGCGCGACAGCGGCGAGCGCGACGACGGCGTACGCGCCGAGGCCGCCCGCCCCGAGCGTCAGCGCCAGCAGCAGCCCGCCGGGGAGGAAGCCCACCAGCGTGGCACCGCCGAGCACCGCCGCGCGACCGGCGAAGCGCCCGACCAGGAGCCCGCCGCGCGAGACGGGTAGCGCGAGCAGCAGTTCCAGCGACCCGCGCTCGTCGGCCCCGACGACCGTGTCGTAGCCGACCGCGACCGCCGCCAGCGGTACGAGATAGACCCCCAGTTCGACGACCGTCGCGACGACGGCGTCGACCCGGCCCGGCCCGACCGCCGAGCCGCCGAACCGGACCACCGCGACCGTGAACAGCCCGAACAGGGCGACGAGCCCGACCGCCCACCGGCTCCGGACGAGGATACGGTACTCCCGGGTGGCGACCGCCGCGAGCGCGCCACCCCCGGGGAGCCACCCGTCGGACGCTTCCCCGGACGGCTCCCCGGTCGCTGCCGCATCCGCGGTTCCGGTCGCCGCCGCACCCGACGCCGCGACACCGCCGTCCGGCGAGGGGTCGCCGGCGGTGGGTGCGGCGTCGTCGGCCGGGGGACTCCGTTCCGCGTCTGTCATGCCGTCTCACCCCCGGTATCGGCAGCCCGGTCAGGGCCGTCGCCCCCCTCGCCGACGGCCTCGTAGAACGCGGCCTCCAGCCCGGGCTCGGTCACCTCGAACCGTTCGAGCGGGTGGGCCTCCCCGACGGCGACCAGCGCGTCGTACGCCGCGTCCGGCGGGCAGTCGGCGGTCACCCGCGTCCCGCGCTGTGAGACGGCCGTCACGGCCGCGTGCTCCCGGAGCAGCCGGGCGGCATCGGCGGCGGCCTCCGGGTCCGGGAGGCCGAGCGAGACGGTGACCGTCTCCCCGGACCGCCGGAGCGTCTCGACCGGCCCGTCGACCGCCACCCGCCCGTCGTTCATGACGACCGCCCGGTCGCAGAGCCGCTCGATCTCCGACAGCGCGTGCGAGGAGAACAGGACGGTCACGTCCGTCCGGTCGGCGAGCCCGCCGACGACGTCGTGGAACGCGGTGATGCCGTCCGGGTCGAGCCCCGCGGTCGGCTCGTCGAGGATGAGGACCGCGGGCTCGCCGACGAGCGCCGTCCCGAGGCCGAGCCGGCGGTTCATCCCGTTGGAGTAGCCGCCCACCCGGCGGTCGGCGGCGTCGCCGAGCCCGACCGTCGCGAGGATCCGCCGGACGTGATGGGCCCGGTCGTCGGCCGGGACCCCCCGGACGCGGGCGTGGAACCGCAGCACCTCGCGCCCGGTCAGGTTCGCCGGAAACCCCGCGTGTTCGGGGAGGTACCGAACCAGCTCCCGGACGCGGTTCCCGTCGGCCGGGTCGGCGCCGGCGACGCGCACCGTTCCCTCGTCGGGCCGGTTCAGCCCGGTCAGGAGCTTGAACAGGGTCGTCTTCCCGGCCCCGTTGGTGCCGAAGACGCCGACGGCCTCGCCGCGGCCGACCGACAGCGAGACCCCGTCGAGCGCCTGCACGTTGCCGTACGCCGCCGAAACGTCAGTTATCTCGATCATCGTAGTACTCCCTCCAGTCCTCGTGTGGCGGTTCGGTGAGCGGCCGGCTGTCGACGATCCCCGGCGACTCGACGACCGGCACGGTCGACTCGGCCAGCCGGACGGCGTCGAACGCCGGGCTGGCCGCGAACACCCGGGTCGCCGGCTGCCTGGCGGTCACCTGCTGGACCGCCCCGGCGGGCTGGTAGCGGGTCTCCCCGACCCCGTCGTCGTCGAGGTCGACCGGGTCCGCGCCGGACCAGTAGTTGCCGGCACTCCCGTTCCAGTACACCTGCTCCTCCATCACCGCCAGGACCGGCCGGTCGTTCCGGACGAAACTGTTCCCGTACACGGACTCCTCGGTGCTGCCGGCGGTGATGTGGACGCCGATGTCGTTGCCGGCGAGCAGGTTGTCCGCCAGCGTGTTGCTCACGGAGTTGTACATGAACACCCCGTTGTCGTTCTCGACGAAGTGATTGCCGCGGACCTCGGTGTCGTCGATGCTCTTGAGGAGGATGCCATGCCCGGACCGGCCTGTGTTGTTGACCGCGACGTTGTCCTCGATGGTCAGGCGCTTGGAGACCATCAGCGCGTAGCCGACGTCGTTGTCGAACGCGACGTTGTCGGCGAGCCGGCTGTCGTCGGAGTACATGTAGTGGACCCCGTAGCGGAGGTCCCACAGCCGGTTGCTCGTCGCGGTCACGTTCGACGCCCAGTTGTAGTAGAGGCCATCGCGGGCCGCGGTCACGTCGTTGTTCCGGAGCACGCTGTCCTCGGTGTTCCAGACCTGGATGCCGTTGCCGCGGTTCGAGCGGTCGGCCACGCTCGACCGGCCGACGATGGTCGTGTTCTCCACGTGGGCGCCGGTGACGCCGTTCAGCCAGACGCCGAACGTGGCCGCCGTGATCCGGCTGTCCCGGACCGTGACATCGCTGGCGTTGACGAACACGGCAGCGTCGTTGCCCGAGGCATCGAGGCCACTGTTGCGAATCCAGAGGTCACGGACCGTCACGCCGGGCGCCCGGATGGTGAGCACGTCGCCCTCACCGGGGCCGTGGAGGAGCGCCGCGTCGACGCCGCTCCCCGCGATGGTGATGTTCGGTGTCCGGACGACGACCCGCCCGTCGAGGCGGCCGTCGACGGCCACCGTCTCCCCCGGATCGGCCGCCGCGACGGCGCGCTGGAGGTCACTGTACGATTCGCCGTCGACGGTCGCGACGCCGTCCGCCGTCGGCGCCGCGAACGCGTCCGTGTCGGGCACGGACGGGTCGAACCCTGGGGCCGAGCGCTCCGGGGCCGACGAGCCGGGAGCGACGGCGGTCGCCGCCCCCAGCGAACAGACCAGCGCGACCGCTGTCGCGACGGCGAACGCACGCTCCAGCGCGGTGGAATCGAACATCGTGTGTCAGTCCGTTGTCGTCGTCTCGGCTGGGTCGGTCGATGGGCGGTCGTTCGGTGCGTGGTCGGTCGATGGGCGGTCGTTCGGTGCGTGGTCGGTCGATACGCCGTCGTCGGTCGTGTCTCCCGTCACGTCGCTCGTGACGCCGCCATCGCCCGTGACGCCGCTGTCGGTCGGCACCTCGTCCGGGCCTCCGGACACCTCCTCGGAGCCGTCGCGTGCGACCTCGTCTGGCATCTGGTCGGAGCCGCCGGGCAGCCGCTCGCGGATGGCCGCGAGCCGGTCCCGAACGCGGACGGGGAGGTCACCCAGCCCGACGGCCGTGTCGCGGTAGTAGAACGCCACCGCGAGCAGCGCGACGGCGGCCATCGCCATGTAGGCGCCGAGGCCGAACCGGGAGTAGCTCGTGATGTTGGCGACCTCGTAGCGGCCCCACAGCGGCGGGGTGAACCCGTCGACGCCCATCACCGGGGCGTCCGGGTCCAGCGTGTGGCCGGCCTGGTAGAGCCGGTACTGGATGTCCGCCAGCAGCACGGCGAAGACGGTGACGGTGCCGACGAGCTGGTAGGTCAGCCCGCGCTTGAGCTTCGTCGCCGTCGGCGCGACCGCGACGAACACCGACAGCAGCGAGACGAGCACGAACGCGGCCGGCCCCAGCGACCACTCGGGCACCTCGATGGCGCCGTCCTGGACGGGGTAGTTCGGCTCGACGAACACCGGATCCGGGAAGTAGAACCCGATGTAGTGGTTCAGCCGGGCCATCTCCGTGTAGTCGCCCGCGATCCGGGGGTACGCGTACAGCTCCACCTGCAGTACCGTGCTCGGGTACTGGACGGCGTGGACGCTGATGCGCCACATCGGGAACGCCAGCGCGGCGACGAACAGCACCGCGGCTGCCATGGGGAGTGCCCGCCGGACCTCGGTGAAGTCGTCGAGGGTCGGTCGTTGCATGGGTTGTCACCTCTGTGTTCAGGCGGGCTCGACGAGCATCCGGCTGCGCATCTCCAGGTGCAGCGCCGAGCAGAAGAACGTGCAGTAGATCCAGTAGACACCGGGCTCGTCGGCCGTGAACGTGACCTCCTCGGTGTCCTGCGGCGGCACCCCGAAGTTGATGTCGTGCTCCGGGATGGCGACGCCGTGGACGATGTCCTGCACGCTCTCGATGTTGGTCGCCGTCAGGGTCACCTCGTCGCCCTCCTGGACCGTGAAGTCCGGGAGGCCGTACTCGGACCGCTTGGTGATCATCCTGACGTGGACGCTGTTCTCGCCGGTCCGCTCGACGCCGGTCTCGCCCTCCTCGACGAACTCCTCGTCGTAGTCCGCCGGGTCGTACACCTTCCTGGCGTCGATCTTGTCGCGGTGGGCGAAGACGCAGTCGTGGGGCTCCGGGTACGCCGGGTGGTCGGCGACCAGCTCCATCGACGTCTCGCCCTGGCCGATGTGGATGAGCTGGTCGTTGTCCGGCATCGTCGGCCCGACGGGCAGGAACCGGTCCTTGGACAGCTTGTTGAGACAGACCAGCCACTCCCCGTCCGGGTCGGTCGACATCGCCTCCAGCGCCTGGATGTGGCCAGGGTTGTAATGGACGTCCTGCTTCTCAAGCACGGGGTCCTCGGAGCCCGGCTCGGCGTCGACGGCGGCCTGGATGTCCCACTTCGCGACCTGCGAGTCGATGAACAGCGAGGTGTAGGCGTGGCCGTTGCCGTCGAAGGTGGTGTGGAGCGGCCCGAGGCCCACCTTCGGCCGGCCGGCGACGACCTCGGACGGGTCCGAGGATTCGCTCAGCGCGCCGATGTCGATCATCGTCACCGTCGGCGAGAGCTTCCCGGCGACGAACGCGTAGTCGCCGTTCGGCCCCACCTCGACACAGTGCGGGCTCTTCGGCGTCGGGATGTACTTCACGACGGGCCGGTCACCGCTGTTGAGCGGGCTCTCCTTCGTGCCGTCGACGACCGGCACGCCGTTGACCTCCTCGTAGTCGCCGTTCTCGACGGCCTGCTCGATGGCCGGGATGTCGAACGCCTTCACGTCGTCGCGGTCGTCCTTCGTCATCCCGGAGATGGTGGTCGCCTCCTCGCTGTTGTACGCGGAGGCGATGGCCCAGCGGCCCTCCTTGCCGCTGTCGACGATGTCGAGGTTGCCGTCGACCTTCACCTGCCACTGCGTCTCCATCGACTCCGGGTCGACCGCGACGAACAGCGACGTGTACGCGTCGGGGTCGTCCAGGTCGCGGCCGTCGTTGGGGAGCGGTGCCCGGAACTCCCCGTTCCCGAGGACGTACTTCGTGTCCGGGGAGAGGACACAGCAGCCGTGGACGGCCTGCATGTTGGGGACGTCCGTGATGGCGTCCGTCTCGAAGTACGTCAGGTTCACCCGGGCGATGCGGCCGTTGGCCTTGTCGTTGACGTAGAGGTACTCCCCGTCGTAGTCCCCGTCCGTCTCCGAGAGGTTCGGGTGGTGGTTGTCACCCCAGGTGTAGTCGCCACCTTCCTCCAGCAGCTCCTTCGAGCCGTCGGTGTAGCCGTAGCCGGTGGCACAGTCCGTGTTGAACACGGGGATGCGGGTCAGCTCGCGCATCGACGGGATGCCGACGATACGGAGCTCACCGGAGTGGCCACCGGACCAGAAGCCGTAGTACTCGTCGTGCTCGCCCGGCGCGACCCTGTGGTCGGGCGCCGACCCGCTCGCGCCGCCGCCACCGCCGCCACCGCCCGGGGCCATGTCCGAACAGCCGGCCAGCGCCCCCATCGCGCCGGCGGCCGCGCCGGCCTTCATGAAGTCCCGCCGGTTCAGCGACAGGTTCGGCAGGTCCAGCGACACCACCGGCTCCTCGCCCGTGCCGGGAACCGGCTCGTCGACCTCCGCCAGCACGTCGTCGAGCCGCTGTTCGTACTCCTCGATCACCTCGTTCGGGTCGCGGAGTTCGTCGGTGGACATCTCAGATCACCTTGATCTCGCCGACCATCCCGTTCATCTCGTGCGGGATGCAGTAGTACTCGTACGTCCCGGTCGTCTCCAGCGTGACCTCGTAGGTCTCGCCCTCGGGGACGTTGCCGCCCTGGTTCTCGTTGTACGCGTCCTTGGCGGCCTGCTCGGAGTCGTAGCCCCCCGACGCGAAGTACGACGCCCCGTCGGGGATCTTGTCCTCGTAGGCGGTCACGGTGTGGCCGATACTGCCGGCGTTCTCGAACGTGAGCGTCGTGCCGGCCTCGACCTCGACCTTCGGCGGGTCGTAGACCAGCTCGTCGGTCATGTCGACGGTGTCCGTCTGCACCCACTCGTCGCCGCTACCGCCGTCGCTGCCGTCGCTGCCGCCATCACCACCGCCGCCACCGTCACCGCCGGTATCGCCGTCGCTGCCGTCGCCGGACGTACAGCCGGCGAGGCCGACGGCGGTCACTGCACCCAGACTCCGGATCAGCGTTCTCCGTGTCGTCATGGTTGGCTCACACGTGGCTGTCGGCCCGTCGGACGCATATACCGGCCAGACGGGGCCCAGTGGCCGGGAAGGGGGGACGAACCGATTCGGGTATTCCTTTTTACGTGTCGAGGGAGCGTCCCCGGATGACGGTCGAACCCGGGGCGGACCCCCGGACGACCCGTCGCCACATAGCCATGACCGACCTCGACACGACGGAGGCGAGCGAGGCGACGCACGCACGCGGCGTCCGGCAGACGGTGGAGACGGTGACGCGCCGGCACGGGTTCCGATCGGTCGACACCCGGACGCTGGCGCCCGCGAGCCGGTACGCCGCCCAGGACCGCGACGGGCTGCTCCGAATCGTGGACCCGGCGGACGTATCGGCCGACGAGGAGCACGAAGCCGACAGCCACGTGGGGAGCGCCCGCGACGGCGAACGCGGCGGGGACGCCACGGTACTGGTTCCGGAACGTACCAGGACCCTCGCCCGCGCGGTTGCGCGCGAAGACACGGACGGGTTGGGGTCGTCGGCCCGATGGCGGGCGACGGGGCCCTGCTGGCGTGCCGCCGGCGTCCGCCCGGACGGCCGCCGCGAGTTCCACCGCACGGCGGCCATCCGCGTCGGTTCGGGCGGCTCCTCCGACGCCGAGCTGCTGTCGCTCGCGGGGGCGGTACTCGCGGGATGCGGGCTGGGGCCGGACGATGCGACGGTACGCGTCTCGCACCGTGGGGTGCTCTCGGCGGTCTTCGACGCGTTCGGCGGCGAGATCGAGACGGCAGCCGCGCTGTCGGCCACGGCGACCCACGACCCCGGCACCGAGGCGTACCACGACGCGCTCGTCGATGCCGGCATGAACTACGGCCAGGCGGACACGGTCTCCGAACTACTGGGGCTCGGGGCAGAGGACCTGGACGTGCTGGCGGACCTGACCGGTTCCGACGCCGTCGCAGCGTCGATCGAGGCGTTCCGGACCGTCATCGACGCTGTCGACCCCGACACGGCCGATCGGGTCGCGGTGTCGCTATCCGACCTTCCGGAGCAACCGTACTACACCGGCCCCACGTTCCGAGTCGCCGCGGCTGGCGACGACCACCCGCCGGTCATCCGGGGCGGCCGGATCGACGGCCTCGTCGGGGCGGCCGGCGGTGATACACTCCCCGCCGTCGGGCTGGAGATCGACCATCCCGCGCTCGCGCACCTGTGCTCGCGGGCGGAGTAGGTGAAGCGTCCATGTGCCGACACTCACGGGCGTCCGTGCGGCGAGCCACCCGCGCCGCCCCCGGCGACAGGACGTAACGGCTAAGTTCTCGGCTCCGGACGGTTCGCGTATGCGACGGCGCGCGTCCACTCGGGTCCACACGGCTCCGAGCGGCGCGGCCGCCCGTCACTTCTCGCCGACCGGGAAGCGCAAGCGCAAGAAGCGCCAGTGACGGCTCGCGGCGGATTGGCACCCCGTCCCGGGCCGGTTCCGGTCGCACGAACTACCAACGTACTTCCCGGAGCGACTCCGACGCTCCCCCACGAACGGTCACACGGCCGACCGCGTCACCCGACGACGCGCCGGCCCGTGACACGCGAACCACGACACACCCCACACCAATGACCCACGACACGTTCGACGGCGTCTACCCCGCGATGACGACGCCGTTCCACGAGGACGAGAGCATCGACTTCGAGACACTCCGCGAGAACGCCCGACGACTGGAGGAGGCGGGCGTCGACGGCGTCGTCCCGGTCGGGACGACCGGCGAGTCCGCGACGATGACCCACGAGGAGCACATCGAGGTCGTCGAGGCGGTCGTCGACGCCGTCGACGACGTGCCCGTCATCGCGGGCAGCGGCTCGAACAACACCCGCGAGGCGCTTGACCTCTCCCGGCGCGCCGCCGCCGCGGGCGCCGACGCGCTGCTGCTCATCTCGCCGTACTACAACATCCCCGAACCGGCCGGGATGGAGCGCCACTTCCGCACCGTCGCCGACGAGGTGGACCTCCCGCAGATCATCTACAACGTCCCCGGCCGGACCGGGCGCAACATCGCCGTCGAGACCGCGGTCAACCTCGCCGAGCACGAGAACGTCGTCGGCTACAAGGCCGCCAGCGGCGACATGGGCCGCATCTGCGAGGTCATCGAGCGCACGCGGACGGAGAACTTCACCGTCCTGTCGGGCGACGATGGGATGACCCTGCCCGTCGTCGCGACCGGCGGCACCGGCTGTATCAGCGTCGCCGCGAACGTCGAGCCCGAGCGCACGGTGGAGATGGTCCACGCCGCACTCGCCGACGAGATGGACCGCGCCCGCGAACTCCACTACGAACTGGGGCCGCTGTTCCGCGCGCTGTTCGTCGAGACCAACCCCATCCCCATCAAGGAGGCCATGGAGATGCGGGGCCACCACCCGCGGACGATGCGCTCGCCGCTGTCGTACCTGAGCGAGCCGAACCGCGACCACCTCCGCGAGGTGCTGGCCGACCTCGAAGCCGCCGCGGCCGACGCCGAAGCATGAGGGTCGTCGTCACCGGTGCGACCGGCCGGACCGGCGGCGAGGTCGCCCGCGAGGTCGCCGAGCGCGGCCACGACCTGGTGCCAGTCTCGCGCGAGCCCTCGGGCACCATCGCGGGAGCCGACCTGCGGCCGGCCGAGGACCTGCCCGCGCTCCTGGATGAGGCGGCGGCGAGCGGCGACGCCGTCCTCGTCGACTTCACGGTCCCTGTCGCCAGCGCGGAGTACCTCTCGGCGGCCGCCGCGGCGGGCGTCCCGGCGGTCGTCGGGACGACCGGCTTCAACAGCGAGGGGACCGCCGCGCTCCGCGAGGCCGCCGACTCCGTGCCCGTGCTGAAGGCCTCCAACTTCGCCAGGGGGGTGCAGGCGCTCCTGAACGTCGTTCGCGAGGCGGCGACCGCGCTCCCGGACTACGACGTGGAACTCACGGAGACCCACCACAACGGGAAGCGCGACGCGCCGAGCGGCACCGCGAACACGCTGCTCGACGAACTCGACGACGCGCGCGAGGACGCGCTCGACCGCACGTACGGCCGCGAGGGCGAGGACCCGCGCGAACCCGGTCAGGTGGGCGTCCACGTCCGCCGCGCGGGCACCGTCCGCGGGGAGCACGAGGTCATGTTCGCCGACAACGACGAGGTGCTGAGCCTCACCCACCGTGCCGAGTCCCGCGGCGTCTTCGCCGCCGGCGCCGTCGACGCCGCCGAGTGGCTCGCCGGGCGCGAGGCCGGCTGGTACGAGTTCGGGGACGTTATCGGGGACGGGGGTGACGACGGCGTATGAGCACGCTGGAAGCGGACGTGACGGAACTGGCCGAGCGCTACGATGCTGGCAACGTCGACGAGGTCGGGACCGAGGAACTGGACACGCTGGAGGCCTTCCTCGACGCGCTCGATGCGGGCGAGATCCGCGCGGCCGAACCGGGCGACGACGGCTGGGAGGCGAACGAGTGGGTCAAGCGCGGCATCCTGCTCAACTTCGGCCTGCGCGACATCCAGGCCTACGAGCACGGCGGCGTCACCTACCACGACGTGCTGCCGCTGCGCGAGACCGGCGACCTCCCCGAACGCGGGACCCGGAACACCCCGACCGGCACCGTCGTCCGCCGGGGCGCCTACGTCGGTGCCGACGCCATCATGATGTCGCCCGCGTTCGTCAACATCGGCGCGTACGTCGGCGACGGGACGCTCGTCGACTCCTGTGACACGGTCGGCTCCTGTGCACAGATCGGCCACGACGTGAAACTCGGCGCGAACACGCTCATCGGCGGCGTCCTCGAACCCGTCGAGGCCGAGCCGGTCGTCGTCGAGGACGGTGTCTCGCTGGGCGCGGGCTGTCGGGTCACCTCCGGCTTCGAGGTCGGTGAGAACAGCGTCGTCGGCGAGAACACGCTGCTCACGCCGCGGATCCCGGTCTACGACCTCGTCGAGGAGGAGGTCATCTACGGCCGGCTGCCGCCGGAGCGGCGTGCGTTCATCCGCTACGTCGAGTCCAGCGTCGGCGAACACGACCTGTTCGACGGTGGCGCGTACAAGCCCGCCGTCGTGGCCACCCACGTCGAGGAGTCGACGCTGGAGGCGACCGAGCGGGAAGACGCACTGCGGGACAACTGAGAGAAGTACGTATGCTATCACGAGAACGGAACAGCGACGACAGCCGACGACTCCTCGGAAGCCCTCGCGCTCTCGACTCGCGCGCCTCGGTGCGCGCTTCGGCCTCGCTCCGCTCGGCCTGCAGTGCTTGCGTCGGCGTGCTTCGTCGAGGTCCGGAAGACGGTCCTGCTCGGTCGCTCCGTTCCCTTCGCGGGCTGCGACTTCCGTCGTTCGCCTCGCTTCCGCTCGGCTCACAGCGCTCGCCCTTCCAGTCCACCAGGATATCTTCTGTCGCACCGGGCGACATCACTGGCTGGAGAGGTGAGAGCGATGCCTGACGGCGAGGGCTGGCCCGCCTCGACGGATAATCCGGCCGTCCGGCGCCTGTCGGACTGGCCGGCCGAGCCGCTCCGGGACCTCGCCGACGAGTTCGAGACGCCGCTCTATGTCGAGGACCTCGACCGCGTGAAGGCCAACGCCTCGCGGTTGCGGTCGGCGTTCCCGGACGCGGACCTGAGCTACGCGGTGAAGGCCAACACCACGCGGCCGGTGCTCGAGACGCTCGCGAACCGCGGGGTCGGGGCCGAGTGTGCTGCGGCGGGTGAGGTGCAGCGGTCGCTGGCGGCCGGCTTCCCCGCGAGCCGGGTCCGGTACACCGCGGTCAACCCGCCGCCCCGGGACCTCGATTACGTCTGCGGGCTGGATGCCGCGGACGAGATGGTCCTGACCGTGGGCGCGATGGATACGCTGAACCGGGTCGCCGAGCGCGAGTTCGAGGGCCGGCTCTGCGTCCGCGTGAACCCGGGCGTGGGGGCGGGCCACCACGCGAAAGTCTCGACCGGCGCGGAGCCGAAGTTCGGCGTCCCCTACGACCGAACAGCGGAGGTCGTCGAGCGGGCGCTCGAGCACGGCTTCGAGGTCGTCGGGCTCCACGCCCACGCCGGCAGCGGCATCTCCGGCGACGACCTCTCGGCGCACCGCGAACTCGTCCGGCGGATGGGCGCGCTCGCGGGCGACGTGGACGAGTCGCTCGACTTCGTCGCCGTCGGCGGCGGCTTCGGCGTTCCCTATCGTGAGGACGAGCCACCACTCGACCTGGACGCCGTCGCCGAGGCGACGCGCGAGGCCTACGGCGAGGGGTGGCGGGATTCCGTGGCCGGCGGCGACGGGAGTGCCCCCGAACCGCCACAGCTCGCCATCGAGCCGGGTCGGTACTTCGTCGCGGACGCCGGCGTCCTCCTCACGACCGTCAACACCGTGAAGCCGACACCGGAGACCACCGTCGTCGGCGTCGACGCCGGGATGACCACGCTCGTCCGGCCGGCGATGTACGACGCCTACCACGAGATACGGAGCCTGGAGCCGGACGTCCCGCGGCGCGACACCGTCGGCTGTGACGTCTCCGGGCCGGTCTGCGAGACCGCAGACGTGCTCGCCCGGAACCGGCCGCTGCCGGACCCGTCGCGGGGCGACCTGCTCGCCATCGGGAACACCGGGGCGTACGGCTACGAGATGGCCAGCAACTACAACTCCCGGCCGCGACCTCCGGTGGTGGCCGTGGAACACGGCGAACCCCGGCTCGCGGCGCGGCGCGAGACGCTGGCGGAATTAACCCGGCTAGAATCAGAAGCGGAGGACTCTTGAGCGGGTCTCCCGTTTAGCCGGTAACGAACGACGTGTCAGACGGTCTCACGGGTCGGCACGTCACCCCACGCGAGGACACGATGGTACACATCCAGAAATACCACGGCACGGGCAACGACTTCGTCATCGTGGACGCCGCCGAACGGGTCGGCGACCGGCGGGCGTTCGCGCGAGTACTCTGCGACCGAACGACGGGTATCAGCCATCCCGATACCCACCGGGTCGGCGCGGACGGCGTCCTCTTCCTCCATCTCGAGACGGAGTACGCCTCCCCGCGCGTCGTGATGACGCTCGTCCAGCCGGACGGCTCGGTCGCGGCCATGTGCGGCAACGGCGCGCGCTGTGCGGCCCGGTGGGCCGCCGAGCGAACCGGCAGCGACGAGGTCATGATCGACACCCAGTCCGGGACCCGCCGCGCGGTGGTGGCGCGGACGGAGCCCGACGACGGCAACCGCGGTCACGGCGACGACCGTGGCTTCGGCGACGAGGTCACCATCGAGATGGGGCGCCCGCGCTTTCTCCCCGAGGCAGTCCCGGTCCGGACGGCCGAGCCGCTCGTCGAGGAACACGTCGAGGGCCTCACCGTCACGGCCGTCAACACGGGCGTCCCCCACGCCGTCGCGTTCGTCGACGATGTCGACGACGTGGACCTCGAGGCGGTCGCACCCGCGGTCCGCCACGCCGACGTGTTCCCCGAGGGCGCCAACGTCACCGTCGCGTCCCGGACGGAGAGCGACGACGGCCCGGCCTTCCGCCAGCGCACCTACGAGCGCGGCGTCGAGGGCGAGACCGATTCCTGCGGGACCGGCGCGGTCGCCATCGCGGCGGTCGCCCACCGCCTGGGTCGCCTCGGGACCGGCGAGACGGTCCGCGTGACGCCGCCGGGCGGCGACCTGTTCGTCACCGTGACCGACGACGACGCACTCCTCCGCGGTCCCGCGGTCCTCGAGTTCGAGGCGGAGGTGCCCGAGCCGGGCGTGGGCCCCGACGCCGAGACGGACGTCGACCTGACCGACGTCGGCACCAACGCGGGCGACTGAACGCGTGAGCGCGTCCCCCGGCTTCGACCCGCTCGCCTTCCACGAGCGCGCCGTCCGGACCGAGTCCCACGAGTCCGCCGACGCGATGCGCGAGTTGCTGGTCGCGACGCTGGCCGACGCCGGTGCCGACCCCCACGTCGACGACGCGGGCAACACCCTCGCCGTCCGCGAGGGCGACGGCGAGGGGCCACATCTCGTCCTGAACACGCACATCGACACGGTGCCGCCACACGTCCCGTTCGAGACGGCCGAGGACGGCGCGGTCGTCCGGGGGCGGGGCGCATGCGACGCGAAGGGGCCGCTGGCGGCGCTCGTCGACGCCTTCCTCGCTGCACCCGTCGACAGCGGCCGGCTGACGCTGGCCATCACGCCCGACGAGGAGACAACCTCCGCCGGGGCCGCGGCGCTGGCGTTCGGCGACGACCCGCTCCGGGCCGACGGCTACATCGTCGGGGAGCCGACCGGGCTCGACGTCTGCGCGGCTGCCAAGGGCCGGTTCGAGGGGACGCTCACGGTGACCGGCGAGGCCGCACACGCCGCCGAACCCGAGTCCGGGACGAACGCGCTCCGGGCGCTCGCACCGCTGCTGGAGGCGCTCGACACCTTCGACAGGGAACGCGGCCCGGGGACGGACCCACAGCTCGGCGCACCGACGCTGACCGCGACGACGGTCGAGGGTGGCGAGGCCATCAACCAGCTCCCGGCCGAGGTCCGGGTCGGCATCGACCGCCGGAGCGTGCCGCCGGAGACGGCCGACGGCTTCGAGCGGGCGCTGAACGAGCACCTCAGGGCGGCCGAGTCACACGGTGCGGGCGTCGCGTTCGCGCTGACCGAGCGCGCGACGCCGTTCCTGGAGGCGTTCGCGACCGACCCGGACGAGGCGCTGGTCGAGGCGATGGTGGCGGCGTCGGGTGGCGAGGTCCGACCGTTCGGCGCCGCCACGGAGGCCTCCTACTTCGCGGCCGACGCGCCGACGGTCGTGTTCGGCCCGGGCGTGCTGGCGGACGAGGCGGGAGCGGTCGCACACGCCGAGCGGGAGTACGTCCGCCGCGAGGAGGTCACCGCGGCGGCCGACGCCGTCCGCGAGGCGGTCGCGTCGCTACTGGGGTAGAGCGAGCAGGCGGTGCTGTGGTCGGTCCCGGCGCGCGTCGCACCACGCACCCGCAGCCACGCGCCGGGCGAGCGTCAGAGCACGCGGGGCGTTGCTCCCGGGTTCGCACTTGAATCTACGCCGAGCGTTCGCCCTCGCCGACCTCGTCGTCGAGCGTGGGGTAGTGCATCGCCGGGTCACCGTCCATCGTGGTACCCGGGGCGGAATCGGCGGCGCCGACATCGGTGGCATCGACGGCGTCACTGCCGGCTGTCGGGGGGGCCGTCGGAGCTGCCGTCGAAGGGCCGTTCCCCTGCTGGGAGCCGCCGCCCGGTCGGGGGAGCGTGAGAGCACGGGCGACACGCCGTGCGACGCCGGCCGCCCGGCGTCCACCGCCCCGCGCGAGATGCACGAGCAAGCGCCCGGCCTCCCAGAGCGGGTCCTCCGTCGGCCCGTCGGGGGTGGTCTCGTTCTCGCCCGACGCGTCCGCCGCCCCCGAGTCGGCGTCTTCCCCCTCGAGTTCGACGAGCCGGGCCTCCAGCTCCTCGATGCGGGCCTCCTTCGTGGCGAGTTGCTCGCGGAGTTCCTCGACATCGGCGGCGCTCCCGGCGGCCGCGTCGTCCACGTCGGCGAGTTCGGCGATGAGCGCCTCGTCGACGCTCTTCAGGTCCGGGCGCTCGATGTCCTCCAGGCCAGGGGTGGCGCCGGCGTCGAAGGTCCGCTTGCGCCGGAAGCGGACCCACCGGACCCCCTCTTCCCAGTCGGCCTGCAGGAGCGCCTCGCCCGCGTCGAGGTCGCGCACGGCCTCGGCCGCCTCGCTCCCGAGGAGCGACTTCACGACCCGGGTATCGTTCTCCCAGGTGAGACGGTGCCAGACGAGCCAGTCGCACTGCGTGATGACGTCCTTGTCGACGGCGGCGGGGCGCTGGGAGAGCCCCACCATCCCGAGGCCCCGCTTGCGCCCGCGTTTGGCGACCCGGACCAGGGCCTCCCCGGCCTCGTCCAGGCCGCCGTCCTGCGGGATGAACTCGTGGACCTCCTCGACGAGGAGGAGGAAGGGGGTGCGGGCGTCGCGCTCGGCCCGGAACAGCGCCCGGACGAAGCTCGCGACGACCTCGCGGGCGTCGTCCTCCCGGAGGTAGCCCGACACGTCGACGATGACCGGGACGCCCTCCTCCAGGGCGAGCGTCGCCAGCCGGTCGGCGTGGCCCGGCCCGACCTGCAGGTCACACCGGTCGTCCGCGCCGACGTGGAGGACCTCGTACTCCTCCTTCAGCCCGTAGTACTCCCCGTCCGTGTCGATGACGGCGACCGGCAGCCCGAGGTCCAGCAGTTCCTCCAGCAGCACGCTCGCCGTGTTCGACTTCCCCGACCCCGACTTGCCCGTGACGAACCCCCGCCCCGCGAGCACGTCCATCACCGGCAGCGAGACGCCCTCGCCGACGGTGATCCGTTCGGGCACGTCGCTCATTGGTGGCCAGGTTGGTGGATTCCGGCATGGGCCTTGTGGCTAGACTGGGTTCTCGGAGAATCCCACCGTGGCGACTCCTACAACGACAACGAAACCCCCTACGAAGCCCTCGCGCGCTCAGGGTTCCGGGACTCGCTGTGCTCCTCGGGGTCCGGGCATGCGGCGGGTTCGCTTCGCTCACCCGCCGTTCCGGGCGTACCCTGCGGTGCTTGCGTCGTCCGGGAACCGCTGAGCGCGCTCGCCCTTCGAGTCCGCCAGGATGTCGAGAGTGTCACGGGCGCGGTGGCCCTGCCCTTCCCCAGGTCGCGCGGCACTCGGCCGCAAGGGCCTCGGCACGCGCTCCCGGCCGGGGAGTGGTTGGTCGGCCGGCCGGTTCCGGATTTAGGAAGCGCGCTCGCGCCATCCCCGTGGAGGCCGCGACCGCAGGGAGCGTGCCGGAACACACCGGCGCGAGCGCGGGGAGGTGTGGGGCCACTAGCACTCCGCCGGAACCACCACGAGCGTCGCTCGACCCGAAACACAACCCCCTGGAGGACTCGAAGGGCGAGCGCTCTCGAACCCTCCCGGGCGACGCAAGGACCACAGGCCGAGCGAAGCGAGGCCGAGGACCGCAGCGAGCCCCGGAGTGGTCGAGAGCGCGAGGGCTTCGCCGTGTCCCACACTACACAAATGCTACGAACATATTTCTATTGTTCCCCAAATTGAACCTCAATAAAGAATTCACTTATTAAGTAGACAATATTAATTATTTATAACGGCATCGGGTCGCCGGATTCCTCGTCCCCGCCGGCCCCGCGGGCCGACGCCAGCATCTCGGACACCGGCGGCTGGTAGTCGTAGCCCGGGACGATACCTTCCATGTAGGTCCCCTCGACGTACTCGGCGAACGCCTTCGCGATGGCGGCCGCGCGGTCGGCGTCACCGAACTGGAAGCGGTAGGTCGCGACGGCGTCGCCGGCCTCCTCGGCCACCGCCAGGTCGGCGTCCACCGAATCGCGCACGACGCCGGGGGCGTCCTCCAGGCGGAGCGCGAGCGTGTCGAACCAGCCCTCCTCGAGAGCGGGGCCGACCTCGTCGGCAGTCACGGCCGACAGCATCGGCGCCCTGACCTCCAGCTCGTAGGTCAGCTTCCACTCGGGCTCGCCCTCGTCGCGGGCCGTGACGGTCGCGTCGAACTTCGTGGTCGTCAGCACGAACGCCGGCCCGCCCGCCGCCCGCTCGTAGGCGTCGTGGCCGTCGAACGCACGGGCCGCCGCGGCCGGTAACTCGTCTGGCATCAGCGATCGTAGACGGCCGACCGACAAGAGCGCGTCGGGCCGCAGACGGCGCTGCGCGGGCCAACCTTCAAGCCCCGTTGCGCCGAAGACGGGTTATGGCCCTCCCTCTGTTCCCGGCACAGGCGGGCGTCGTCGGCGGCATCGTCACGCTGGTCATCCTGGCCATCGCCATCGTCGCCGTCTACAAGTCCGTCGTCATCGTGCAGGCGTACGAGCGGAAGGTGTGGACGCTGTTCGGGCAGTACCGCGGCATCAAGGAGCCCGGCATCTCGTTCATCCCGCCGTTCGTCTCGGCCACCTACGCGTTCGATATGCGGACCCAGACGCTGGACGTGCCCCGGCAGGAGGCCATCACGCGCGACAACTCGCCCGTGACGGCCGACGCCGTCGTCTACATCAAGGTGATGGACGCCAAGAAGGCGTTCCTCGAGGTCGACAACTACAAGCGCGCCGTCTCGAACCTCGCCCAGACCACGCTGCGTGCGGTGCTGGGCGACATGGAACTGGACGACACGCTGAACAAGCGCGGCGAGATCAACGCCCGCATCCGGAAGGAACTGGACGAACCCACCGACGAGTGGGGGGTCCGCGTCGAGTCCGTCGAGGTCCGCGAGGTCAACCCCTCCCAGGACGTCCAACAGGCGATGGAGCAGCAGACCTCCGCCGAGCGCCGCCGCCGCGCCATGATCCTGGAGGCGCAGGGTGAACGGCGCTCGGCCATCGAGAAGGCCGAGGGTGACAAGCAGTCCGACATCATCCGGGCCCAGGGGGAGAAGCAGAGCCAGATCCTGGAGGCGCAGGGTGACGCCATCTCCACCGTGCTGCGCGCGAAGTCCGCCGAGTCGATGGGCGAGCGCGCGGTCATCGAGAAGGGGATGGAGACGCTCGAATCCATCGGCCAGAACGAGTCCACGACGTTCGTCCTGCCCCAGGAGCTCACCTCGCTGGTCGGGCGCTACGGCAAGCACCTGACCGGCAGCGACGTGCAGGGCGACGGCCACGAACTCGAGGCACTCGACTTCGACGAGGAGACCCGTGAGCTGCTCGGCCTCGACGACATCGAGGAGATCCTCGGCCAGATCGAGCAGGAGACGGAGATGGACGTCGAGCAGATGGAGGCCGAGGCCCAGGCCATCAAGGAGGGCGAGGACCCGACGGACATCCGCGACCCCGACGAGGTCATCGAGGAGATGGACCAGGAGATGGGCGGCGACATCGATGTCGGGGCGGGCGACAACACCGGCGCGGCGACGCAGGAACGCAGCCGCGACGTCGATGCGGACGGTGACGGCAGCGCGGACGGCGAGCGCGAACCCGAGCCGGAGTGACCGCTCGGGGACGGCCCCCGGATACCGGACCCCGTCCACTGCTGCCGACGGCCTTTTCACCTCACTCGTGTACTACCACTCATGAGCGAGGAGTCGGTCGACGAGGAGAAACGAGCCACCCTCCGCCGGTTCGCCGCGGTCGGCGCCGGCGGCCCACTGGCTCGACTCGCCGGCTCCGACTCGCAGGACGACGAGACCACCAGCGAGGTGCCCGCCGCCATCCGGGGCTACCTCGCGACGACGCCGGGCGCGCACTTCTCGAAGCTCCGCGACGACCTCCGGCTGGGCACGGGCGAGGCACAGTACCACCTCCGCCGCCTCGTCGAGCGCGGCGCAATCACCTCCTGGAAGGACGGTGACTACCGCCGCTACGCCCCGGCCAGCCGCTTCTCCGACTTCGAGCGCCGGGCCCTGGGCTTCCTCCGGCGCGACACCGCCCGGGGACTCGTCGTCGAGCTCCTGCGCGATCCGGACGCCACCGGCACCGAACTCGCCGACCGCCTCGGCGTCTCGGCCCCGACCGTCAGCAAGTACGCCGCCGAACTGGCCGACGCGGGACTGCTCGACCGCTCGGACGGGTACACGCTGACGCGCCCGGAGACGACGCTGTTGCTGCTGGTGCGCTACGCCGACTCCTTCGGCGACGACGCCGTGGCGCTCGCCGCGGACGCCGACGAACTCGTCGAGTACTCGGGATAACTGTTCGAGAGGAACCCAACCGGACGGATCCGACCGAAAGCCGACAGTTCCCGTCAGACCGTGACCTTCCACGTCGTCCCCGAGGAGTAGCCCCACTTCTCGACCTCGAACGGCGCGGCCTCCTTCACGGCGCGCATGTTCGCCCCGACCTCCTTCGCGCTCATGTCCAGCGCCTCGCCGACGAGCCGCGACTTGAAGTACGCCGTCCCGTCGGCCTCGCGCCGCAGGTAGTCGACGATGCGCTGCTGTTTCTCGTTCAGGTCCGCCGTGATCTCGGTCTCGGTCTCCGTCCCCTGTGCCGCCGTCGCGCTCATACCTCCACGGAGGAGAGATGCACGGATAGTGGGTTTGGTACAGTGAGTTAATCGGCAGGTAGAGGATCCGAAAGCTGCGCTGATGCTGTTTCCGTGCCCACGCCGTTCTGGCAAGGAGCCCTCGAACTGCGGTGGTTGGTACGACCGGGAAATCGTCGATGATGCGGGTCAGTAAGAAGAAGTGCGTACGCGCGAGCAGGGCGGGACTCCGTCCCGCTTGCAGTCGGACGTAGTCCGACGACGAAGCGAGCGCGTATCACCAGCCCGAGCGACCGTAGGGAGCGAGGGCTGGCATTTTTTCTGAACGTTTTTTCGGTGAGCGGTTCGCACAGACGGCCGGCGAAGCCGGCCGACAAGCGAATCCCGAACCGCAAAAAAGCTCAATGGAACGCGATGGGCGTCCCGAGCTCGTCGCCGTCGTGGTCGATCTTCTCCATGGCCTCGTCGAAGTCCTCGCGGCGGACCTCGGTCCGGTCGTCGCGGATGGCGAACATCCCGGCCTCCGTCGAGAGCGACTCCAGCTCGGCGCCGGTGAAGCCCTCGGTGGCCCCGGCGAGCGAGGCGAGGTCCACGTCCTCGGAGAGGTTCATCTCGCGGGTGTGGATCCTGAGGATCTCCGTGCGCCCCTCGTGGTTGGGCTCGGGGACCTCGATGAGGCGGTCGAAGCGACCGGGTCGGAGGATGGCGCGGTCGAGCATGTCGAAGCGGTTGGTGGCGGCGATGATGGAGATGTCACCGCGCTGGTCGAAGCCGTCCATCTCCGAGAGCAGCTGCATCATCGTCCGCTGGACCTCGGCGTCGCCCGACGTCTTCGACTCCGTGCGCTTCGAGGCGATGGCGTCGATCTCGTCGATGAAGATGATGGCGGGCTCACGCTCCTCCGCGAGTTCGAAGAGGTCGCGCACGAGGCGGGCGCCCTCACCGATGAACTTCTGGACCAGCTCGGAGCCGGCCATCTTGATGAAGGTGGCGTCGGTCTGGTTGGCGACCGCTTTGGCGAGCATCGTCTTGCCCGTGCCCGGCGGGCCGTGGAGCAGGACGCCGGTCGGGGGCTCGATGCCGACCGTCTCGAACACCTCGGGGTTGGTGAGCGGATCCTCGACGGCCTCGCGGACCTCGACGATCTGCTCTTCGAGCCCGCCGATGTCGTCGTACGTGACGGTGGGGGAGGCGTCGACCTGCATCGCCTGCGCCCGGGCGTCCTTCTCCGTGTCGAGGACGGTCTGGATGGCGAAGGAGTCGTTGATGGCGACGCGGTCGCCGGCCTCGAGCTTGTCGGCGAGTCGGGGAGAGACGTCCGTGAGAACCTCCTGATTGTTGCCGTGCTGTTTCAGGACGACCTCGTCGTCGGCGATCTCCTCGACGGTGGCGAGGTACAGCGAGGAGGTCTTCAGCGCCTCGTTCTCCCGCTGGAGCTTGTCGACCTCCTCCCGGAGCTCGGACTGGCGGTCCTGGGCGGCGTCGAGCTGGCTCGTCAGCTCCTCGTGGACGCGCGTGACCTCGACGAAGTGGTCCTCGAGGGCGGCCAGCCGCTCGTCGGGGCCCATCTCCGGGTCCAGGTCGAGTGTGGGTTGGTCTGGTAGTGAGGGACTACGCGACATCAGGTGTCCAGAAGTTGGTGGTCCTCGTTAGAAGTGTCTTTGGGTTGCTACAGGTACCCATACCAAGAGACGGGAAGGTCGAGCAACCGGTGCGAGAGGGCCCAGTACCGGCCTCCGGCGTCAGCCGTGGGACTCCCGACCTCAGGTCAGCGACTCGAACTCGGCGACGAGGTCGCCGTACGCGTCGATGGCCTGCTCGACCGGCTCCGGCGAGGCCATGTCGACGCCGGCGCCGCGCAGCAGTTCGAGCGGGTACTCGCGCGAGCCCTTCGAGAGGAACTCGCGGTAGTCGGCGGCGGCGGGCTCGCCCTCGTCGAGGATGCGGTCGACGAGCGCGTTCGCCGCCGAGATGCCCGTGGCGTACTGGTAGACGTAGAAGCCGTAGTAGAAGTGCGGGATGCGCATCCACTCCCGGCGGATGCCGTCGTCCATCGTCATCGGCTCGTAGTAGGTCGACTTCAGGTCGCCGTACACCTCGTCGCAGACGTCCGGCGTGATTGCCTCGCCGTCCTCGGCGAGTTCGTGGGTCCGGTGCTCGAAGTCGGCGAACATCGTCTGGCGGAACAGCGTCGAGCGGAACCGCTCGAGGTACTCGTCGAGGACGTGCCGGCGGAACTGCTCGTCCTCGACGGTCTCCAGCAGGTGCTCGGTCAGCAGCGCCTCGTTGACCGTGGAGGCCACCTCGGCGACGAAGATCTCGTAGCCGGAGTAGACGTACGGCTGGGTCTCGCTCGTCAGCTCGGAGTGCAGCGAGTGGCCCAGCTCGTGGGCCAGCGTGTACATCGAGGTGATGTCGTCCTGGTAGTTCATCAGGATGTACGGCTGGCTGTCGTACGTGCCGCCCGAGTACGCCCCGGAGCGCTTGTTGGCGGTCTCGTAGACGTCCACCCAGCGCGAGTCCAGCCCCTCCGCGACCCGGTTCTGGTAGTCCTCGCCCAGCGGCGCGACCGCCTCGACGACGTGCTCGCGGGCCTCCTCGTACGGGAGGTCGACCTCGCCGTCCGCCAGCGGGGTGTAGAGGTCCCAGCTCCGGAGCTCGTCAACGCCGAGCACGTCACGCTTCAGCTCGGCGTGGCGGTGGAGGGTGTCGAGGTTGGCCTCGACGGTGTCCAGCAGGTTGTCGTACACCTCGACCGGGATGTTGGCGTCGTCGAGGCTCGCCTCGCGGGCGGTCTCGTAGTTCCGGGCGCGGGCCAGCTTGATGTCGGCCTTGACGCTGTTCTTGTAGGCCGTCCCGACCGCGTTCCGCACCGTCTCCCACTCGTCGTAGAAGGTGTCGCTGACCCGCTGGCGGAAGTCCCGGTCACGGTTCTTGAGCAGGGTGGTGAAGTTCGACAGCGTCGGGCGGACCTCGCTCCCGTCGGGCTTCTCAACCGCCGGGAACTCCATGTCCGCGTTCGTCAGCATGTTGTACACCTCGCCGCCCGCGCCCGTCACCTCGGAGAGGTCCGCCAGCAGCTCCTCGACCTCGGCCGAGCGGGTGTGGGGCTTCATCCGGAGCACGTCGTCGAAGTAGTGCTCGTACCGTTCGAGGTCGGCGTTCTCCGCGACGAGGTCGCGGAGCTCCTCACGGGTGCACTCCTGCAGTTCGGGCTCGATGAACGAGGCCGCCGAGGAGGCGTCGGCCGAGAGCGACTGGGCCCGCGCGGAGAGGGCCTGGTACTCCTGGTCGGCGGTGTCCTCGTCGCTCCGCATCCGCGCGTACGCGGAGACGTTCGCGACCTCGCGCATGATCTCCTCGCGGGTCTCGAGGGCGGCCGCCAGGGTGTCGGCGTCCTCCGTGACGCGGCCCTCGTAGGCCTCGAGCTCGTCGAGGCGGTCCTCGACCGCCTCGAAGGCCGCCTCCCACTCCTCGTCGCTGGCGAACATGGCGTCCAGGTCCCACTTGTACTGCTCGTCGACCTCCTCCCGTTCCGGAACGTCCGCGGCACTCATGGGCCGACCTAGTGGTGGGGGTGTGGTAAACGCATCGTCGGGCTTTTTCCGGCGACGGGCGCCCGACACGCCGTCCTCGGTCGCGGAGCGCGCTACGGTTTCGGGGCGGCCTTCTGGAGGGCGGTCTCGGCGATGTTCCCACCGTAGTCGGCGGCCCGCGTGAGCGAGTCGACGACCAGCCCGAGCAGCTGGGCCTGCTGGGGGTCCATCTCGCGGATGAGCGCGTCCACCTCGCGGGCCTGCTCGTCGATGGCCTCGATCTGGCGCCGGGCGTCGTTGGCCATGCGGGTGGCCTCCTCGGAGTCGTCCTCGAGCAGCGCGTCCATCGCCGTCTCGATGACCTCCTCCGCGGCGACGTGGAGGTCCTCCAGGGCCCCCGCGGCGTCCTCGGGCACCGCGTCGAGTTCCTGGGCGTGCGTGGCGATCTTGGTGGCGTGGTCGGCGACACGCTCGAGCTGGCGGGCGGATGAGTGGTAGTCGAAGCAGGTCTCCCGGTCCAGTCCCACGTCGGCCGCGGCGGCGGGGTCGCGCAGCACGGAGCGGAACACGCGCGAGACCATCGACCAGAGCCGGTCGACGTCGTCGTCGCGCTGGACCACGTCGGCCGCGAGGTCGTCGTCGTTCTCGACGAGCGCGGCCACGCTGTCGGCCAGCATCGTCACGGAGACGAGCCGCATCCGGGTGATGGCGTTGTGCAGCGACAGCTCCGAGGAGTCGAGCAGGTCCTGCAGCCGCACGCGCTCGGAGGTCTCGCCGATGACCTCCAGTCCCACCAGCGACTGGACGGCGTCGCGGATGGTGCGGCGCTGGGCCGCGGTCACGCGCGAGGACTCCAGCGTGATGATGTCGAACCCGCTGACGTACATCGTCACGACCGCGCGCATGAGGTCCCGCTCCTCGAGCCCGCTGATGTCCAGCGTGCCCTCGACCTTCTCCTCCTCCCGGCGCGGCGTGAGGAGGAGCGCGTCGTCCTCGGGATGGAACTCCACGACGCTCCCGCCGCTGACCCCGTTCTCGGTCGCCCAGTCCTTCGGGAGCGAGACGGTGAACGTCGAGCCGCCCGTCACCTGCACCTTGCGCGTCTCCATGGCCGGCGCTCGGACCCCACTCACCATAAATTAATCCATCTCTATATACAACACGCCTAATACCCGTACTTCCCCTGATGGGTCGGTCAACTGGGCGAACCGGGGGAGTTCCGGGGCGTCAGACATCCCGTTCACCCGCACCGAGAGCTGCCCATCCGAGCCAGCACACGCCGGGAGGTTCATCAGCTAAACCCAGATAGAAGGCCACAAGAGGCCCCCTGCGTACATCCCCCGGGCATGGAGTGCGACACTGTACCATCACCACCACTATATAGAAATCTGTTAAGAAAGTAGTAATCATAGTAGGCTACTTACCTATCGCATCCCCCGATTCGCGTGATGCCAGAAGACGACCGCTTCGACGGCGCGACACGACGAAAGTTCATCCTGGGCTCCGGCGCGGCGGCCCTCACGATGGCCGCCGGTTGTACGGGTGACGGTGGCGACGGTGGCGGCGGCGACGGCGGCGACGGTGGCGACGGTGGGAGTGGTCCCATCACCCCGCTCACCGCCGACGGTTCCTCGACCGTCTACCCGATCACGTCCGACGGGGGGTCGGTGTGGAACTCCAACCCGCCCGCGGACGACAAGGAGTACTGGGGTCCGGGCCAGTACGGGATCGACACGGACAAGCCGATGGCAGACTACTGGGCGGGCCTCTACGGCTTCGAGCCCCGAGAGGGTGCCCCGCCGTTCACCACGAGCGTCGGCCTCTCCCACTCCGGAACCGGCGTCTCGAAGGTCTCGAAGGGCCAGGTCGACATCGGTCAGTCCTCGGCCCCCGTCGAGGCCGAGCTGCCCGAGCGCGACTCCTACGACGACTTCATCGACCACGTCGTGGGCGTCGACGGCCAGCCGATCGTCGTCTCGCGGGAGATCTACGACGCCGGCGTCACGAAGCTGACCGGCGACCAGGTCGCCGCGATCTACAAGGGCGAGATCGAGAGCTGGCAGGAGATCGACAGCTACGACGGCCCGGACAAGGAGATCCAGGCGCTCGGCCGCGCCGAGGGCTCCGGGACGGACACCGCCTTCCGCCTCAACCTGCTCGGTGACCCGGACGCGCCGATGCCCGGGACGGACGGCCGCTACGGGCAGAACCAGCAGCTCCAGACCGCCGTCGCGGACTCCGACAACGCCATCGCCTACATCGCGCTGGCGTTCGTCCAGCCCGACGGTGAGGTCCCGCCCATCGCGCTGGAACTGGACGGCACGACCTACGAGCTGGGCAAGAACCTCGGCGCGAAGGGGTACCCGCTCTCGCGTGACCTCCACTGCTACACGTGGCAGGGCACGGACGAGAAGGAGTCGGCCTTCATCCGGATGATCCTGAGCGAGTACGGGCAGAAGAACTTCGTCGAGCCGAACAACTACTTCAAGCTCCCGCCGAGCCGCCGCGAGGAGGAGCGCAAGAAGCTGGCCGAGACGACGAACTGACGGTCCCGTTCCCCGCCCGCCGGGCGAACCGGGGGCCCCTCTCGGCTGGGGGCGGCTCTTCGTTCTTCACGTCCGGCGCACCGGGCGAAGCGTAACCTACAACACCTCAACCATCAACGTGATACCAGATGCTCGGTAGCGTCGGACTGGAGACGAAACTGCGCGAGCGTGACATCGAGCCGGGAGCCGCGGCGGTCGTCGGGGGTGGTGCGCTCCTGCTCGTCCTGGCGTTCGTTTCGTTCCTGCTCAATACGGGACTGTCGGCCGTTCCCCTGTTCCTGTTCGTCGGCGTGGCCGCCTACGGCTGGGTCCGACACCAGGCGGAGACCGCACGCGGGTTGATGCTCCTGGCGACGACGCTCGGGGTCCTCATCCTGACGCTCATCGTCGTCTTCCTGTTCCTGGAAGCCCGCCAGGCCTTCGAGCTGATGGGGCTCGATATCCTCCTGCGCACGGAGGCGCCCGTCTGGTCGGTCAACGAGGGCGTCTACGGCCTGGCTGTCGCCGTCCACGGCACCATCGTGACCACCATCATCGCGATGCTCATCGCCGCCCCGCTCGGTATCGCCGGCGCGCTGTTCATCAGCGAGATCGCACCCGACCGCGTGGGCGACATCGTCAAGCCCGGCATCGAGATCCTCGCCGGCATCCCCTCCATCGTCTACGGGTTCATCGGCTTCGCCATCCTGAACCAGTACTTCCAGGTGAAGTTCTCGCTCGCGAACTTCGGCTCCCTCCTGCTCGCGGGCATGATGATCGGACTGATGGCGCTCCCGACGGTCGTCTCCGTCTCCGAGGACGCCATCAACGCCATCCCGGAGTCGATGAAGAGCGGCTCGCTGGCGCTGGGCGCGACCGACTGGCAGACCATGAAGGGCATCACCCTGCCGGCGGCGTTCTCCGGGGTATCGGCTGGGGTCATCCTGGGCGTCGGCCGGGCCATCGGCGAGACGATGGCCGCGACGGTCATCCTCGGGAACATCCCCCGGAACTTCGCCCAGCCGCTGCCGGACGTGTTCGACAACACCGCCACGCTGACCAGTCTCATCGCCAGCCAGTACGGCGTCGCCGTCGGGCGGGCGAACCAGCTCAGTGCGCTGTTCGCCGCCGGGGTCCTGCTGTTCGTCATCGTGATGATCCTCTCGGTCGCGTCACAGCGGATCGAGGCGCGGATGCGCCGCAAACTGGAGGGGGAGGTCTGAGATGAGCAGCATCACCGACACCGAGACGGAACTGGTCCGGGAGGACTCGACGCTGGCCGAGGGGGCCGCCGCGGCCACCACGGGCGTGGGCGTCCTGCTGTTCGTGCTGGGCTGGGTCGGCCTCTTCGAGGTCGTCCAGCCCGCGAACCCGCTCGGTCCCGCACTGTTGCACGACTGGTACGGCCTGCTCATGCTGCTGGGTGGGGGCGCGGTCGTCGCGCTCGGTGTGGCCTCCCGACTGGGCTACACCGCAACGGAGCCCAGCGCCAGCGCCGGTGTCACCACCGGCATCGCGTTCGGGCTCATCGGCTTCACCGCGTTCGGGCTGACGCTCTCGCAGACGGTCGGGCTGAACGGGCCGCTGGGGCTGTTCTGGATCGTCCCCTCGATTGTGGGCGCGGTCGGGACGTTCGCGGCCACCGCACTCCCCCGCGAGGACCTCGGCTCGACGCTGACGACCGGCACGCTGGCGGTGGTCGTCGGGGCGGTCGTCGTGACGGGCGTCATCGGGCCACAGTGGGAGTGGGTCCTCGGCGGCGACTGGGAACCGACGTTCCCGGCCGGCGTCGTCGTGCCCGGCCTGTCCATCGTCGTCGGCCTGCTGATCACCTGGGCCGCGGCGAAGGCCCGGGCCGGCTTCGGTGCCCGCGGACGACAGGACGGTGCCTTCCTGCTCGCGAGCCTGAACGCCATGGCGATGATCGCCGTCCTGATCGTCCTCATCGGCTTCATCGTCCTCCGGGGGGCCGACGGCGTCGTCCGCGGTCTCGAGGTCGGTCTCGGCGTCGGCCCACAGCTGTTCGGCCTGTTCGCGCTCCCCATCGACGTGCCGTTCGTGATGCGCGGGGTGGGGCTTCGGGGCATCAACGGCATCCTGCCGGCCATCATCGGCACGATCTGGCTCGTCATCGGGGCGATGCTCCTGTCGGTCCCCATCGGCGTCGGCTCGGCGGTGTTCCTCACCGAGTACGCCGAGCGGGGGCGGTTCACCCAGCTCGTGGAGACGGCCACGAACGGGCTCTGGAGCACGCCCAGTATCGTCTACGGCCTGTTCGGGCTGGCCTTCTTCATCCCGCGCTTTGGCAACAAGCAGTCGCTGCTGGCCGGCCAACTCGTTCTCGGCTTCATGATGCTCCCGCTGGTCATCATCACGGCCCGTGAGTCGCTGAAGTCCGTCCCGGACGCCTACCGGGACGCCAGCGCCGCGCTGGGCGTGACCCAGTGGCAGACCATCCGGAGCGTCGTGCTCCCGGCCGCGCTGCCCGGCGTCGCAACGGGGGTCATCCTCGGCGTCGGCCGCATCGCCGGCGAGACGGCGCCCATCCTGCTGGTCACCTCGTCGACGAAGTCGCCGTTCCCGCAGACGTATCCGCGGGTGCTGCAGGGCTTCCAGTTCACGGCCAGTCCGCCGTTCATCTCGAACCCGGCACTGCTGGAGGCCTCCAGCGCGCTGCCGTACCAGCTGTTCGCGCTCATCACCGCGGGTGTCGGCGCCGGGCCGAACGCCCGCATCGACCCGTGGGCGACGGCGCTGGTGCTGCTGATGGTCGTGCTGAGCTTCTACGCGATCGGCATCGTCACCCGGAACTACTTCAGGAGGCAGCTACGCGCATGAGCGACTCAGTCACAGAGACAGACACGGAGACAGAAGCGGAGACCGAATCAGCAGCCGAGAGCACCACCGGCGCGGACGTCGGCACGTCCATCTCGGCCAGCACCACCGGCACCACCGTCGAGGGCGAGACCCAGGAGGAGCTCCGCGACGAGTGGGTCGAGTACGAGTTCGACGGCCGCGCCAAGATGCGCACGGAGGACCTCAACGTCCACTACGGGGACGACCACGCCCTGAAGGACATCTCGATGGAGATCCCTGAGAACAGCGTCACCGCGCTCATCGGGCCGTCGGGCTGTGGGAAGTCGACGTTCCTCCGGTGTCTCAACCGGATGAACGACCGCATCCGCGCAGCGAACGTCGACGGCGCCGTCGAGCTGGACGGCCAGAACATCTACTCCGAGAACGCCAATCTCGTCGAGTTGCGCAAGCGCGTCGGGATGGTGTTCCAGTCCCCGAACCCGTTCCCCAAATCCATCCGCGACAACGTCTCCTACGGGCCGCGCAAGCACGGCGACATCGACACGGGCCTGCTTGCCCGCCTCACCGGTCGCGACGACCGCGAGGCGGAGGAGGCGCTGGTCGAGAAGTCGCTGAAGCAGGCCGCGCTCTGGGACGAGGTGAAGGACCGCCTCGACGACAACGCGCTCGGCCTCTCAGGCGGCCAGCAGCAGCGCCTCTGCATCGCCCGCGCGCTCGCCACCGACCCCGAGGTCCTCCTGATGGACGAGCCGGCGTCCGCGCTGGACCCCATCGCCACCTCGAAGATCGAGGACCTCATCGAGGAGCTCTCCGAGGAGTACACGGTCGTCGTCGTCACGCACAACATGCAGCAGGCCGCCCGCATCTCCGACCAGACGGCCGTCTTCCTGACCGGTGGCTACCTGGTCGAGTACGGCGACACGGACCAGATCTTCGAGAACCCGGAGAGCCAGCGCGTCGAGGACTACATCACCGGCAAGTTCGGATAGCGTGGCTCGCGAGGCGTTCCAGGCCGAGCTCGACGACCTCCGCGCCGACATCGTCGAGCTGGGCCGGACGGTACTCGACCAGTTCGAACGCGCGGCCGATGCGCTCGCCGAGAGCGACACGGCGGCCGCCCGGGCCGTCATCGAGGCCGACGAGACGGTCAACGAGCGCTACCTGGAACTCGAGGCCCGCTGTATCGACCTGTTCGCCCTCCAGCAGCCGGTGGCGGGCGACCTGCGCTTCGTCGCCTCCTCGTTCAAGATCCTCACCGACATCGAGCGCATCGGCGACCTCGCGGTCAACCTCGCCGAGCGCGCCCTCGAGAAGCGCGAGGACTACCTCCCGGAGCTGAACGTCGACGACCTCACCCACATCGCCGCGGAGATGATCGAGCGCGCCATCGACGCCTACGAGGCCGGCGCCCCGGACCTGTGTCGCGCGGTCGCCGACCAGGACGACGAGCTCGACGGCCTCTGCGAGCGTGTCGGGCAACTCGTCATCGAGGACCTCGTCGGCCGCGACGTCGAGCGAGCCGTCGACGACGACCTGCTGGCCGGCGTCCGCCGGCTGCTGGTGACGGTGCGGGACATCGAGCGCGTCGGCGACCATGCGGTCAATATCGCGGCACGGACGCTGTACATGGTGGAGGCGAGCGAGGCGCTCCTGTACTGACCCCGGCAGCAGAGCCGGGACCAGGGACGCCCGAGCGGGCGCAGTTCACCCCGTACCGCCGGCAGTTCGAGGACCGGGTCGACGCGAACGGCGGGCCGATTGGCGTCTCGACGAGATATTGGAGGTGAAATGCCAGAACAGATACCCAAAACCAAATGCGGCACTGTCTAGTTTAGCACCTCCTCAGCTGGCGTTCGTCCGTCGAGCGATTGGTGCGGTCGTTGTTCGTTGTAGTATTGCACGTAGTGAGAAATCCAACGGCGGACGCTCCGCCGACTGCCGACCCACGAGTGATGGAAGCGGTCGATGCGCTGCTTGAGGGTGTGAAACCACTTTTCGATGAGGTTTCGGTCGGTGTAGTCCACCCGACCGCTCAGCCCTAATCGATTGAGGGCAGTCCGATAGCCGAACGAGTCAGTCAAAAACGTGGTATTCGCGCAGTCGTGATTTTCACGGAGTCGGTGGAGGAACGCAGCCGCTGGATCGGTGCCGTGACGCTTGAAAATCTGGGCATCCAGAATCAGCTTTGTATCAAGGTCGATTGCAGCGTACACCCAACACAGGTCGCCATTGATCCGGACAGCAGTCTCGTCAACCGCGACCCGCGACGGCGAAGCCGTCGGCGGGTCTGGACTGCTGTCAGTCAGCCGATGTACCCACTGAAAGATCGCCTGATGCGAACGCTCCACACCGAGAGACGCAAGAATCGCTTCTGTTTCTCTGAGTGAACAACCGGTCGCGTGAAGCCGGACGGCGAACGCCCTGACGGGCGTCGCCGTCCGCTCACGCTCCCAATATTCATCTAAGTCGCCGTTGTAATCGTTCTCGAGCAGGTCTGCGAGCATCTCTAGGCAAGACACTCAACGACCTGCTCGTTCCTCAATCTGCGCTAACTAGACAGTGCCCCAAATGCAATTTTCTAAAATAAATTACAAATACTCAAACAGAACCTCTCGGTAGATGTTTGCGGCCGTTCCTGTGACTCGCGCACGGCACGACGGCCGCCGCGCTCAGTTGACCGCCTTCGACAGCTCCGCGCCGGCCTTGAACTTCACGTCGTTCGACGCGTCCGCGGCCCCGACGAGGTGCAGGACCGGCGCGTCGAGCGCCGTGGCGACCGACCACGCGGGGGCGTCGCCCTCCTCGCCGGGACAGCCGCCGGTCGCGTGTCTGGCGAACGCCTCTACGGACTGGACGTCGTAGCAGTACGCGCCGCCGTCCCTGCAGACCGGCGGCGCATCGGCGGGGAGGTACTCGTCGTCGGCGTCGTATGGCGCACTCAGGGTGATGTTGGCGTACGTCGTCCGGCCGGGCTTCTTCCGGACAATCGTGTCGTTGCCCTGCTTGAACCTGACCCCGCCCTCCTCGATATCCGAGCGCGAGACGCCGACGACGAAGTTCGGGCCGTCGGCGGTCAGGAGCGTCGCGCTGTTCTCGTAGAGCGCGCCGTCGTCGATGGTCCACCCCCCGACGTACAGCAACTGGTCCTCGTGGCGGATCCGCCGCACGTGGAACAGTACGGGCATCGGGCACGGGCAGTCCGGTGGGGTCGCGACGGCGGGACAGACGAGCGCCGACGAGACCGTCACCTCGCCGACGGTCACCTCCTTCGCCCACGAGTCGAGCGAGTCGACCGGCGAGACGGTGTTGTCCGGCGCGATCCACAGCATGGGTGCCGCGCCCTCGGCGGCGGGCGTCGCCCCGGTGACGACGACCCCACCGGCGGTCTCGAAAGCCGCGACGTGGCGCTGTTTCGCCTTCGCCTCGTCGAGTCGCGCCGTCAGCAGGTCGCGGCATGAGAGGTCACGGTGGACCGCGACGCCGTCCTCGCCCTCCCCACAGCGGTCGGCGTCCTTCTCGCCCAGGAAGTAGTCCACCACGCGCTGGGGCGTGAGCTCGTCGGCCAGCGCCGGGCCGCCGCCCCGCACGCGGGCGTCGGGGAGGCTGACGACGAAGTGCTCGGCGATGGTGGCTGCCCGACCACGGATCTCGAGGTTGTCGAAGAGCGGTGCCGCGGCGTCGAGGATGCCGTCGCCGTCGCTGTCGAGGTCGTCGAGGATGCCCTCGATGTCGCCCTGCGCGATGCGGCGGGCCTGCCGGAGCGACCCGCTCGCCCGGTCCCACTCGCCGGCGGCCACGGCATCCCGCGCATCGCCCACGAGGTCCGCCTGCGTGGCGAGGTTCTCGGCGACGGTTCTGCACCTGTCGGTCCGGCACCCATCGAGGGCCCTTCCGGCCCGCTCCGATATCTTGGTGAAGCCGTCGAACGGGTCGTTTATCCCGTCGCTCGCCCGCTCGTCCACGGCGGCGAGGGCCGCGCTGGCGTAGACCACCAGCGCCCGCTCGGCGTCCAGCGTGGCCACGAGGTCCAGGATGCCGTCGCCGTCGTCGTCATCGTCGAGAGGGTCGGGCACCCAGATGGACCGCGGCTTGTTCGAGCGCGAGGAGTTGTAGTCCTGCGCCTTCGTGGTCGTGCTGGTACTCCAGCCCTCGATCTCGATCTGCCGCGACTCCGCGCGCAGCGTCGGCGGGACGAACCGCACGTCGACCGGCCCGCTCCGGGACGCCGTCACACCGTCGACCTCGTCACCGACATAGAACGCGGCCGGCGAGGCGGCCCGGTTGGCCACCGCCTCCTCGCTGGCCCGGTCGAGCAGCCCGTCGAGCGACGTACAGCCCGCGAGCCCGCCGAGCGCGACCGCCCCGCCCGCCGCGAGGACCGCCCGGCGCGTCGGCAGCCGGGGACGGTCCGTCGTGGCCACCGGTTCGACATTCGTGCGACGTGATTCGTACATTATTGAGATTATACGTCGAGTAAGTATATAACATAGATGGAGCATATCTACCCAGACTCACGGAGTCGGTGCCCTACCGACCCGCATTTCGGTGCGCGGGACGGGGGCTCGACTCCGTCCGACCGACGAGCGCGGCCCTGCGGGGGCTGTGCCCCGAGACGCACGAGCGTCGCGCCCCGTCTACCGCCGGGGGCAGCGACGCCCGGAGGTCGACTCACTCCTCGGGCACCGCACCCACGGGCCGCCGGCCGGTCTCGTGGTCGGCCCACTCCCGCAGCGCATCCAGCATGGCCTCGATGTCGGCGTAGGTCCCCTCCAGTTCGTGGACGTTCCGACCCGAAGCCAGCGTGTCGGCGTCGAGGTTGTGGACGACGTTGCCGTAGTGGGCGACGTGGTTCCGGAGTTCGCGGACCTCGTTCAGCGCGTCGGCCGCGGCGTCGCCGTCCTCGAAGGGGAGGTGCTCGACCGCCCCGTCCTCCTCGCGGACGGCCTGCGTGAGCTGCCAGAAGGTGGTGTAGTCGATCTCGCGGAGCTGCAGATCCGAGTCGGCGTGGGCCTCGTACTCCTCCAGCACGGCGTCGTACTCGGTCTCCTCGCCGTGGCCCTCCCGCTGGAGCATCGAGAGCGCCCCCTGCCAGGAGGTCTCGGCGTCCAGCAGGTCGCGCAGGCGCATCTCCAGTTCCCCGACGCGGGTGTAGAGGAAGGCGTGCGCGGCGGGCTTGTTCAGGTCCGCGCGGGTGACGATGCCCTCGACGCGGCCGTGCCAGCCGACGAAATAGAACGGGCGGTCCGCCAGTTCACGCAGCAGTCCCTCGAACCCCAGATCCGGCGCCACGAGGTCGTCCAGCCCGAAGCGGTCGGCGTGCTCGTAGACGGGCTCGTCGATGGCCGCGGCCGACGCCTCGGCGAGCGCCTCGCGGGTGACGTACATGAACGGGGGCTCGTCGCGGGCCAGCGGCGCCGCCGTGTACCCCTTCTCGTCGAGCCACTCCCGCACGTCGGCCACCTCGGCGGCCGGGTGGACCTCCTGTGGGTCCTCGGTCATCAGCTCGCGGACGGTCACGCGCTCCTGGTCGCCGAACATTGGCAGATGGTCGCACGAGTGGCGGAAAGTCGTTCTGGCCGGAGGGGTCCGGCGGGTGACAGGCCGGACGCCACCGCCCGCCGGGGGATCGGCGCGGCAGACGCGCGTCAGACACGGTGTGGGTGTCTGACGCAGGTTTAAGGGTCGGCGGCGATGTCGTGGTCGTATGACCGGCAACCGGGTCGAGGAGTTAGAGGCGAAGGTGCGCTCGCTGGAGGCGACCGTCGACGGCCTGACGGACGAACTCGTCGAGTGCAAGGAGCGCATCCAGCATCTGGAGGCCGCGGTGGAGCCCGAACCGGAGGGCAGCGACATCATGGCCCCCGAGCCGACCGGAACCCAGCCGAGCATGGAGAACGGCCGGGAGGCCCCACAGGAGAAGGTCGACGAAGCAGTCGAGTCGGCCGATGGCGATAAGAACGAGGCGAGCGAGGAGGCGGACGAAGACTCCGCGTCGGACGACATCATCGTCGCCTGAACGCGGGGCCACGAGCGCCCCACATGCACATCAAAGAGCTCGTACTGGACGACTTCAAGAGCTTCGGCCGGAAGACGCGCATCCCGTTCTACCAGGACTTCACAACCATCAGCGGCCCGAACGGCTCGGGCAAGTCGAACATCATCGACGCCGTCCTGTTCGCGCTGGGACTCGCCCGGACCTCGGGCATCCGCGCCGACAAGCTCACCGACCTGATCTACAACCCCGGCCACGACGACGAGAGCGACGACTTCACGGGCGAGCGCGAGGCCTCCGTCGAGGTCATCCTCGCCAACGAGGACCGCACGCTCGAACGGTCGCAGGTCGTCAGCGCCGCCGGCACCGAGGACGTCGGCGACGTCGAGGAGATCTCCATCCGCCGCCGGGTCAAGCAGACCGACGAGGACACCTACTACTCGTACTACTACCTCAACGGCCGCTCGGTCAACCTCTCCGACATCCGCGACCTGCTCGCGCAGGCCGGTGTCACGCCCGAGGGGTACAACGTCGTGATGCAGGGCGACGTGACCGAGATCATCACGATGACCGCCGGTCGACGGCGGGAGATCATCGACGAGATCGCCGGCGTCGCCGAGTTCGACGCCAAGAAGGCAGACGCCTTCGACGAGCTGGAGACCGTCCAGGACCGCATCGAGGAGGCCGACCTCCGCATCGAGGAGAAGGAGAAGCGCCTCGAGGAACTCGAGGACGAGCGCGAGACCGCGCTCCAGTACCGCGACCTCAAGGAGGAGAAGGCCGAGTACGAGGGTCACCTGAAGGCCGCCGAACTCGAGACGAAACGGACGGACCTGGAGGAGACGCGCGAGGCCATCGAGGAGACCGAGGCGGAACTCGCGGAGCTGCGCGAGGAACTCGACAACCGGCAGGGGCGCGTCACGCGGCTGGAGGACGAGCTCGCGGAGCTCAACCGCGAGATCGAGCGCAAGGGCGAGGACGAGCAGCTCGCCATCAAGCGCGAGATGGAGGAGATCAAGGGCGAGATCTCGCGGCTGGAGGACAAGATCGGCAACGCCGAGGAGCGCATCGAGGCCGCCGAGAACGAGCGCCGGCAGGCGTTCGTCAAGATCGACCGGAAGAACGAGGAGGTCGACGAGCTGGAGGCGGACATCCGCCAGCGGAAGGTGAAGAAGTCCTCGCTGAAGGCCGACAAGGTCGAGAAGCAGGAATCGCTGGCGGAGGTCGAGGCCGAGATCGAGGCCATCGACACGGAGTACGACGAGCTCCGCGAGAACCTCGCCACGAAGCGCGAGGAGCTGGACGAGCTGAAGGACGAGAAGAACGAGCTCCAGCGCGAGCAGGACCGCCTCACCGACGAGGCGCGCCGGCGCTCGAACGAGGAGCGCGAGAAGCGCGAGGCCATCGAGGAAGCCGAGGCCGACCTGCCCGAGCTGCGGGCCGAGCTGTCGGACCTCGAGACCGAGCGCGAGAAGGCCGAGAAGAACCGCGAGACCATCACCGAGGTCGTCGAGGACCTCAAGGCCGAGAAGCGCTCGCTGACCGACGACCTCGACGACGTCGAGGACGAGATCAAGGCCAAGCAGTCCGAGTACGCCGAGCTGGAGGCCAACGCCGGACAGAGCGGCGACCAGTCCTACGGCCGTGCGGTGACGACCATCCTCAACGCCGACATGGACGGCGTCCACGGGACCGTCGGGCAACTCGGCGGCGTCCCCGGCGAGTACGCCACGGCCTGCGAGACGGCGGCCGGTGGGCGGCTCGCACACGTCGTCGTCGACGACGACGGCGTCGGGCAGCGCGGCATCGAGCACCTGAAATCACGGGGCGCGGGCCGGGCGACCTTCCTCCCCATCAACCAGATGGACGACCGCTCGCTCCCGAGCGCGCCGGACCAGCCGGGCGTCGTCGACTTCGCGTACAACCTCGTCGACTTCGACGCGCACTACTCGGGCGTCTTCTCGTACGTGCTGGGCGACACGCTCGTCGTCGAGGACATCGAGACCGCCCGCGACCTGATGGGCCAGTACCGGCTCGTCACGCTCGACGGCGAACTGGTCGAGAAGAGCGGCGCGATGACCGGCGGCTCCTCGTCGGGGTCGCGCTACTCGTTCACCAAGAGCGGCAAGGGCCGCATCGAGCGGGTCGCCGAGCGCATCAACGACCTCGAGGACCAGCGCCGCGACCTCCGCGAGGAGATCCGCGACGTGGAGGACCGGCTCGAGGACGCCCGCGACCGGCAGTCCAACGCCGCCGAGCAGGTCCGCGACGTCGAGAACGAGATCGACCGCGTCGAGGGCGAGATCGCCGACACCGAGTCTCGCGTCGAGCGCCTCGAATCCGAACTCGCGGACATCGAGGACCAGCGCGAGGCCGTCTCCGAGGAGATGGACGAGCTGGAGGCCGAGATCGCCGGGAAGACCGACGAGATCGAGTCGGTGCAGGCCGACATCACGGAGCTGGAGACCGAGCTCGAGGAGTCCGAGATCGCCGAGCTGAACGCCGAGGCCGACGAACTCCGCGAGGAGATCGACGATCTCGAGGGCCGGATGGACGACATCGACGGCGAGCTGAACCAGCTCCAGCTGGAGAAGCAGTACGCGGAGAACGAGATCGACGACCTCCACGACACCATCGAGGACGCCCAGAACCGGAAGGCCGAGGCCGAGGCGGCCGTCGAGGAGCTGGAGGCCGAGATCGACGAGCAGGAGGACCTGCTCGAGGAGAAGGAGGAGGCGGTCGCCGAGCTCGAGGCGGAGCTGGCCGACCTGAAGGGCGAGCGCGAGGAGCTGAAGGAGGACCTCCGCGAGGCCCGGCAGGCACGTGACGAGCAGAAGGACGCCGTCTCGAGCGTCGAGTCCGACCTCTCGGAGCTGGAGGGCGAGGCCGAGCGACTCGAGTGGGAGGTCGACGAGCTGGCCGAGGAGGTCGGCGACTACGACCCCGAGGAGATCCCCGACCACGGCTTCGTCAAGGGCCAGATCACGAAGCTCGAGAACCGGATGGCCGAGCTGGAGCCGGTCAACATGCGCGCCATCGACCAGTACGACGCCGTGGCCGAGGACCTCGACGACCTCCAGGAGAAGCGCGCGACCCTGCAGGAGGAGGCCGACGGCATCCGCGAGCGCATCGAGTCCTACGAGGAGCGCAAGCGCGAGGTGTTCATGGAGGCCTACGAGGGCATCAACGACCACTTCCAGCGCATCTTCGCGAAGCTCTCGGACGGCTCCGGCGAGCTCCACCTGGAGGACCGCGAGGACCCGTTCGACGGCGGCCTGACGATGAAGGCCCAGCCCGGGGACAAGCCGGTCCAGCGCCTCGCCGCCATGTCCGGCGGCGAGAAGTCCCTTACTGCGCTCGCCTTCATCTTCGCCATCCAGCGGTACAACCCGGCGCCGTTCTACGCGCTGGACGAGGTCGACGCCTTCCTCGACGCCGCGAACGCGGAGATGGTCGGGGAGATGGTCGACGAGCTCGCGGGCGACGCGCAGTTCATCGTCGTCTCGCACCGCGCCGCCCTCCTCGAGCGCTCCGAGCGTGCCATCGGCGTGATGATGCAGGACGACAACGTCTCGGCCGTCACCGGCATCGACCTCTCGGAGGAGGGGCCCGACGCCGACGAGGAGGTGGTCGCGGATGACTGACGCCGACCCGCGCGGGGGTGTCTCGCGATGAGCGATGACGACGACATCCCGCTGAACATCGCGGGCCACGAGGACCGGACCCGCCCCGGCGAGGGCGACGGGGGCGAGGACGGGCACGACGCGGCCGAGCCGGACGGCTCGGCGGAACCGGGCGAGCCGTCGGTCGACGTGCCCGGCCTGGGCCCCGACGACCATGACGACGGCGAGCCCGACACGGGCTTTGCGGGCTTCTCCGTCGCCGACGAGGTCGAGGCGGTCGACGAGAGCGACGTGGGCGACGACGACGCCGTCGAGCCGGTCGAGTTGCTGGTCCAGCTCGCGGACGAGGACCGCATCGACCCCTGGGACATCGACATCGTGACCGTCACGGACGCCTTCCTCGACCGGCTGGACGGGGCCGACCTCCGGACGGGCGGGCGGGCGCTGTTCTACGCGAGCGTCCTGCTGCGGATGAAGAGCGACGCGATGCTGACCGACGACGAGGACGACGCGTGGGAGGAGGACCCCCGCGAGCCCTGGGAGGTCGCCTGGGAGGACGGGCCGGCCGACCCGGAGGGGGCGGCGGGCGACCCGTCGGTCGACCCCATCGCCGGCCTCGAAGAGGAGATGGAGCGCCGGCTGGAGCGCAAGAACGCCCGCGGGATGCCACAGACGCTGGACCAGCTGGTCCGCGAACTCCGCGAGCGCGAACGCGAGTCCCGGTGGAAGGAGTCCCGAACGTACGACACCAGCGGCTCGCCCAGCGGCTACAGCCGCGGCACGCAGACGCTCGATTATCGGGCGGGCGACGACTTCCGGATGGACGAGGAGCCGACGGTCGACGACGTGACCGGGACCGCCCACGACGAGCACATGGAGGACGTCATCACGGACGTCTACACCGCGCTGCGGGAGCAGTACGACCAGGGCCGCGCGGAGGTCCTGTTCACGGAGGTCCGGGAGGCCGGCGGCAGCACGGTCCAGACGTTCCTGGGCCTGCTCTTCCTCGCCCACCGCGGCCAGGTCCGCCTCGAACAGGACGAGACGTTCGGCGACCTCTGGGTGCAGGACCCCGCGGCGGTGGAGGGGACCGAGGAAGCGGTCGCGGACTGAGCACGGACGGCGAAACTGCTCTTTGTGCTATGGCCGCCGTTTAGTCCCAGGGGCCACTCGGCCGTGGCATGGAACGAGTCACCGCGGAGTCCATCCCCGATGTCGTCACCGCCACGCCGGCCGCGCGTGGTGCCTCTCTCGGGCTCGTGTTGCTCGTCGTCGAACGCTTCCTCGTCTACTTCGACACGGCGCAGTTCGGCGCCCTGTTCCTGATACTCGGCCTCGTACTGGCCATCGAGGGGCGCGACTGGTGGCCACAGGCCGGCCGGACGATGGCGGCGCTCGGCCTCGTGTTCCTCGCCTCGCGACTTCTCGCCGGGCTCGGAGGGATCTACGCCGGCCTCTGACGCCCGTCGGCTGTCAGTCGGCCAGCCGCCAGCCGCGCTCCCCGGTCGCGTCGACGGTCGCCGCGTACGCGTGCAGGAACGGGAGCACCCCGCTCGCCCCGGCGGCGAACGCGGCGAACGTGTTCCGGAGGTCCGCCAGCGCGTCGTCGGGGTCCGCGACGCCCGCCGCCGCGAGGCCGTCGGTCGTGACCGCGACCGGGACGGGTGGACGCTCGGCGAACGACGCGACGACCTCGTCGGCGGCCTGCCGGGCGGCGTCGAAGCCCGCGTCCCCGTCAACCTCGCGCAGCGGCGCCGTGTCCGCCCAGACCGTCTCCAGATACGACGGCCACTGCGCGAGACAGCGGTAGATGGAGGGAAGGAACGCCGTCGCGTGATACTCCTCGATGGCCTCGACGGTGTCGGGTGCGGCCTCCCGTGCCGCGTCGCTGTCGATGACCGTCACCCGGGCGCCGCGGTCGGCGTCGAGCCACTCCGGTGCGGGCGCGGTGGCGGCATGGCCCTCGCGGGCGCCGTCGAACCCCTCGGAGAGCGCGCGGTCGCAGACCGCGAACAGGGCGGCCAGGCGGGGGGCGACGATGTCGAAGGTCGCCAGCTGTCCCCGGAGCGCCGCGAAGGCCGCCGGCGACAGGTCGACGTCGCCGGAGTCGTACGCGGGGAGCGTCGGGGACTCGGTGCTAGAACCCTCGTCGGCCGTTTCCAGCGCGGCGAGCACGTCGTCGCGGTAGCGCACGGAGAAGTCCGCGAAGGCGCGGGTCTGGAACGTCGGCTTCACCGCGGTCCAGAGGTGGCGGGCGGCGCACGGCCGGTTCGCGACCAGCGTCCGCCAGATGCTGTTGACGATGGACGCGCGGAACGTGGCCATCACGTCCTCGTAGAGGCCGCGACGCCAGCCGGTCGCCTCGGCGAGGTGGAGCTGTCGGGTCGGGTCCATGCACCCATCGGCGGCCGCCGGGGCTTAGTCGTTGGTCTCCCCGGCGGGCGGCGTGCAGGCGCGTCCGACCGCCGGCGCCCGAAGCGGTCAGTACTCCTCGGCGTCCGGGTCGTTCAGGTAGTCACCCAGCAGCAGGTCAAGCGGCTCGCGCTTCTCGACCGGGATGGCCTCGGGCGGGGTGTTGATTGCGCCGGCGAGCGCCGAGCCGCAGTCGCAGTCGCGCTCCTCGGGGAGGTTCCGGATGGCCCGCTCGAGGACCGCGTTGATGGCGGCCTCGTTGGCCGCGGCATTCTCCTGGACCTCGCCCAGGGTCACCTCCGCGTCGCGCCAGACGTCGTAGTCGGTGACGCCCGTGAGCGTGGCGTAGCAGAGTTCGGCCTCCCGCGCGAGGTTCGCCTCCGGGACGGTCGTCATCCCGATGACGTCCCAGTCGTTGGCGCGGTAGAACTCGCTCTCCGCGCGGGTGGAGAACTGCGGCCCCTCGATGCAGACGTAGGTGCCGCCGGCCTCGACCGTGGCGTCGGTCGCGTCGCCGCTCTCGACGAGGTGCTCGCGGGTGTGCGGGCAGTACGGCTCGGCCATCGGGAGGTGGGCGACGACGCCGTCGCCGAAGAAGCTCATCGGCCGGTGTTTCGTCCGGTCGAAGTACTGGTCCGGCACCACCAGCGTCCGGGGGGGCAGGTCCTCGCGGAGGCTCCCGACGGCGTTCGTCGACAGCACGCGGTCGACGCCGACCTGCTTCAGCGCGTGGATGTTCGCGCGGTACGGCACCTCCGTCGGGGAGAGCGAGTGATTGCGCCCGTGCCGGGGCAGGAAGACGACCTCCTCGCCGGCCAGCTCACCGACCGTGAGCCGACCGCTCGGGTCGCCGAACGGCGTGTCCACGTACTGGGTCGCCTCCTGCTCGAGGTCGAGGGCCTCGTACACCCCGCTGCCACCGATGATTCCGACTGCCATACTGCTGGCTGGCGACCGCGACGCACTTGATTGTCGGTGCCCCGGCCACCTGGGAAGCACCGCAGGGCCCACCAGACACAGAGATATCGCAGAAAAACCAGGAATAGAATCCAGAGGTCCGAGATTACCGCACGATCACGGGAGTTGTAGCGTCATTCCCACCAGTCGCTCCGGCGCTCCTGATAGGAGGCGCTCTCGCGGAGCGGTTCGGGGTACTCCTCGCCCTCCAGGCCGAAGCCGACGCCGAGCCAGCGGCCGACGTGCCAGCCGATGGCTTTCGTGTCGAGGTCGGTGACGGTGATCTCCAGGCGCGTGTACCACTCGCGGGCGCCGTCGCCGTCCGGGTCGGTCCCGAGGATGTAGCCGCACGACCCCGAGGCGGTGCTGCACTCGGAGGTCTCGGTCGCGCGGACCGTGATGTCCGCCGCCGAGCGGTTCTCCGTCCGGACGAAGCTGACGTTCTCCGGGACCGTCCCCTCAGCACCGTCGGCGAAGTAGCCCAGGGCCCCGTCGACCTGCCGCCGGGCCTCGTCACGCTCGCTCGCGGGGAGCGCCGACATGTCGACGTACACCGACAGCGTCTCCGACTGCCAGGGGAGCGCCCGCTCGCTGGCGTTGCGCTGTGGCGGCGTCGTCAGCGTCGACTCCGCCTGCATCACGTCGGCCGGAGCGTCCCCGTGGTTCAGGCCGAGGGTGTGCCCGAGCTCGTGTTTCAGCACCTGGACGGTCGAGTCGTCCGAGAACCCCGTCCGGATGCGCACGTCGACGGGCGGGTCGAACTGGCCCGGCTCCGTGATGACAGGCGCACAGCCCGCGGCGTGCTCCTCGGTGCCGCACTGGTCGACGGAGCCGACGAACTCGATGCGGAGGTCGGGGTCAGCGGCGTCCGGCGCCAGGCGGTAGTCGATGGGGTAGCCCGCGTACTGCTCGCTGTTGGCCTCCCAGTAGTCCAGCGCCTGCCGGACGAGCGGCGTGAAGTCACGGTCGCCGTCGGCCGGCGGGACCACCGCCACGACGAGTTCCCCCTGTCGGTACGGGTTGTCCGGATCGCCGGCCCAGGTCGGGTCGGCGTCCCCGGGGTCGACACTCGGCCCCCCCGGTCCCAGCGTGCAGCCCGAGAGGACCAGAAGCGCCGCCACCAGCACCGTCGCCGCCCGTTCCCTCATTGCACGTCGGTAGGATGTGCGGTCGTATGGGGCTTGCGGCCGCGGACGACGAACCCGCCACGAACCGGGGCGTGGCACGCTGACTCGACTGTCTGGTCGTTCAGGCCCGAGAGGGACGAGGCGCTGCCGGTCACTCGAACGTGGCGTCGAACGCGTCGGCGCCGAGCGGCTCGTGACGGCCGGCCCCGACGTTCTCCTCGACGTGCTCGGGGCTGCCGGTTCCGACGAGCGCCGCCGTCACGCCCGGCGCGGACCGCGCGAAGTTGATGGCCCGCTGGGCGGGGGTCTCGCCGGACAGCCGCGCGGCGACATCCTCGGGGATGGCACCCTCGCGGGCGAGGGCGCCCTGCTTCAGCGGCGCGCTGGCGAAGACGTTCAGCCCGGCCTCGTGGGCGAACGACAGCGCGCTCTGTGGGCCTTCGGGCCCCTCGTGGGCCTCGCGCGTGAACGCGTCGGCCATGTGGACGTTGAACGGGAGCTGGATCGCACGGAACCCGGTCGCGCCCGTCCCCGCGCGGTCGCTCGCGGCCCGGGCGCGCCGGACGACCTCGGGCAGGGAGAGGTACTTCGGGTGGCCCCGCGGGACCCGGAAGCACTCCCACGTCGCGATGCCGTAGTTGCGGATGTCGCCCGCCTCCCGGCGCTCCTCCAGTCGGACGAACGCGTCCTCCAGCAGGTCGTACACCGCGTCGCGGTCGCGCTCCGCCAGCTGCGTCTCGGGGTTGTGAACGTAGTACAGGTCGACCGTGTCGAGGCCCAGGTTGTCGAGCGACAGGTCCAGCGACCGGTCGAGGAAGCGTGGCGCGAGGCAGTTGCCACGGACCATCTCATCGGGGCTCGCGTGGTCGGGCTCGAACCACGCCTCGCGGACGTACGCGGCCGCGTCCTCGGGGCGCTCGCCGTCGAACGGGACGAACCCGCCCTTCGTCGCGACGAGCAGCGCCTCACGGTCCACGTCGGCGGCCTCGATGGCCCGACCGACCGCGCGCTCCGAGCGCTGGGCGCGGTAGTTGACCGCCGTGTCCACGACGCTGCTGCCGGACTCGACGGCCTCGCGCACGGCGCGCTCGTAGCGGTCGTCGGCCTCGTCCGTGGTGTCGCCGAGATAGGTGCCGATGCCGACCGAGGAGACGACGCCCAGGCCGTACCGCCGGAAGTAGGTCCGCGCGAACGCCTCCCCGAACGCGTCGCGGTACGCCCACGACGCCTCCTTCGTGACCATCGGTGAGCCCTTGTGCGGCCGTGGGCCTATGTCTGGCGCCCGAAGACGGGGACGGCGCTCGCGTCTCGTGTTAACACAACTCATTTGACGGCTCTGTCCATAACGGGGCTATGACCCGGGGGGTGCGGGTGCTTCACGTGGACGACGAGCCCGATTTCGCGGAGATGGTCGGGGCGTCCCTCGAGCGGGAGGAGCCCGAGCTGACGGTGGTGACGGCCACCAGCGCGAGCGAGGGCGTCGAACGGCTCGCCGCCGAGTCGTTCGACTGCATCGTCTCCGACTACGAGATGCCCGGGCGGAACGGCATCGAGTTCCTCCAGATCGTTCGGGAGCAGTATCCCGACCTCCCGTTCATCCTGTTCACGGGGAAGGGGAGCGAGGAGGTCGCAAGCGAGGCCATCTCGGCCGGTGTGAGCGACTACCTCCGGAAGCGGTCGGGGGCCGACCGCTACTCGCTGCTGGCGAACCGGATCGGCAACCTCGTCGCCAGGTACCGGGCGGAGACGCAGCTCGAGACCCGCGCCGAACAACAGCGGTGCGTCGCCGGACTGGGACAGCAGGCGCTGGCCGGTGCACCCCCGGGCGAGCTGTTCGAACGGGCGGTCGAGGCCGTGGCCGAGACCCTCGGTACCGACTACGTCAAGGTCCTCCAGTACCGCCCCGACGACGACCTCCTCCTCCGTACGGGGGTGGGCTGGCAGGAGGGGCTGGTCGGCGAGGCGACCGTCGGCACGGATGCGGATTCACAGGCCGGATACACGCTCCGGGCGGAGGCCCCGGTCGTCGTGGAGGACATCCGGGCCGAGGACCGCTTCCAGGAGCCATCGCTGCTGGTCGACCACGACGTCGTGAGCGGTATCAGCGTGCTCATCGGGTCCCGTGACGACCCGTGGGGGGTGCTGGGGGCCCACACGGTCGAGCGGACCACCTTCACCGACGACGACGTCACGTTCGTCCAGAGCGTGGCGAACGTCCTCGCGACCGCTATCGAACGGACAACCCGGGAGGCGGACCTCCAGCGGATGACCCGGACGATGGAGAAAGCGCCCATCGGCATCACCCTCTCCGACCCCGACCGGGAGGACAACCCGCTCGTCTACGTCAACGAGCACTTCGTCGAACTGGTCGGGTACGACGAGGGAGAGGTCCTCGGCCGGAACTGCCGCTTCCTCCAGGGGGAGGACACGGACGAGGAACCGGTCGCCGCGATGCGAGCGGCCATCGACAGCCGGGAGCCGACGACCGTCGAACTCCGGAACTACCGGAAGGACGGGTCGGAGTTCTGGAACCGGGTCACCATCGCCCCCATCACCGACGAGGCCGGTACACTCCGGAACTGGGTCGGGTTCCAGGAGGACGTCACCGAGGAGAAGGAGCGTGAACGCGAGCGGGAGGCGACGCTCGAGTTCCTGCAGCGGGTGCTCGACGTGGCGACGGACGCGGACCTCGGCTTCGAGGAGAAGGTCACCCGGCTCCTGCGCGCCGGGCCGGAGGAACTCGGGCTCCCGTACGGCTGCCTGACCCGGATCACGGTGGACGACGCCACGACGGGCGACGGCATCCAGACGGTGATCGAGGCGAGCGGGGACCACGACCTGCTGCGGCCGGGCGACTCGTGCCCGCTCTCCGAGTCCTACTGCCGGAAGACCATCCAACAGGACGGACTGATGGAGATACAGGACGCCGTGGCAGCCGGGTGGAGCGGCGACGCGGCGTACGAGAAGTTCCGCCTCGGGTCGTACCTCGGCACCCCGGTCACGGTCGACGGCGAGCTGTACGGGACGGTCTTCTTCGCGTCGGATGCCCCGCGTGAGGAACCGTTCACGACGGCCGAACGGACGTTCCTCCGGCTACTGAGCCGGCTGGTGAGCGACGAACTCGAACGGGAGTGACGACGGTCTCTCGGGTGGAGATTCCCACTACTCGACCCCCTCCGAGTTAATACCCGACATACAATATTTGTCGCAGATATCCGACTACAACTCCGATTTCACCTCGTCGGCGTACGAGTCCGCCAGCCGCGTCGGCTCGGGGAGCTTGTAGTCGCCGGCACAGCGCTCGACGAGGTCGACGGCCGTCTCGGCGCTCACCCGGTGGCCCGGCGAGACGTACAGCGGGTTGATGCGCTTCGAGTCGGGGAACTGCCGGCTCTGGTAGGCGTAGCCGATGACGGTCCCGACGGGAGCGTCCACGTCGTCGCCCTCGCGGACCTCGATGGGGACGCGAGCACCCTGCGGGAGCGCGTCGACGGGCTCGCGGGGCGTGCCACAGAGCAGCGATTTGGCGACGCCGACGCTGGGCAGGTCCAGTGCCGTGCCGACGTGGGTCGCGAGGCCGGCCTGGCGGAAGTGGATGCGGCCGCTCCCGTCGAACAGCGCGAGGTCCGGGTCGCGCTCGAGTGCGTCGAAGGCCGCGAGGATGGAGCCGGCCTCGCGGAAGGCCAGGAGCCCGGGGACGTAGGGGAACTCGCAGTCGACGACGGCGTGGGCCCGCTCGAGGACCTCGCCGCCGCGCCACAGGACGATGGCGCTGACGGCCTGCTCCGGGTCGCGGTCCGTGCGGAACGCCTGGTCGACCCCCGCGACGACGGGAGCCCCCTCGCCGGCGTCGCCCACCTCGGCGGGGACGACGGGGAGGTCGTCGGCGAACACGGCCTCCTCGACGAGCTCCCGCTGGAGCGCCTCCATCTCGGCACGAGAGCGCGTCGGGTCCGGGTCGAAACGGGCTGGCGGCGCGCGCATGGCCGGACACTCGGCCCGCGGCGGCAGGAACCTGTCGGACACGGGGCCGAGCGTCCAGGGGGGCCGACACGTCGGGAGCCGGGAACCGGACCACCGCTGGCGGGGCAAGTACGGTACAGATACTTATCGGGGGAGCGGCAAGAGGAACGCGAGACCGGGGGGGCACACGAGATGGCCGCACACACGCACAGGGGAGGCTACGAATCAGGGGGGACCCTGTCGGTCCCGGAGCTGGCGGTCTACGCCATCGCCATCGGCTACGCCGTCGCCGGCGGGCTGCTCGCGCTCGCGGCCGAGGCAGCCGGGGAGCCGTGGCTGCTCACGGCGGCGGCGAGCGTCGGCCCGCCGGTGCTGGTCCTGGTGGGCGCGCTCGCCCTCCGGCGGACCGGGTACTCGTGGTACGCGTGGCGGGTCGTGAGCGGGTGGTACGTCGCGAGCATCGGTGTCGCGACGGCGGCGCTCGCCTGGCTCGTCGTCGGCGGGGTCGGTGCCGTCTGGGGCGGTCCCGGCGGCGTTCCGGCGCTCGTCCCGTCGACGCTCGGCGTCGGCTCGATGGTGGTGGCCGGGAGTCTCGGCGGGGCACCCGGGTTCGCCGCCGGGGTGTGGCGCGCCCGCGCCGTCCGGCGGCGGCGCGCGCCGACACGGCTCCTCGGAGCCGTCGACCAGGCGGCGTGGCTGTTCGACGCCGACCGCTCGCGGACGCTCTACGTCAACCCGGGCTACGAGGGGCTGTTCGGTCGGCCGGCGACGGAGCTGGAGAGCGACCCGACGGCGCTCCTCCAGGCGGTCCACCCCGACGACCGCGAGGAGCTCCGCACGCAACTGGATGCCCTCGCGGAGGGGACCCCCATCGAGATCGAACTCAGGGTGGACCCCGAGGGGGGGTACACCCGCTGGGCGTGGCTGAGCGGCCGGCCGCTCTACCGGGACGGCCGGCTGGACGCCCTCGCCTGCATCGCGCGCGACATCACCACCCGCCGGACCCACCGCGAGCGGCTCGTGAGCCTCCACGACGCGACGCGGCGGCTGTTCCGCGCCGAGACCGAGGCCGAGGCCGCCCGCATCGCGACCGAGGCGGCCGAGGAGGTACTCGGCCTCCGGGCGAACACCATCTGGCTCTACGATGGAGAGCGCGACGAGCTGGTGCCGACGGCGGCGACCGACGCCGCCGATGCCGACGAGCGGTCGCTGCCGACGTTCAAATCCGGGGACAGCCTCGCCTGGGAGGTGTTCGAATCGGGCGAGCCGCAGGTGTACGACGACGTCAGGACCGCGCCGGGCGGGAAGCAGGCGCCCACCCGGAGCGAGGTGATCCTCCCGCTGGGCGAGTTCGGCGTGTTCATGGCCGGGTCGACGACGACCGAGCGGTTCGAGGGCTGGCAGGTGTCGCTGGGGAAGGTCCTCGCCGCGAACGTGGAGGTGGCGCTGGCCCGCATCGACCGGACGCGGGCGCTCGAGGAGAGCCGCCGTGCGCTCCAGCAGCGCAACGAGCGGCTCGACGAGTTCACGAGCGTCGTCAGCCACGACCTGCGGAACCCGCTGGCGGTGGCCCGGGGCCACCTGGAGTTCGTCCGCGAGGAGTCAGACTCCGAGAGCGTCGGGAAGATCGACGCCGCACTCCAGCGGATGGAGACGCTGATCGACGACCTGCTCACGCTGGCTCGCGAGGGCGAGGCGATCGACGAGCTGCAGCGGGTCGACCTCGCCGCCCACGCCGAGCAGTGCTGGAACGGTGTCGAGACCGACGGGGGCCGCCTCCGTATCGACGGTGGCGGGACGGTCATGGCCGACAGCAACCGCCTCGCGCAGCTGTTCGAGAACCTGTTCCGGAACAGTGTGGAGCACGGCTCCACGGACGAGCGCGTGACCGCCGAGGACCGGGACGCCGGCGACCAGCAGGTCGCCGACGGGGGGTCGGTGACCGTCACGGTCGGCATGCTCCCGGACGGGGACGGGTTCTACGTCGAGGACGACGGGCCCGGCATCCCGGCGGACCAGCGCGAGGCAGTGTTCGAGGCGGGCTACTCCACCGCCAGCGAGGGAACCGGCTTCGGGCTCAGCATCGTCCAGACCATCGCCGAGGCGCACGGCTGGACGATCACCGCCACGGAGGGGAGCGACGGCGGGGCGCGGTTCGAGATCCGGGGTGTGTCGATGGGCGACTGAGGCGACACCCGCCTCTCCCTCCCTCCGGCGGCGCCCCCGCTCAGAACGGCCCGCGGCCGCCACCGCGGCGGCGCATCCCGCCACCCAGCTGGAGTTCGTCGGCGGGACCCCTGACCTTGCCCTTGACGTACTGGCCGTAGGCCAGGCCGAGGACGAGGCCGGAGAGGTGGGCGATGTGGGCGACGTTGCTGAGGACGTTGGTCGAGCCCAGCGCCCCGACCACCGAGAGGCCGGCGTAGCCGAGCGTGAGCAGCCAGATCGGGACGGGGAGGATGAAGTAGAGGTACACCTTCAGGTCCGGATTCAGGACCGTGAGGACGCCGAGGATGGCCATGATGGCACCGCTGGCGCCCAGGACCCCCGAGATGGGCTCGCCGATGGCGAAGCCGAAGCCGATCTGTGCGAGCCCCGCCAGGACCCCGGTGCCGAGGAACAGCGCGGCGAAGCGCTTCGAGCCGATGCGGCGCTCGACGACCGGCCCGAAGAAGTACAGCACGATGCCGTTCCCGATGATGTGGAAGAACGTGCCCGGCGAGTGCGAGAACACCGAGGTCACCCAGGTCCAGACGTACTCCGGGTGGGCCGACGTGAGCACGAAGATGTCCTGGAACAGCGGGGGCGCGAACGCGAGGACGACGAACTCCAGGACGAAGACGACGAACATGATGCCGAGGAACAGGTAGGAGACGTTCCCGCGGACGTAGCCCAGCGGGCCGCCGGTGCTCGTCACCGAGGAGAGCCGGCCGGACAGCCCCGACGAGGCGCCGTCGCGCTGGTCCACGCTGTCGTCGAACCCCGAGTCGAACACGCCGTCCGGGTCGTTCCAGTCGTTCAGCCCGGTGCAGGAGTGGTTCTCGGGGAGCCGATGCTCGGAGCAGTAGTTCTCGCCGCACCGATTACACCGGTACGGCATATCCACGTGCTTCCCGCAGACGGCGCACGTTGCCATTACCGGACCGAGGTGTGGCCCACGCAAAGGGGTTGGGGTCCCCGGCGCCGACGGGACCCAGCCCACGGTCCCCCAGCAGCCGGGGCGAGCGGGCGTCACGCGGGCGTCAGACATCCGTCGTGCGCGCCGTCAGGGTTTATGCGGGGCCTGTGCCAACCGGACGGCGTGTCCATCCGCTCGGACCCCCTGGACCGGTTGCAGATCCCCGACGGCACGACCGTCGAGGAGCACGACCTCGTCGCGAAGGGCGACGTGGTCGTCGGCGGGCAGTCGACGGTCGAGTTCGGGGTCCGCGGGCGGAACGTCTACGCCGGCGAGCGGGTCCGCTTCGGCGGGGACATCGAGGCCGACGGGGAGTGCCGGCTCGACGTCTGGTGCGACGTCGGCGGCAACGTCCTCGTCGGCGGCGACGCCTACCTCGGCGAGCGCGTCCACGTCGCCGGCCAGCTCATCGTCTCGGGCGACCTCGACATCGGCGACGACGTCGACATCGAGGACGGCTTCGAGGCGAACGGCTGGATCGTCATCCGGAACCCGATGCCGACCATCGTCTTCCTGTTCGTCTACCTCTCGCAGCTCCTGCGCCTGGGCCGGGACGAGGACGCCGAGGAGGTCGTCGACGAGTTCCTGACCGACGACCGCGAGCACGAACCCGTGCTCGTCCCCCGGGGCGCACGCGTCTCCGACGACGCCTGGCAGGTCTCGACCCCCGCACAGGTCGGCGCGGACTGCCGACTCCACGGGAACCTCCGGGCCGAGTCCATCGACGTGGGACGGGGAACCGAGCTGTTCGGCTCGCTCCGCGCGAAGGGCGACATCACGGTCGCCCCGGATGCGGTCATCCACGGCGACGTGACGACCCGGGGCGGCGACGTGACCATCGCCGAGGACGCCCACGTCCGCGGCGACGTGGCCTGCGAGAACCTGGACCTCCACGACGACGCCGAGGTCGACGGCGCCATCCGTGCCCGTGGGGCGATGAACATCACCCGGGAACCGGCCGACGACGACGCCGCTGCCGACGCGGCCGACGACGCCGACGCCGGAACCGGGACCGACGCAGCGGCCGATGACCCGGCCGCACGGAGCGACGACCCCGCCCGGGCCATCGAGACGGTCGCCCCGAGCGTCGGGCCCCGGGAGGTCCCCGACGACACGACTCCGGCCGTGCGCCGCGCGACCGACCCGGACGACGGCGTGTCGGGCGCGAACGACCTCACGCCGGCCATCCGCCGGGTCGACGACGGCGAGGAGTCGAGCGCCGACGACGCCGCTGCCGACGCGGACGACACCGATGACGGGGACGGCGACGACGCCGACGACCCCGGATACAGCACCTCCGCACCCGAACCCGCGACGAACGGGCACGGCCTATCGAACGCCATCGCCGAGGCCGAGAAGCGCTGAGCGGGACTCCTCGCGACCGGAACAGCTCCACCCGCGAGCGGCGCTACTCCCGCTCCTCGATGGGTCGGCCGTCCTCCGTCGGCGGCGCGATGTGGTCGATGTACGCCTCGACGGAGGGCTCGCGGACGGTCACCCGGACGTGGATGTCGCCGAGTTCGGCGGGGTCGCCGACGGCGAAGTTGACGACGCCCTGGAACGCGGCCTGCTTCTTCAGGTCGAACGAGAAGGTGTTCCCCTGGCGGTCGGCGAGGAACTGGCCGCGCGCGGTGTCGAGGATCTCCTGCTCGTGGATGCGCTCGGAGAGCGTCTCCAGGCTGTGGGCCTCGCCGAGGAGTTCACCGTGGCCCTCCTCGAGATCCGCCTCGGGGAACAGGTTGGTGACGGCGTCGCGGACGCGGGCGGTCACCTCGGTCGGCATGACGGGCGCGGTGACCTGGACGTCGACGCTGTAGACGTCGGTCACGACCCGTCCACCTCCTCGGCCGCCCCCTCGTCCAGTTCCTCGGCCCCGGGGCTCTCGCGCCAGTCGAAGCCCTCGTCGGGGTCGACGGCGTCGATACCCGTCTCGATGACGGCCCGGGCGCGCTCGCGGAGGCGCTCCAGCGAGTCGACGTTCTCGACGACGAGGTCCGCGCGGTCCATCGCGTGCCCCATCCCGAAGCCGAGTTCGCGGGCGTCGCGCTCGGCCAGCGTCTCGCGGTCCGTGTTGTCCCGCCCACGAGATGTGATGCGCTCCTCGCGCACGTCGTAGGGCGCCTCGACGCTCACGAGCGAGAAGGCGTCGCCGAAGGCGTCCTCGAAGGCGTCGACCTCCACGTCCGAGCGGAGGCCGTCGACGAGGACGGCGTCGTGGTCCGCCAGGGCCTCCCGGATGAGCGGGAGCGACCGCTCGGCGATGGCCGCGGGTCCGTGCTCCGCACGGAGCGCCTGAGCCACCTCGCCGTGGTGGTCGGCCGGATCGAGCCCGCGGTCCCGGCACTCCGCCCGGATGACGTCGCCCATCGTGACGACCGGGACGCCGGCCTCGCGGGCCACCGCGGCGAACTCGCCCTTGCCGCTCCCCGCCAGCCCGACGGTTCCGATGACGCGCATTGTGGTTGGCCCTCGTTCTCGGTAGCGCGGGTTAACGGCTGCGTTCCGGGCGCGATGCTGTCGGTCGTATCGGTATTACTGAGTGGATGCCACCTCCGAAGCCCTCGCGCTCTCCCACGACAGCGGCGACCACCGAGACTCCTCCGAAGCCCTCGCGCTCTCGCCCTTCGAGTCCGCCAGGAGTCAGTTGTATCATGGGCACTGTGGCCCTGCCCTTCCCCAGGTCGCACGGGTTCGCCCGCTTCGGGGCTCACCACGCGCTCCCGGCCGGAGAGCGGTTGCTCAGCAGGCCGGTTCCGAGACCAGGAAGCGCGCTCGCGCCTCCGCCGCGGAGGCTCCCGAGCCCTTGCGGCGAGGGGCCGGAACACTCGGCGTCCTCGTGAGCGAAGCGAACGAGGTGGTTCGAGACGGCGAAGCCGTCTCGTCATGCCGAAAATCTTCGATTTTCGAGCAGCTCGTCAGAGCTTGCTCTGACGGCGCGAGCGCGGGGAGGTGTGGGGCCACTAGCGCTCCGGTGGAACCACCACGTACGAACGCTCGGCCGAACCAGCAACAGGGCTCTGTCGTCGCTGTCGGCACAGGGGACGGACAAGAACCCCTCGCGAGGAGAGACCAGACGGACGCCACGCTACGACCCGACCGGTACGGAATCTCGGCTGGTTTTATACGCGTCCGGGGCCCTCTTCCGGTATGCCCAAGGACATCGTCCACACGAACGCCGCCCCGGAGGCCGTCGGCGCGTACAGCCAGGCGACGACGAACGGCGACCTCGTCTTCACCGCCGGGCAGATCCCCCTCACCCCCGACGGTGAACTGCTCGACGACGCCCCCGTCGCGAGGCAGACCGAGCAGGCCCTGGACAACCTCGTCGCCGTCCTCGCCGAGGCCGGGGCCGACCCGTCGGACGTGCTGAAGACGACGGTCTTCCTGGCCGATATCGACGACTTCGACGCGATGAACGAGACGTACGCGACCTACTTCCGGGAGGAGCCGCCGGCCCGGTCGGCCGTGCAGGCCGGGGCGCTCCCGAAGGGCGTGGCCGTCGAGATCGAGGCGGTCGCGGTCGTCGAATGAGGCCGCGACGGAAGTCGGCGCTCCTGTGGGCCGCCATCGGCGCGCTCGCCTTCCTCGCGGGCGTGCAGGCGCTCCAGCTCGCCACCACGGCGACGGTAACACTGCCGGTCGCGCTGGGCGGCGCGGCGCTCGTCTGCCTCGCCGCCGGCGGTACCGCCTACTGGCTGGAGGGCCGCGTCGGGCCCGCGTTCGCCGTCCCGGAACCTGGCGAGGGCGACGGACCCGGGGGAAAGGAACAGTCTTAAGCGGCGCAACGGGTTAGCCTCGTCCGAGCCGGGATGGCCGAGTGGTAAGGCGCACGCCTGGAAAGCGTGTTCCCTCTGGGATCCAGGGTTCAAATCCCTGTCCCGGCGTTTCTCCCGTGAACACCGTGGGCAGCGGAGCGTCCCATCCGGATACGCCGCGTCGCGTCGGCCACGTTCCGACGCCCCGTGACAGCTCGTTGCGACGCATCGACACCCGACAGCGCCGCCGCCGGCCCGTCCGCGTCGGTACCGGGACGGATGCGCTGTGGCGAGTCGCCAGAGACGTTCAGCCAGAGGTGGAGGTCCCGGTGAGCATTCGTGACCGCCGGCCCCGGCGGCGGGTCCGAGCGGTAGAGCAGGAAGCGGACCCGGACCGCCTCGCCGACCACGTCGGGCGCGATATCGTAGGCGAGATGGCGTGTCGTACCGGCCGGGACCGCGACCCGGAGCGGTTCGCGCGCGTGCTGGTCGAGGACCGACCGTGGCGTCCCCGCCGGCCCGATCCGGACCCGCTGTATCAGGACGACGACGGTGTACTCCCGGTTGACCCGACCGTCGTTCGTGACCTCGATGACGACCGACGCGGACTCGCCGCGTGTGAGGTTCTGCGGGTAGCCGGTGGCGACGAGATCGCCCGAATCGCTCCGGGTCAACAGCGCGAACTCCGTGGTCCCCGGAGCGTCCTGCGATGCGACGAAGAGGACGCTCCCCCCCGCGAGTGCGAGACTCACGACGAGCAGGGCGGTCACGAGGACGCTGGTCGCGTCGCGTCGCGACGACCCCGACCCGGTACGGCTACCGCCGACCGGCCAGCTCACGTCGACCGGGCGTCCGAGCGGGGTCCACATCCTTCCGGTGGCCGATACGTGGTCGAGAGGACTTGGTTAGCCACCGGCACACCGCCGGTAGGGAGAGCGTGGGTCGGCTGGCCGTGTGGCGTGTCGTGCGAGGGCTACCGCGATGGCCCGGGCACGTCCGTAGCCGGTCACCCCGCCACCCGAGCCGAGTAGGCCCTCCTCGGGCAGGGTAGGCTGCATCCAACAAAGTGAGCGCCGGGCCAGCGAGCGGCGTGGGAGAGAGTGATTCGGAGCACACCGCGATGGGACGAGGGCTCCCGTCCACCGTTCGAGCACCATGGACCTGAGTCGGGCATCGTTCAAGCTGTTCCTGTCGAAGGGTGGCAACGCGCTGGTCGTGTTCGCCGGCCTCGCCTTCTTCACCCGGCAGCTCGACGCGACCCAGCTTGGCGTCTTCTTCCTGTTCCAGACGCTGCTGGGGCTGCTCGCCATCCCCGCCGACCTGGGCATCAGCGTCGCGCTCGAGAAGCGCCTCAGCGAGGGAACGTCGGCGGACGGCGCCGCTCGCGTCCTGGGGACGGCGGTCGTGTTCAAGCTCTGCACGCTCGCGGTGGTGGTCGCCGCCGTCCTCCTCGCCCGGCGGTACGTCGAGGACTTCCTCGGCAGCGGCCTGGTCGGCTATCTCGTCGTCGGGCTCGTCCTCGTGGAGTTCTCGAAGCTGTACGTCCACGCCGTCCGCGGGGAGCTCCGCGTCGGCGAGACGGCATCCATCACGTTCGCCGACCGGTTCGTCTGGATCGGCCTCGGGGCAGCGCTCGTCGTGCTGGGGTTCGGCGTGGAGGGGCTCGTCCTGGGGCTCCTCGCCGGCCGGGCGGTGTCGTTCGGCTGGGCCTACCACCGGTGCTCGACCAGGCTGGGCGCGCCCTCCCGGGCACAGCTCCGGTCGCTCTACGCCTTCTCGAAGTACCAGACCGTCACGGCGGTCGGCGGACGGGTCTACTCCTGGATGGACCTCGCGTTCGTCGGGCTCTTCCTGGCGCCACACTACGTCAGTGCCTACGAGGTGGCCTGGCAGATCACCCTGCTGGTCATCCTCGTCAGCAAGTCCATCGCGATGACGCTGTTCCCGCAGGTGAGTCGGTGGAGCGCCACCGCCGACCTCGACCGGCTCGAGTCCGTCCTCCCGACCGCGCTCGGGTTCGGACTGTTCGTCTCGATCCCGGCGCTCGTCGGGGCGGCCATCTACGCCGAGGAGATACTGGTGTACCTCTTCACCCCCGAGTACGCCATCGCGGCGATGGTGCTGGTGGTCTTGATGGCCGAGAAGGTGGTCCAGTCCGTCAACGACATCGTGGAGGGGCTGGTCCGCTCGCTCGACCACCCGGAGCTCGCGGCGCGGGCGACCGTCGTCGGCATCACGCTGAACGTCGTCCTCAGCCCGCTGCTGCTGGCGACGGTCGGCTTCGTCGGTGCCGCCATCGCGACCACCCTCTCCTGGCTGGTCAACACGTCGCTCCACGTCCGCTACCTCTCCCGGTTCGTCGCCATCGACCCGCCGTACCGCCTCGTCGGCTGGTACATCCTCGCATCGCTGGTGATGGGCGGGCTGCTGGTCGTCGTCGAGACGGCCGTGCCCGTGACGGGCCTCCCGGTCCTGCTGGTAGAGATCGGGTTCGGTGCGGCCGTCTACGTCGCCGTCTCGGCCGCCATCCCGGAGGTCCGGACCCGGGTCATCGCACCGGGGCTGCGCGTCCTCGCCTGACCCACCGACGCCGGGACGGGCGCGGGGCGCCGGGACCTGAGAGGCTTCGACCGGGAGGTGGCCGCTGATGGGGCGGCTGGCCCGGACCGCCCGCCGGCTCCGGGTCCGCCCGGGCTGGTTCGAGCCCACGGTCGTCGGACTCGTCGTCCTCTTCTGGGCGAGCGTCTGGCTGGGGACCGGCGGACCGGTGGTCGGTGGTCTCCGTGTGGCCTCCGGAGTGGCGCTCCTCCTGGTCGTTCCCGGTACCCTGCTCCTCCACCTCCTCGGCGGCGACACCACCCACACCGGCCGATTCACGCTGTTCGCCGTCGGACTGAGCCTCGCGCTCCTGTCGGTACTGACCGTCGTCACGAGCCTCCTCCTGCCGCACGCCGGCATCGACGACCCGCTCTCGCTCGGCCCGTTCGCCGGGGTACTGACGGCGACCGTCGGGCTGCTCGTCGTCGTCACGACCGTTACCGGCCCCGTCCCCCGGCCGCGCCTCCCGTCGGTCAGTGACTCGCCGAGCCTGCTCCTCCTGCTCTCGAGCCTGCCCACGCTCGCAGCGGTCGGTGCCGGCGTAATGCGGTGGTTCGGGTCGAACGCGGGGATGTACCTGTTCATCGGCGTCGTCGGCGCCGTCGTCCTCGCCACGTCGAGCGGCTACGTCCCGCGCGAGCGGTACCCGCTCGTGGTGTTCTCCGTCGCCGTCTCCGCGGTGCTCCACGTCAACCTCCTCACCGGCCACGTCGTCGGGAACGACATCCAGGCGCTGTACTTCGTCGCCGAGCGGGTGCTCGACGCCCAGGCCTGGTCCCCCGCTCCCGGATCCGCTCTGCAGGCGCTCCCGGTCGTCACGGCGGTCCCGGCGGCCGTCGCGATGGTGACGGGGCTCGACCTCCCGACCACCTTCGTCGTCGTGACCCCGGGCCTGTTCGCGCTCGTCCCGGTCGGCGTCTACTACGTCGGCACCACCGCCTTCTCGGACCGGGTGGGGCTGTACGGCGCCCTCTTCTTCACGTTCTACCACCTCTCGTTCACCTACACCCCCGGGAAGCAACTGCTGGCCGAGCTGTTCGTCGTTCTCCTGGTGTTGCTGTTCCTCCAGAATCGGACCGTCGACAGGCAGGGAGCGGTCGTCGCCGGCCTGCTGGGCGTCGGCCTCGTCCACGCCCACTACGGGACGACGTACGTGTTCGGACTGACGCTGCTCGCAGCCGCCGTCGGGCTCGCCGTCACCGACCGGGTGGTCGGCGACATCGGCCACCGCCTGTCGGTGGTGTACCCCATCATCCTGCTGGCGGGCGCGACGGCGTGGTACGGGACCGTATCGACGGAGCTGGTGGCGACACTCCGGGCCATCCCGCCGGACACGTTCGAACAGCTCGTGGAGTTCGCCACCACCGGCGTCGTCCCCGGTGGGTCCGGTGCCACCTACGTCGCCACCCAGACCACCCTCCTCGACACCGTCAACCTCGGCCTCTACGTCGGGTTCACCCTCCTCCTCGGGCTCGGCCTCGCGTGGACCAGCCTCGACCACCTGTGGCGGGCGCGGCGGGGGGTGACGGTCACCGGCGCCGGACTGACGGCGCTGGCGCTCCCGCTGTTCGCGTTCCTCGGGTCGTCGTACGTGGTCATCGTGAGCCTCTACGCCGACCGGGTGTACCAGATGGTGCTCCCGGTGCTGGCGCCGTTCATGGCGGTCGGCTACCACCTCGTCTCGCGGGGGCTCGGGCGCGTCCACGGGCGGCTCCGCGTGCCGTGGGCGCTGCTGTCGGTCCTGCTCGTGGTGTTGCTGGCGTTCAACTCCGGGCTCGTGTTCGCCACCTTCGGCACCGCACAGGACGCGACGTTCGACGCCGACGCCCACGAGTCGTCGTTCTCCGATGTCGAGCGACAGGGAGCCGTCTGGCTGCGGACCCACGCGCCCGTCGAACGGGTGACGTACCAGCCCGCAAACAAGCTCGAGGTCCGGGAGTACCCCGACCAGACACCGGTCTTCGCCGACCCGGTGAGCTATCAGCTGCTCCGGTCGGTCCTGCCGTCCGGATACTACGACGTGGAACTCGTGGTCCTGAAGAACGAGTGGCAGCCGGCCGTCCGGTTCGAGACGCTCGACGCCGGATACGTGTTCGTCCGGGAGCGTGCCATCGCCGGGCCGGAGGAGTTCGCCCGGGTCCCGCCGACCCACCTCACGGCAACGGAGGCGGAACGGATCACCGCTCCGCGGAACGTCGTCTACAGCTCCGGCGCCGTCCGGCTGGTCGCCGCCGACGGGGGCCCGGTCGTCGACCCGGAGGCGTCATCCGACGAGGAGCCCACCCGGATCGGTGCGCGACATCCAGCCGTCGTGGACCTGTCCACCGGGCCAACCAGAACGCCAGTCCCGGCCGAGGGGTGGTCGCCGTGACGGCGACGGACCCGCTCGTCTCCTACGTCGTCGCGACGTACAACAGGCCGACCGAGCTCGCGGCGGCGCTCGACTCCATCCTCCAGCAATCGTACCGCCCGCTGGAGGTCGTGGTCGTCAGCAGTTCGACCGACGAGACGGGGGCGATGTTCGAGCCGGGCGGCCGGTTCGACCTCGAACGGGTCCACTACCACCAGTTCGACGAGCGGATGGGGGTGCCGAAGGCCCGGAACCTCGGCTACGAGCGGGCCGCGGGCGAGTTCCTCGTGACCATCGACGACGACGCTGTGCTCCCTGACCCGGAGGCGACCGGGCGGATGGTATCGCTGTTCAGCGCCGCTCCGGACGTCGGCGTCCTCGCCTTCCAGAGCCGGAGTCACGAGACGGGCGACCCCATCCTGATGGAGATTCCCGACCCGCCGGACCTCGACACACCGCCGAGCGAGCCCTACCGTGCGTCGTCGTTCTGCGGGGTCGGGAACGCCATCCGCCGCGAGGTCATCGACGACGTCGGCGCCTTCCCGCCGGAGTTCGTCTACGGCTTCGAGGAACACGACCTCTCCCTGCGGCTCCTCGATGCGGGCTACGACATCCGTTACACGCCGGAGGTCGTGGTCTCACACAAGCAGACCCCGAAGGCACGCCTCCCACCGGCGGAGACCCGCGAGCGGGGGATCGAGAACCGCATCCGGCTCGCCGTCAGGAACCTCCCGTGGCGCTACGTACTGTTCACGACACTCGTCTGGTCCGCCTACGGCGTCGTGACCGCGCGGGGGCGGGTCGGACCGGTGTGGCGCGTCCTCGTGCGGCTGTACGGCCAGCGCCGGAGCCTGCTCGCCGAGCGACAGGTCGTCTCTGCCGAGACCATCGCCCGCCTGAAGTCCCGCTCGACGATGCTGTACGGGTGGTGGTTCGGTCCCGACCCCCGCCGGATCATCGCCAACCCACGCCGGCTCACCTGGTGACCCGGCTACCGCCCAGTAGGCCGGTTATTACAAGCACAGCACCGCGTCTCGGTGGGGTCATGGACGAGCAGCTATCCTGGGTGACGTCGCTGTTCGCCGAGCACGACGTCACCCACTGGGTCGAGAGCGGGACGCTGTTGACGCTGGTCCGGTCGGGTGAACTCACGAAGTACGACGACGACATCGACCTGGCGGTGTGGGCCTCGGACGTCGACGTGATCGAGGCGCTCCGGCCGGAGATCGAGTCGAAGGGCTATCACGTCCAGAGCAGATCCTACCGCGGGCACACGTACAAGTACCAGTTCCTCCCTCGGACGGACCGGGGACCACGCTCCCGGTCGAACAGGCGCATCGTCGACGTGATGGTCTTCCGGCGCGACGGCGAGTGCGCCTGGACGGCCCAGTCACGCGTCAGGGAGGAGTTCGGGGTCCCGGGACTCACGACCGTCGTCGACCGGCTCTACCCGTTCATCCAGTGGTACGCACGGTCCACCGGCGGGCACGTGGAGATGACGTCGTTCCCGAAATCGCTCCTGGTGGAGGTGCTCACCCTCCGGCTCCCGCTGTCGCACCTCGAGGAGCTACGGTACGATGAGGAACTCGGCGTCCATACGCCCACGGAGCTGGAGGACTACCTCGCCATCAGGTACGGGGACTGGGAGACTCCGGTCGCGGAGTGGTCGCTGACCGATGACGGCGCGGTGCACGAGCGGGGGCCGTCGGACCTGCTCGCCTGACGCACGGGTCGCGCGCCAGCCCGGCCGGCACCGGTAACGAGCTCCTGACCACCGCCGAGTGGCAGTACGCTGTTCCTTCTCGCCGGGCTCCGGATGGGACGGAGTCGGGACCCCGTCGGGTGCGGATCCAGACGAAACGTAGCTATCTGATGGCCAAACGTGACCAACCGTAGCTACCGGGTTATTACCTCGCGTTTGACCGGTAATAACCGGTATACTATTAATCACACATTACCGGACGATGGTTGACGGGAAGGACGAAGCTACTGATGGGACGGACAGTGACGAAGGGGCGGACGACCTCACAGTCGACCGCCGGAACTACCTGAAGTTCGCCGCAGCTGGCGCGGCCACGCTGGGCAGCGTCGGACTGGGCACGAGTCTCACCCGGGGAGCCACCGGTGGCCCGTCCACCCCCGAGGACTGGGAACTCGCGTTCGAGGACACCTTCGACGCCGGGGCGCTCGATACCTCGAAGTGGGAGGTCGGCTACGGCTGGGGCACCACCGACCGGAACTCCGCCGGCCGGATCGACGCCGACGAGGTCGCCGTGCGTGACGGGCGGCTCCACCTCTCGTTCTCGCACTCCGGGGACCCCGACTCCGTCAGGACCTCCGCGGTGAACACGAAGGAGACGTTCGGTGCCTTCGAGGGGAGCTACTGGGAGGCGAGAATCAGGCTGCCCGACCGGACGGGCGTCTTGCCGGCGTTCTGGACGAAGCCGAACTCGGAGGACTGGCCGCCGGAGATCGACGTCATCGAGATCTTCCAGAACGACGGCGGCTGGGAGGACACCCACCGCGCGGAGTACCACGTCCACTACTCGACCTCGACCATCTCCGACGACAGTTCGACCCACGACTCGCTCGATGTCGAGTACGACTCGGCGGACGACCTGACCGAGGGGTTCCACGTCTACGCGGCGGAGTGGCGGAGCGACCGCGTCGCGTTCTACTTCGACGGGATGCACGTCGGCTCGATCACCGAGTGGGAGGCGCTGGAGGCGCTCCGCAACGGTGGGGACCACTACATGATGCTGACCAACATCATCGACAAGGTCGGTAGTCCCGACTACTCCGAGTCCTGGGACGAGGAGATGGTGGTCGACTGGGTCCGGGTCTGGGAGTACGCCCCCGGGAGCGGCGGCTCCGACGACACGGCGGACACGACCCCGCCGAGCGACCCGACGAATCTCGACGTGACGGGGATCCGCTCCGACGCCGTGAGCCTCGCGTGGGATGCCGCCACCGACGACACCGGCGTCGACGGCTACAACGTCTACGTCGACGGCGGTCTGGACCGGTCGGTCTCCGGTACGTCGGTGACCGTCTCGGGCCTCGACGCGGACACCACCTACGACTTCGCGGTCACCGCGGTCGACGCCGCGGGCAACGAGTCCGGCGAGAGCGACACCGTCTCCGCGACGACCGAGAGCGACACCGGGGACCTGACCGAGCACTACTTCTGGGTGCGCTCGGACGACGGCGATCCGGTGACCTACGCCTTCGAGACCAGCGGCGGGCACATCCGCGTCGACGACGGGGAGTTGAGCGACGGCGAGAGCGACGAGTGGGTCGCCGAGGATGGATACACCGCCGGAGGGACCGAACACGCCTCCGGCGGCGACGGGTTCTGGTTCTACGGCGAGATCACCGACCTCAGCTACGAGGGGGCGATCGACACGTTCGTCGACGACCAGTACGTCGATCCGGACTCCCTCGTCGACGAGTCGAAGCCCGGCCCGGAGAAGCCCTCTGACGACGACACCACCGACGACACCACCGACGACACCACCGACGACACCACCGACGACACCACCGACGACACCACCGACGACACCACCGACGACACCACCGACGACACCACGCCGCCGGCGGTCGACCGGTTCGAGGTGAGCGAGAGCGGATCGCCGAACCCGCACGCCGACATCGTGGCCAACTGGGTCGTCGCCGACGACGACGGCGACCTCGCGCGGGTCCTCGTCCAGGTCCGCGACGACACGGGCGCCGTCGTCGACGCGAGACGGACGGCCGTGAGTGGTGACTCGGCCGCCGACGTGAACTACTTCCGCATCAAGCACGCGGACGGCGAGACGTTCGATCTCTCGCTGACGGTGACCGACGGCGACGGCGCGACGGCGACGGCGACCGGCAGCGTCACCGAGTAGTCCCGGATTCCGGTCGCCGGCCCGGGCGCCGGCCCCGGGCCGCCGGTGCCGGGAAACGCGGGCCTAGTCTGCGGGCGAGCCCGGCGCGTACCGCTCGACCGCGCGTAATCGGGATATACTAAATTCTCGTGGTGGGGGAGCAGGGGTATGGCACGAGGGCGCTCGCCGGCCCGGTCCGTACTCGTCCCGGTGAACGGTTCACCGTCCTCGCTGGCGTGTGTCCGGTCGCTCGGGCGGCGCGACATCAACGTCGTGGCCGCCGCCGAACGCCCCGAGCGCCCGACGCTCGCCTCGCGGTACTGCGACGAGCTGGTCCCCGTCACGTCGGTCCACGAAGATCTGCTCGCGTACCGGGACGCGCTCGTGGCGCTGGCGGCACGGTCGGACGTGCGCGCGGTCGTCCCCTGCCGGGAGGAGGACGCCTACCTGCTGTCGCGGTACGCCGACGAGTTCTCCCCACACGTCACCGAGCTGTGGCAGCCACCCGAGCTGCTGCGGATGGCCCACGATGGGCTCCGGCTGGCCGAGGCCGCCGAGGCGAGCGGCGTCCCGGTGCCCGAGACGCGACTGCTCGGCGATGTCGAGGACTGGGACCGGAGACAGGTCGTCAAACCCCGCTATCCGCTGCGTGTCGCCGGCTACGAGCCGACGTACGCCGAGTCGGAGTGCGACCCCATCCACGAGGTGACCTACCTCGACCCTGGTGTCGAACCGGACAGGCAGGCGCTCCGGGACGCTCTGCTCGGCCACGAACCCCTCGTCCAGCAGTTCGTGGAGAAGGCCGACGAGTACATGGTGGCGGCGCTGTACGACCACGGCGACCCGGTCGCGACGTTCCAGCACCGACAGATCCGCGGGGACTCATACACCGGCGGCGGCAGCGTCTACCGCGAGTCCGTCCACCTGCCGCGACTGGAGACCGTGGCCCGACGGCTCCTCGACCACCTCGACTGGCACGGCCTGGCGTGCATCGAGTTCATGGAGGACGCGGAGACGGGCGAGTTCGTCCTGACCGAGATCAACCCCCGGATGTGGCGGTCGCTCCCATGTACTGTCCGTGCGGGCGCGGACTTCCCGCATTACTACTGGCTGCTGGCGACCGGGCGCCGCGACGCCATCGACCCGACATACGAGAGCGGCGTCCGGAGTCACCTCCTCTACGGCGAGCTGGAGTACCTCGATAGTGTCGCCCGGACCGACTGTCCGCTGGTCGACCGTCCGTCGCTGCCGGCGGCCTCGTGGTCGGTCCTGTCCTCGCTGGTCACCACGCCGCGGTTCGACTACTTCCGGTGGGACGACCCCCGCCCGTTCGCGCGCGCCGTTCGGAACCTGGTCCCGGGCCTCAGGGCGGGTGCTCGCAGACGAAGACGTTCCGGTAACTGAGCGGAGGCCACTGGACGGCCAGGGTCTCGACGAACGCGTGGAGGAGGGAGCTGTCGGGGCGTTCCCCGCTGGCACCGAGGACCTCGGTGACCACGAACCCGTGTTCCTCGAGCACCGTGTGAAGCACGCCGCAGGTGTACAGCGAACAGCGTTTGGAGAGCGGTGTCGCGCGCTCGTCCCCGTCGGCCAGCCGGTCGAACTGTCCCTGCATCGGGAGCGGGAGGCGCCCGGCGAGCAGGGCGATCCGGTTGTGCGAGGACGCCAGGTTCGGGGTCGTGAGGACGAACACGCCGCCGGGCCGGAGACAGCGCTGCACCTCGCGGAACAGGTTCCCCGGGTCACAGAGGTAGTCGATGACCTCGCTGGCGGTGATGACATCGAACCGGTCGTCCTCGAACGGGAGGCGCTCGTCCTCCACGTCGACCTGGTAGGCGGTCAGCCCGTGCTCCTCCGCCCGCTCGACGGCCGCCGCGGAGACATCGACCCCGACGCACTCCTCGACGCCAGCGATCTCCACGAGCCGGAGGGCGAGTTCGCCCGTTCCACACCCCACATCGAGCATCGACGTCGGGCGGACCTGCTCGAGGATCTCGGCGAGGAGCTCCTTCCGGTCGCGGGCACGGCTCAGCATCCGGGAGACCCCCCGTCCGTCGGTGGCGTCGCCCATCGATCGCCGGGGCGGCCCGTGCTCACGGTCCACTCCGGTCCCGTCCCGTGGCGCCCTCGTCCGGCCGCCGTTCGCCCGACGCCTGTCTGCTGGTGTCCGGTCATGGGGTGTCACTACCGCTCCCAGCACCTGATCCAGTCGACCTCGTAGGTCGCCGGCAGGTGCCGTAGCTCCGGCGTCGCACCCCACGGCGGGTCGATACCGAAGTTGAGGATCAACCAGCAGTACTCGTCGCTGACGTACGGCCCCTCGTACCGGAATCGCTCGACGCCGTCGATGTACCAGACGACCTTCTCCGGCGGGTCCCAGTCCAGACTGTAGGTGTGGAAGTCGGCGCTGAAATCCGGTCCCGTGTACGTCCCCCGGACACGCTCCTCGGAACCGTCCTCGCCGATGAAGTGGTAGCTCATCTTCGCCTCGGGCGTCCCGTCGTAGAACTCGAAGATGTCGAACTCCGGGGGATGGTAGGAGGCCGACGTGAGCCAGTAGGCCGGCCAGAACCCGGGCACCGGCGGCGGAATCTTGATGCTCGCCTCGAAGTAGCCGGGCTCGAACACCTCCTTCGCCGAGACGACACCGGTCGAGAACCGCATCCCACCCTGTGGCCGGTCCTCGGCCCGCAGGACGAGCCGGTCGTCCTCGACGGTGACGTTCTCTGGGGCGGCGTAGCCGTCGTAGTTGTGGGTCCGCGCGTCCCAGGGGTACTTATCGCGCCAGCGCGACCGATCGAGTTGCCTGGCGCTGAAGGTATCCTCGAGCACGAGTTCCATCTCCGAGACGTCGACCGGGCGACGCGCCGGGACATCCCCTCGCTGGGAGCGCTCGCCGGCACCGGTCGTGGCCGTCTCGCCATCCGGTGAGCTGGCGGCCGGAGCGTTGGAACAGCCCGTGACGAGCCCGCAGAGTCCGGTGGCCAGCAGGTGGCGCCTCGACAGCCCGCCGTTTCGTCGGCTCATGATTCGGGAGAGGTACGGTCGGTCTCGACGACCGTCTCGTAGAGGCTGAGGTGCTGGTCGGCGACGTGCTCCCAGGACAGTTCGTCGGCGAGCCGGCGACTGGCGGCCGCCATCTCCGCCCTCGCGTCATCGTCCCCCAGTACCCGGCAGATGGCCGTGGCCAGGGCCTCGGGGGCCTCCGAGGGAACGGTGACACCGCAGCCGGTCGCCCCGACCAGCGACGGGAAGTCCCCGGCACGCGACGTGACGACCGGTTTCCCGAACGAGAGGGCCGCCGACAGCACGCCGCTGTGGCCGTTCATCCCACCGGCACGGCGCTTGTAGGGGAGGACGACGACGGCCGCGCGCTCGAAGAACTCCTGGACCTCCTCGTTCGGGATGAAGCGGTTGTGGACCTCGAAGTTCTCCTCGTGGGCTTCGAGTATCGGGGCGGTTTCGGGCGGGAGTCGTCCCTTGCCGGCGACGAGCAGCTTGACATCCGGGAACCGCTCCTTCACGAGCGGTATCGCCCGGATGAGCGGGACGATGCCCTTGTACCGGATGATGTTCCCGAAGAACAGCAGACAGTTCTCCTCGGGCGTACTGTCGATGTCCTCGTGTGTTCCGAACAGGGAGTAGGCACCGTGCGGGATGACCCGGATGTCGGCAGCCGACGCGCCCCGGTCGACGAGGGCCTGTCGCTGGTTCCGCGTGTGGACGACGCAGCCGTCCGAACGGAGGTCCGGTATCAGGCAGTCGGCCAACTCCTCGGCCGCGTGGTGGGGGCGCGCGAGCGAGAACCGGTTCTGCTCGACCTCGTGGCGGGTTACGACGAGCGGATACCGCCGGTCGATGCCGTAGGCCTTCAGGAACAGCTTCACCTGTGGGAACAGGTCGGTGGCGTCGTGGACGAGGTCCGGGTCGATGGCACGTATCTCGCGCAGGTAGCGGTACGAGAGGATGCCACGCGCGGTCCGGAGCGGGGCGAACTCCCGGCTGGAGATCCTGGCCACGGAGAGTCCGAGCGGTCGGAACACGCTCCGGACATCCACCGCGTCGTCGAACACGTCGTCCGCACTCGTCTCGCTGGGCTTCAGTACGGTGACGTCGGCGTGCGCCGCGACCGCGTTCGCCAGTTCCGCGGTGTAGTGGGGGAGACCGCCCGAGTCCTGTCCGCTCACGTAGAGTACGTGCATCCTAGAGGCTGAGCCCCCGGCGTATCTTCGGGCCGACGACGCGCGTGACGGGAATCGGGAGACGGCGCCAGGCACGTCTGGCCAGGTCGTAGGGGCGATCCTCCGGGTCGGGGGGCTGTGTCTCTCCGTCCGGGAAATAGTGATAATCGTCGATCCAGACCTTCTCGCCGCCGAAGCTCTTCTTGAATATATACACCCCGGACGCCTCCCGGGTCCGGCCCAGGTTGTAGCTCCGGTAGCCGTTCTCGGCGGCCCACTCAAGCGACTTCCAGTGGATGAGGCTCCCCCCGTTCAGGTCCCGCCGGGCGAAGTCCGTGACGACCCCCTTCTGGATGACCCGCTCGCCGAGCGCCAGGTCGATGACGCCGTTGATGACATCACCCTCGTGGCGGACCAGTCCGAGTCTGAGGTGGCCGTCGTCGTGGAGTCGGTCCCAGAGCACCCTGAAGAACTCGAAGGTGTGGGGTGGACTCCCGTGACCCCGCATCGACCGGAGGTAGAGGTCGTAGAAGTCGCGGAGTGCCGAGAGCGACGTGCCGACCTCGAACGTGAGCGCGTCGTCCTCGCGTGCCCCCTGTATCTGCCGCTGTCGACTCGACTTCACCCGCTCCCAGACACGTCCGGGACCGTCATCGAGCGGGACGCGGAACGTGACGAACCGGTTCCGGTGGGTGAACCGCTCCCGCTCGCCGAGGTCGGTCGCTCGGATGCTGGCGAAGTCGACCCCCAGGTCGTCGGACAGGTCTATCGCCCGGTCCAGCAGGGCCCGTGTCGCCGCCTCGGCGTGCGGGCCGCTGGCCAGCAGGGCCCCCTGGGAGGTGAACGGGAGCGAGACGAGCTTGTCGCCGAACAGCCGGCTCTCGATGTGGAACAGCGGGAGCCCCCCGACGATGTCATCCTCGGCCCGCGCGGTGAGGTACCAGCGGTCGTGGGGATACGTCTCCACGGCATCGCCCCAGCCCCACAGGGCGAACGGGGTCCCGTCGTTGTCCCGGACGAACGCGTCCCAGCCCGTCGGGTCCGTGCACCGCTGGACGGTCACCCGGCCGGGTTCGGTTCGGTGTTGTGGTCGCGCCATCGGTATCACCGTCCCTGGCGTGTCGCCGCAGTCTCCCGGACCGACCGGAGCTCCCCGTGGCGGTCCTGGGCCACGTGGGGCCCCGGTTCGTCTGCGGAGGGGTTCCGGACCCGCTCGACGACGCTCCGGACCGGGCCCCACTCGAACGACTGGAGCAGGCGGTCCAGTTTCGCCGCTGCCCCGTCGATACCGGTGAAGCTGACGAAGCGTTCGTGGATCGCCGGCTCGTCGGTCGGAACGTCCGGGTTGAACTCCCACGGGTGGAAGTAGAGTGTGGCTGGGACGCCCCGGCGCTGGATGCGCTCGATGGCCCAGTGGAGGATTCGGGTCGGCAGGAACCGGCCGTAGAACCCGCCGGCGACTGGAAGCCGGAGCAGGGGCCCAGCGACCGCGACCGGCACCTCCACCAGCCCCCCCTCGGTCGTCGTGTCGTCCCCGGCCCGGAACGGGGCTGCCGGCTCGACCGGATGGGGTTCGATGGCGGCCCGGTTGACACCGTACATCGGCGTCCGCACCGGGAAGACGCTGGAGTCGTAGCGGTAGCCGTTGACCTCGAGGACCGGGAACGCCCACTCGGTCCGGGGGGTCACCGAGAAGTTCGGTGCCCTGAACCCGACTGGCTCGACGCCGGCGGCGTCCCCGATAGCCGCTGCCGCACGGCGGAGTTCGTCGTCGAACTCCCGCGGTGTCAGCTGGAACAGTGGGGTATGCGTGTGCCCGTGAGAGGCGATCTCGTGGCCAGCAGCCGCGATACGCCCGACGAGGTCGGGATACGCCGCCGCGACCTCACCGACGACGAAGAACGTGGCCCGGACATCGTGGCGGTCGAGCAGGTCGAGGACGATGGCCGTCGACTGCTCGATGCGGTCGACCGGGTCCTGGACCGAGTCCGCGACGAGGGTCGCCGAGTGCCAGTGTTCGAGGTCGAAGCTGATCGCGTTCGTCGGGGGGTCGATCCGTGTCGTCACGGGGGTCCCCAGGATGGCCTCCGAGATTGTAATGCGACGGATACGTGGGGTAGAGCGGCCTTTCCAGCAGGTATGGTCACCCCTCGCGGCGGTACGACCCTGCTGCAAGGGACCCTCGGGGCCCCGGATCAGTGGTGGTCGAGGTCCAGGTAGCCGTCGAGCGAGCGGACGACCACGGCCGAGAGGCACGCGAGCAGTCCGCCGAGCGTCAGGAGGATGGAGGGGAGGGTCAGGTGGTGCGGGAGCGTCCCGGTCCGGACGAGGGTGGCGAGCGCCCAGTAGACGAGCGCGAGGCCGGCCGAGGCACCGACGAACCCCGGAGCGCCGAGGACGGTCATGGGGCGCTCCAGCGCCACAGCTCGGAGTATCGACCTGACGACCCGCAGGCCGTGAGCCACCGGGGGATGGGTGCTCGTCGCCTCGCCGTCGTACGTGATGGTGGTGTCGACCTCGGTGACGTCGTACCCCTGCCTGGCGGCGTGGAAGAGGATGTCACTGCTCGCGTCCATCCGGTCGCCGATGGAGGCGTCGGCCGCGAGCGACCGGATGGCCCGCCGATCGTAGGCCCGGAACCCGCTCTGGGCGTCGCGAACCCGGAACCCCACGTCGAACAGACGCAGGCACCCGGCCATCAGCCCGTTGATGATTCCGAGCCCGACGCGCCGGTACAGCGGCGGCTCGGTTCCGGACCCGAACCGGTTGCCGATGACGATCTCGCTGCCGGTCCGGCGCTGGGTCGAGACGAGTTCCGGGATGTCGGTGGTGTCGTGCTGGCCGTCCCCGTCGACGACGACGAGGTGGTCGGCGTCCAGTTGCCGGGCCTCCCGGAACAGCGTTTTGAGTGCCCCACCGTAGCCGCGGTTCGACTCGTGTTCGACCACCACGGCGCCGGCCTCGGTAGCCCGTTCGCCGGTCCGGTCCCGGCTCCCGTCGTCGACCACCAGCACCGTATCGGCGTACTCGTCCGACTCCTCGATGACGGCCCCGATGGCATCCTCCTCGTTGAACGCGGGGATGCCGACCAGGACCGACCTCCCGGAGGAGGTACTCGCCGTCGTCGGCGCCTCGACGACGTACTCGCCGGGCTCCGCGAACGCCGGGGCGACGGCCTCGAACGCCACGCGTTCGTCGAGCCGTCGGTGGAACAGCAGTCCGGGATGGCCGTGCCGGCGGGCGGTGGCGGTGAGGCTCCGCCGGACCGCCTCGCTGTCCGGATGGGAGCCCTCCGGAACGACGAGGGTGGCCCCCAGCCGCCGCACCACGGTCGCGACGAAACTATCCGCTTCGGGACAGGAGACCAGCACAGGATAGTCGTGTCGCTGTGCACGGAGGACGGCCCGGACCAGTTGCTTCAGGTTCGCCCGGTCGGCGACCAGTCCGAGCGCAGGGCGGTCCACCGACTCGGCCGGGACGACTCCGCGACGCTGCTGTCTGGTCCGGTCTCTCATATGAAGTCTCTGGCTGGTGAAAGCCCCGTATGCCGATGGGGAGCATTGTTATTTCCGGGCTATCCGTGCAGCAGGCAGCCACGCTTCGGGCAAGGTAGCGGTATCGCTCGGATTCCAGTCCGGTAAGTATCAACCAGGCATTATTTTCACAGGCCGTGTCGCGCCCCCACCGGACCGTCCCGGGACCCGGCGGGCGCGGAACGAGGTGACTACCCACCGGGATGCGGAGGCGGAGCCACGGGGAGCAGGCGAGCGCCGCACCTATACAGCCACCCCCCGAGGAGCCGTGTATGACCCATCGGGCCAACTACGCGCTGATGAACTTCATGGAGCTGCTCGGGGAGGACGAGGACGACCTGGACACGCCGTGGGCGGAGTTCGTGGGCAACCGGACCGACGCGCACACGTTCGACGTGCCGACCGACGACCCGACGGAGGGGTTCGTCCAGCTGCAGGCCTACGACGTGGGCGAGTTCGGCCACGAGATCGTCGTCAACGGCGAGCCGCTGTCGGGGTTCGACATCCCGCCGTCGCCGGGCTGGCAGTGCTGGATGGACTCTATCACGGGCACCGACCTCGTCGGCGGGGAGAACACGCTCCGGGTCCGGCGCGACGCCGCCACCGACGACGCGTTCGTCATCGGGACCGCGACCGTCCACTGGAAGGAGCCGGTCGAGTAGCGCCACCGGCGGCCCCGGACACCCCGGCGAGGAGTATATAAACCCAGGTAACAACTGCCGTCTCCCGGCGGGGGTCGGTGTCATCCGTTCACACACTATTCGGCGTCTTTCTGACCGCTACCCCCGATTCGTGGTGGGGCCGGCCGGCGCCACCCCGGACGCGAACGACGGTGCGAACGCCACATTTATATAGAACTGCTCGCAATCTTTCGCCTGACTATGAGCCAGCAGCGAATGCAGGGGCAGCCGATGATCATCCTGGGGGAGGACTCCCAGCGGATGAAGGACAAGGACGCCCAGAGCCACAACATCGAGGCGGCGAAGGCCGTCGCCGAGTCGGTGCGGACCACGCTCGGGCCGAAGGGGATGGACAAGATGCTCGTCTCCTCGATGGGTGACGTCACCATCACGAACGACGGCGTCACCATCCTCCAGGAGATGGACATCGACAACCCGACGGCGTCGATGATCGTCGAGGTCGCCGAGACACAGGAGGACGAGGCCGGCGACGGGACGACGACGGCCGTCGCGGTCGCGGGCGAGCTCCTGAAGAACGCCGAGGACCTCCTCGAGCAGGACATCCACGCCTCGAACGTCATCCGTGGCTTCCACCTCGCCAGCGAGGAGGCCCGCAAGCAGGTCGACGAGATCGCCACCGAGGTCGACGCCGACGACATCGAACTGCTGAAGAAGCTCGCCGAGACCTCGATGACGGGCAAGGGCGCCGAGCAGAACAAGGACCTGCTCGCCCAGCTCATCGTCGACGCCGTCCAGGCGGTCACCGTAGAGGCCGAGGACGGCTCCCACGTCGTCGATCTCGACTTCATCAACATCGAGACCCAGACCGGCCGCTCGGTCGGCGAGTCCGAGCTGCTGCACGGCGCCGCCATCGACAAGGACCCGACCCACCCGGACATGCCGAGCGAGGTCGAGGACGCCGACGTCCTCCTCGTCAACGAGCCCATCGAGGTCGAGGAGGCCGAGGCCGACGCCCAGATCAACCTCGACTCGCCGGACCAGCTCCAGGAGTTCCTCGACAAGGAGGAGGAGCGCCTCCGGGAGAAGGTCCAGCAGATCGCCGACTCGGGCGCCGACGTCGTCTTCTGCCAGAAGGGCATCGACGATCTCGCCCAGCACTACCTCGCGAAGGAGGGCATCCTCGCGGCCCGTCGTGTGAAGAAGTCCGATCTGAAGTTCCTGAAGGAGGTCACCGGCGCCAACATCGTCTCGGACCTCGACGACTTCGGCCCCGAGGACCTCGGCCACGCCGACGTCACCCGCGACGACGCCGACGACATGTTCCTCGTCGAGGGCGACGAGGACAGCCACGGCGTCACGCTCATCGTCCGCGGCTCCACCGACCACGTCGTCGACGAGACCGAGCGCGGCATCGGTGACGCGCTCGACGTCGTCGCGACCACCGTGAGCGATGGCCGCGTCCTCGCCGGCGGCGGTGCCGCCGAGGTCGAGGTCGCCTCCCGACTGCGCGACTTCGCCGACTCCGTCGAGGGCCGCGAGCAGCTCGCCGTCGAGGCCTTCGCCGACGCGCTCGAACTCGTCCCCCGCGTCCTCGCCGAGAACGCCGGCCTGGACGCCATCGACACGCTGGTCGATCTGCGCGCCGCGCACGCCGACGGCGACGAGCACGCCGGCCTCGACGTCTTCACGGGCGACGTGGTCGACACCTACGAGGCGGGTGTCGTCGAGCCGGCCCACGCCAAGGAGCAGGCGCTCTCCAGCGCCACCGAGGCGGCGACGCTCGTCCTGAAGATCGACGACATCATCGCCGCCGGCGACCTGTCCACCGAGGGCGAGGAGGACGCCGGTGGTCCCGGTGGCGGTATGGGCGGCGGCATGGGCGGTATGGGCGGTATGGGCGGCGGCATGGGCGGCATGATGTAGACCCCGGTCGGAGAGACAGCCGGCACTCGGGCGCCTTCGCCGCCCCCGTGGGTGAGGGCGGCGGCCCGACTGTCGTCGGGTCGGAGCCCGGGCCGACGGATTGGGTAGATTCCCCCCTATTGTGGGACGTTATCGTCCGATGCGGCTCTGTTCGTCGTCTCGCCGCGTTCTCTTCGGACCAGATAGGCGGACGCTATCAGAGCAAGTTCGAACAGCGGGAACTCGACCAGCCCGAATACGATTCCGATATCAGGCCCAGGACTGAGGACCCCGTCGGGGATGAGGAGCCAACTGGCGATACCGAGGAGGCCTGTAACGATAGCGAGCAGATATCCGATCTCCAGTTCGTACCGCAGGAGCATGAAGCTAACAGCACCCAGGCCGGCACCCCATATCACCAGTTGTGTCGCCTGTGTCGGCCAGTCCGATGCGTCAGCTGACGCTCCGTGTGAGAGTACGAGGAGAACCACGTAGCCGACCAGCAGGGCTTTCGTGATACTGTGCCACCTCTGTTGTCTCGACTGTACTCTCCCTGCCATGAATAAATCGACCACTATACGCTCTACAGGGAGAGAAGCGTCCATACCTTAGAGAATAAGTTGCTTTTTCAGCTCGATGCAATATTTTTGACCGCGCGTTCGGCAACGGTTCACCGATTACTACGGAACGACCACCTCGGCGAACCCTTTTGCTCGCTGTCGACCTATCGTTGGCCAGTGACCTCCGAGACACAGTCGGACCTGCCGGGCGGCGGTGGGTTCGAGAAACGGTCGTTGACGGCGCGGAACCTCCCCACGGAGCTCGGACGGGTCGTCCGCAACGGACCCGCGCTGGTGCGAGCGACCCGTGCCGGACGGGTTCCCCACCAGCTGGCCGAGAAGCTCATGCTGGCGACGACCGCCGTCAACGAGTGCCGGTACTGCGCCCGCTTTCACACGCACCTCGCACGCGAGGCCGGCATCGACGACAGCGTCATCGACGATATCCTCGAGCGGGACGTGGAGGCGGCCATCGACCCGGGTGAACGGACGGCGCTGCTGTTCGCACAGCACTACGCCGAGACCGACGGGGAGCCCTCCAGCGAGGCCGTCGACGCCCTGGTCGACGAGTACGGTGCCGAGATGGCGGCGGACATCCGGGCGTACGTCCGGGCCATCCACTTCGGGAACCTGCTGGGCAACACCGTCGACGCGGTCCGGTACCGGACACGGGCCACCGTGGGCGGCTGGGTGGAGCGATGCCCACGGATACGAACCGTCTCACGGAGCCGGGAGTGATGGTGCCGGACAGTCCGTAGGGGGCAGCCGACATCGGGAGCGGCCATCCGGTTCGAACGGCAGGGACGGCTGACACATCGGCCGGCGAGGGACGCAGGTGCAGGTCGGCGGGGTGGCTGGCGGGGGACTCGCCTCGAGAGTCCGACACGCTGAAGCGCCCCGCACGGCAGTCCCGGGTATGGACTACCACGAGGCGGCGAACTTCCTGTTCGACCTCCGCCGGTACTCGCCCCGGGCCGGCGTGGCGTCCACGGAGCGCCTCCTCGGCCACCTCGACGACCCGCACGCGGACCTGCTCCCCGTACAGGTGGCCGGCTCGAACGGGAAGGGCTCGACCGCGCGGATGGTCGAGCGCTCGCTCCGCGAGGCCGGCCTCGACGTGGGACTGTACACCTCCCCCCACCTGGACGACCTCCGCGAGCGGATCCTCGTGAACGACCGCCGGATGCGGAAGGGTTCGGTCTGCGAGTTCGTCGACGCCACGGAGGAGTACATCACCGAGCGGGCGGGCGCGGGCGAGTCGCCGACCTTCTTCGAGACGGTGACCGCGATGGCGCTGTGGGAGTTCGCCCGCGCCGACGTGGACGTCGCCGTGCTCGAGGTCGGCATCGGCGGGAAACACGACGCCACGAGCGTCGTCGACCCGGTCGCGAGCGCAGTCACGAGTGTCACGCTCGAACACGCCGACGTGCTGGGTGACACGGCGGCCGAGATCGCCCGCGACAAGGCCCACGTCGCGCCGAGCGACCGGCCCCTCGTCACGGGCGCGACGGGCGAGGCGCTCGCGGCCGTCCACGAGGTGGCCGACGAGCGCGGCGGCGTGCTGACGGTCGGGGCGGCGGACGCGGCCGACGCTGCGGACGACCGCGACGAAGCGCCGGACGTGACCGTCGACTATCACGGCCGCGAGGGCGTCGAGGGGGCCGTCACACTGGCGGGGCCGGACTGGTCGCTGGATGCGCGACTCGCGCTGCTGGGCGCGCATCAGGCCCGGAACGCGGGCGTGGCGGCGGCGCTCGTCCGACAGACGCTCCACGCGCTGGAGGGCGGGTCGGCCGGGAACGAGATGGTCGACCCCGACACCGCACTCCGGAGCGGTCTCCGGAACGCGCACTGGCCCGGCCGGTTCGAGATCCTCTCGCGGGACCCGCTGGTCGTCCTCGACGGCGCCCACAACCCCGGCGGCTGCAGGTCGGTCGCCGAGACGCTCGCCGAGTTCGACGGCGAGTTCGACGACCTGCACCTCGTCGTCGGCGCGATGGCCGACAAGGACCACGCCGGGATGGCCGCCGCACTCCCGCCGGGCGAGGTGTGGACCTGCCGGCCCGACGTGGACCGGGCGGAGGCGTCGGACGCGCTCGCCGCCGCGTTCGAGGCTGTGGACGAGGGGGCGAACGACGGCGCGGGGGACGGCGGGAGCCGCCACGCCCCCATCCACCGGAAGGGGAACGTCCCCGGCGCGCTCGCGGCGGCGCTCGACGCCGCCGGCGAGGACGACGCCGTCCTCGTCACGGGGTCGCTGTACACCGTCGCGGAGGCCCGGACCCGCTGGACCCGGCTCCACGTCCCGAAACGGGTCGACGACCTCCCGACCGCCGAGGCCGTGCTCCGGGACGCGAACGTCACCGACCCGGGCGTCTGGCGGATGCGCGGGAAGGCGGTCCATCGGACGATACGGACGCGGGTTCGGGTCCGGCAGGCCGAGTACCTCAAGCAGGAGATGCTCTCGCTGGGCGGGGAGTGCGCCACGTCGGGGCTCTCCCGGCAGGACGAGGAACCCGCCGACGTCGTTCTCTCGGGGACCCTCGCGCAGTTCAACCGGCTCCTCGAGAAACTGGACGGACAGCCGTACGGGCTCTCCCAGCTGGGCGACCAGCTGCGACGGCGCCTCGGCATCCGGACGGACCCCGACACCGCCGCGCGCGAGCGCGGCTACCCCTGGGCCGACGGCACCGCCGTCATGGGCATCCTGAACGTCACCCCCGACTCGTTCCACGACGGCGGCGAGTACGACGCCGTCGAGGACGCCGTCGCGCGGGCCGAGGCGATGGTCGAGGCGGGCGCCGACATCGTCGACGTGGGCGGCGAGTCGACCCGGCCGGGCGCAGACCCCGTCCCGGCCGCGGCGGAGCGCGACCGGGTCGTCCCCGTCATCGAGCGCATCGCCGACCTGGACGCGATGGTGAGCATCGACACGCGGAAGGCCTCGGTCGCGGCGGCCGCGCTCGACGCCGGCGCCGACCTCCTGAACGACGTCTCCGGGCTGGCGGACCCGGCGATGCGCCTGCTCGCCGCGGAGCGCGACGTGCCGGTCGTCGTGATGCACTCGGTGAACGCACCCGTCGACCCGGACGTCGAGGTCGCGTACGACGACGTGGTCGAGGACACGCTCGCGGGACTGGTCGAGCGCGTGCTGCTGGCGGAGACGGCCGGTCTCGACCGCTCGCAGATCCTCGTCGACCCCGGGCTGGGCTTCGGGAAGTCACGCCACGAGAACTTCGAGCTGCTGGGCCGCATCGGCGAGTTCCGCGCCCTGGGCTGTCCGGTCCTCGTCGGCCACTCGCACAAGTCGATGTTCGGGCTCGTCGGCGCCGACGAGGACGAGCGGCTGGCGCCGACCGTCGCGGCGACGGCGCTGGCGGCCGCCCGCGGTGCCGACGTGGTCCGGGTCCACGACGTGGCCGAGAACGTCGCCGCCGTCCGGACCATCGAGGCCGCCGACCAGCCCGACGACGGCTGAGGCGGGCGGAACCGGACGAACGGGCCGCAGCAGGCCCGCGAGGTGCCCGTCCGTGCGACCGGGGCACGAGGAGACCCCGGAAGCAGAAGCGATACAAGTCCCCGGCAGCGTACCTGGGACAATGGCAAACGCCCGGTACTCCATCGGTTCGCTGGCGGTCGCGGCCATGTTCACGTTGCCGTGGGTGGGGGTCTGGGCGACCGGCTCCGTCGACGGGCTCTCCACGGTGCTGCAGGTCCTCGTCGCTGGGGCGGCCGTCCTCGGTGCGTCGTTCCTGCTGGCGTGGGGCGCCGAGACCGCCGAGAAGGACGTCCCCCGGGCGTTCGCGCTCGCGGTCCTCGCGGTGCTGGCGGTGGCCCCCGAGTACGCGGTCGACGCCCTCTACGCCTACCAGGCCGGCGCCAACCCCGGCTCCGGCGGGGGCGACCTCGCGGTCGCCAACATGACCGGCGCGAACCGCATCCTCATCGGCCTCGGCTGGTCCGGCATCGCCCTGTTCTCCATCTACAAGGCCCGTTCGTCGGGTGACGTGGCCGTCGACACCAGTGGCAGCAGTTTCCTCTCGAACGCGGTGAAACTGGACAAGAGCATCGCCACCGAGATCCTCTTCCTGACCGCCGCGACCGTCTGGGCGTTCCTCGTCCCGTTCGGGATGCTCGGCGGCGGCCGCGGCATCGACATCGTCGATATGCTCGTGCTGGTCGGCATCTACGCCACCTACATCTTCGTCATCATCCGCGGCGAGGTCGACGACAGCGAGACCCACGTCGGCGTCCCCGCCTACCTCCAGCAGTTCGCCCGGCAGCTCCGGGTGCCCATCGTGCTGGGCCTGTTCGTCTACTCCGGCTTCCTCATCTTCACCGCCGTCGAACCGTTCGCGCACGGCCTGGAGGCCATCGGCGTGGCCAACGGCATCCCCGAGTTCTTCATGGTCCAGTGGTTCGCGCCGCTGGCGAGCGAGTCGCCGGAGCTCATCGTGACGGCCTATCTCGTCAACAAGGCCCGGACGACGGCGTCGTTCAACGCACTCATCTCCTCGAAGCTGAACCAGTGGACCCTGCTCATCGGGACCCTGGTCGTCGTCTACTCCATCGCGCTGGGCCAGTACGGGGCGCTCCCGTTCGGCGAGAAGCAGGCCGCCGAGATCTGGCTCACCGCCGCACAGAGCTTCTTCGCGCTGGCCATCCTCATCAACTTCCGCATCTCCGTCACGGAGGCGGTGGTGTTGCTCGTCCTGTTCCTCTCGCAGGTCGTCGGCGAGTTCGCCATCATCCGGCTGTACTCGGAGGCCGCCGCCGAATCCATCTCCATCACGCTCCTGTTCGCGTTCACGGCGCTCTACATCGTCCTGGGCCTGGGGCTGTTCGCCCGCCGCTTCGACGACGCCAAGCAGGTCGCCTCGCTCAGCCGCCGCCAGTTCAAGGGAACCGCCGACGCGACCGAGGTCCGGGCAGACGACTAGTGCTCGGGGGACCCCGTCGACCCCGGCGTACCGAAGGCCGACCGCCTCGCCGGTGTATCTTCCATGACGATATCTCGGACGATATCGGCCGAAGCCCGGGGCTCCCGGTTCGACCACTGTTGGCAGACGTTCGAACCACGCGATACCGCGGTCCACTGTACTGACCGGACGACGAGTCCGCCTCCGAAGCCCCCCGATACCGACCCGTGCGCTTTTGCCGGTCCTTCCCCTGCCATCGACGATGACCGACGACGCTGCCGCCGACGGGGCGGAACCGGCCGACACGGGCGGTTCCGGAAGTATCGACCCGGAGCGGGCCCGCGAGCGCGCGGCAGCCGTCCGCGAGTCGCTGGCCGACCGCGACGGCGTCCTCGTGGCGTTCTCCGGGGGTGTCGACTCCGCGGTGGTCGCCGCACTGGCCCACGACGCGCTCGGCGACGACGCCGTCGCGTGCACCGCGCGGAGCGAGACGCTCCCCGCCGCCGAACTCGACGACGCCCGCCGCGTCGCCGAGGAGATCGGCATCCGCCACGAGGAGGTCACGTTCTCCGAACTGGACGACCCCAGCTTCGTCCAGAACGACGGCGAGCGCTGCTACCACTGCCGGACGATGCGGCTGGGTGCCATGTTCGAGCGTGCCCGCGAACTGGATATCGACACCGTCTGCGACGGGACGAACGCCTCGGACCCGGGCGAGGGACACCGGCCCGGGCTACGGGCAGTCGAGGAACTGGACGCCTACTCCCCGCTGCTGGCCCACGACGTCGACAAGGCGACGGTCCGCGCCATCGCCCGCGAGTACGACCTCTCGGTCGCGGACAAGCCCTCGATGGCGTGTCTCTCCTCGCGCATCCCGACCGGGCTGGAGGTGACCGAGGAGCGGCTCTCGCGCGTCGAGCGGGCCGAGCGCCTGCTCCGGACCTGGGGCTTCGACCAGTTCCGGGTCCGCGACCACGACGGTCTCGCGCGCATCGAGGTCGGCGCCGACGAACTGGAGTACGCGCTCGACACCGACTTCGCGGCGGCCGCCCGCGAACACCTCGCGGACGCCGGTTTCGACCACGTCACGCTGGACCTGGCGGGCTACGAGACGGGGAGCGTCTCGCCGGACGGCGAGGCGGCGCCCGGTGGCGATGCTGGCGACGAGGGACTCCCCAGCGAGGCCGAGGTGCTGGACGCCGACTACCCGACCGGCGACGACTGACGCCGCCGCGGCCCCTCCGACCGCACCGACCACCGTCACGGCTATCGCGACCGCACCGACCACCGCCATTTACGGGTCCGTCCGTCGACCCTCGACCATGGATGCGGACGCGGGGACGGCGACGGGGCCGGGACGACCACCCGGCGACGACCTCTGGGACGCACTGGAGGCTGCGGGCGACCCCCTCCAGCCGGCCGTCGACGAGGCGGCCGAATGCGCCACGGCGGGCGCCCCGGTCGCGGTCGTCGGGGCCCCGTTCGGCGGCCGCGACCGGGTGCTGGAGCGGGTCGCAGACCGACTCGACGCGAGCCGGGAACGCCTGACACCGGGCGACCGACCGCCGGCGTTCGACGGCCCGACGGTCGTCGCCGACGCACACCACTCGTACCGGCGGACGGTCGGCGGGTTCGAGGCGCTCGATACGCTCGTCGAGCGGCTCTCCCGGACCGACGCCCCCGTCGTGACGGGCTGGAACCAGCACGCCTGGTCGTACCTCCTCCACGCTCGCGACGTCGACGAGGCGTTCGACGCGGTGGCGGTTCCGGCAGTCGACCGGGACGTGCTCGGCGCGCTCGTCAGGCGGTGGTCGCCCAGCGTCACGTTCCGGGCCCCACTCGAGGAGGCGCGGGACCTCCTGCGGGTCGAGCGCCGCCACTACTCGCTCCCGCTGTTCGGCGAGCGCGATGTCCCGGTGCCGGTCATCGACACGGACGCGCTCGACCATCGCGACGCCGAGGAGGACCCCGAGGCCGCGGTCATCCGGCGACTGACGACACTCGCTGACGGGAACCCGGGCGTCGCGTGGGCACTCTGGCACGACTGCGTCGGGTCCCAGCGGCACCCGGAGGTCGATCCCACGGCGCTCCGGACGCCGGTCGAGCGCGTCGGGGAGCGGGCCCGTGAGCGCGAGCGGACACAACGCGAACGTGGAACCGCCGGCGCGGGCACGCCCACGGGCGCCGACGACGCGGGGCCCGACCGTCGGGCCGCGTTCTGCTGCCGCCTCGTCCTCGCGAGCGAGTGGGTTCCGCGGCCGACCCTGGCCGAGAGCATCGACGGCGCCGACCGCCTGCTCACGGGCCTCGAACGCCGTGGCTACGTGACGGCGACCGACGACACCGTTCGGCTCCGGCCCGCGGCCGTTCCGGACGCCGTCGAACTGACCGACGGGAGGCGGATCCCGTGACGGTCGCCGTCGGGCCCCCAACCGGCGCGCTGGCGGTGCTGCAGTCGAGCCCCTTCGCCGGCCTGCAGGTCGACACCGGGACCGTCGCGCAGGCCGCGCTGGTGCTGGCGGTCGCGTACGTGCTGGCCCAGCTCGTGGCGGCGAGCCTGTCGGCCGTCTCCGAGCGGGCGGGCGACCGCCGCATCACGGTGAAGGTGTTCATCCCGCTGATCCGGTTCGTCATCTACGCGGTCGCCGTCGCCTCCATCCTGGGGGGCATCTTCCGGCTGAGCTCCACGCAGCTCGTGGCCGCGGGCGGCCTGCTCGGCGCGGCGCTCGGCTTCGGCATCAAGGACCTGTTCGCCAGCGTCATCGGCGGGCTGGTCGTGGTCTTCGAGCGCCCGTATCGGGTCGGCGACAAGGTGACACTCGGCAATCACTACGGCGAGGTGACCGACGTGGGTCTGCGCGCGACCCGGCTCGTCACGCCGGACGACACGGAGGTCGTCGTCCCGAACCTGTCCATCTTCGGCGAGCCGGTGGCGAACGCGAACACGGGGGCCGCGGAGCTGCTCGCGGTGGCCGAGGTCCACGTCGCGCCGAGCGCCGACCGCGAGCGAGCCGTCGAGATCGTCCGCGAGGCCGCGCTCACCTCCCCGTACGTCCGGCTGTCGGGCGAGCACCCGGTGACGGTCATCGTCGAGGACGGCCCACACTACACGACCATCAGGGGGAAGGCGTACGTGGCGGACCTGCGCGACGAGTTCCCGTTCACGTCGGACATGACGCGCCGCGCGCTCGCGGGGTTCGACGAGGCCGGCATCGAGCGACCCCGGTTCGTCCCCGACGAGGACGAACCCTGAGGTCCGGGAGCCGGCATGGCCTCGGGGTCGCCGGGGGAGCCGGGAGCATCGCGACCACGGGGGTCGTCGAACAGCCGTGCCCGCACGGGATTTAAGACGCTTCCACGCGCCCCCACGGTATGGACTACGAGTTGGCGATCGAGGGCGCGCCGGCGACGATCCCCGGCGGGACCGGCGTGTTGCTGGTCCACCCCAGCACGGGCGAGACCGACCGCATCGACACGGACTTCCTCAAGACCGACACCGACCACCTGCTGGTGGTCTCCACCCGGACCACCGCGCGCGAGGTCCAGCAGAAGCTGGAGTACTACGGCGTCGACGAGGAGCACGCCGTCATCCTCGACACCCTCTCCGTCGAGCGCGGCTACTCCCGGCGCTCGGCGAGCAACGTCCACTACGTCGGCGCGCCCGACGACCTCGACGGTATCGTGGAGGTCGTCCGCGAGTTCCTCGACAGCCACGACGGCAAACTCCGCATCAGCTTCGACTCCATCACGGAACTCGCCTACTACGCCGACGAGGAGCGGACCCGCGGCGCCGTCGAGGACGTGCTGGCGCTGCTGGAGGAGCACGACGCCGTCGGCCTGTTCCACCTCGCCGAGGAGGTCCACGACGAGGACGTACAGGCGGGCTACCGCGAGCTGTTCGACGGGGTCATCACGCTGACCGAGGACGGCACCGTCACCTGCGAGTTCTGAGGACGGCGGGCGCTCGGGGGAGAGAGCGAGCGGCAGAAGGCGACAGGGCGGCCGGTTCAGGCGCCGGCGCGCTCCAGCGCGGCCTCGATGTCCTCGCGCTGGGTGACGCCGACGAACCGCTCTACGATACCGTCGTCGTTCTCGATGATGAGCGTCGGGAGCGAGCGGACCTGGTACTCGTTGGCCACGTCCTGCTCCTCGTCGACGTTCACCTTCTCCAGGTCGAACCGGTCGCCCCAGTCCTCCTTCAGCTCGTCGAGGATGGGGTCCTGGGTCTTGCAGGGGCCACACCAGTCCGCGTGGAAGTCGTACAGGCTGACAGTCATGCTACCGGCGATTGCCGAGCCTCGCGCATAAGGATTTCCCAGTCGGGGGGTGCCGCCGGTTCGGCCCCCGTGCCGCCGGGCGTTCCCGGCAGGCCGAAAGGCTTAGGCACGCTGCTTCCCCACGGGTGGACATGAGCAGCGGACAGAACTCCGGCGGGCTGATGTCCAGTGCCGGCCTCGTCCGGTACTTCGACTCCGAGGACCGCAACGCACCGACCATCGACCCCAAGACGGTGGTCGCCTTCGGCATCCTCTTCGGCGTCCTCGTCCAGATCCTGAACGCCGTCGCCTGACCGGCTCGCTCTCCTCCGTCGTGCTCCCCCCGCCAGCCGTGCGGCCGCCGTGCGCAGCCGCGAACCCGTTATCCACGCCACGGACCTCCTCCGACCCATGAAGCGACGGGCGATGCTGGCGGCCGCCGCCGGCCTCGCGAGCGGGCTGGCCGGCTGTCTCGCCGGGTACCGCGGCTCGGTCCCGGGCGAGGTGGCGGTGGCGGAGAAGCCCACCGCGCGGTCGGGGAAGACGGCGCCCGGCAACGCGGGTCCGGTCGCCGAGAGCGGCATCCCCGCGACGGTCTGCCAGGAGCCGCCACTCGCCACCGATATCCTCGCCATCGACGACCCCGCGTTCGCCGCTTCCTGGGACGATGTCACGCCCGAGCGGCGCTACCGCCCGGACGTCGAGCGCCGCGACCTCCCCGACGAGGCCGTCGTCATCGGGCTGACGGCCGGCGGGTCGGATGAGGGAGACGCCGACGGGTCCGGTGGGCCGGCGGGCGACGGGTCGACCGGCACCTCGGGCGGTGGGACGGACGGTGACCGGACGGCGCGGCGCGCCCGGGCCTACCCGCTGTCGGTACTCTGGGAGCACGAGGTCGTGAACGACCGGTTCGGGAGGGCGGTGCTGGTCACGTACTGCCCGCTCTGTCGGAGCGGCGTGGTCGCCGACCGCCGTGCCGCGGGCGCGGTGACGCGCTTCCAGGTGACGGGCCTGCTGTGGAAACCCCCAGGCGTGTACGGCGAACTGAGCAAGCAGCAGGGGGCCGTCTTCGGGGCCGACGGGAGCGGGGCGACCGAGGCGGCACGCAACGGGAACCTCGTGATGCGCGACGACGCGACCGGGAGCTACTGGAGCCAGTTCCTCGCACGCGCCATCTGTGGGCCCCAGCGCGGGACGACGCTGGACATCCGGCCGGCGACGGTCGCCACGTGGGGTGCGTGGCGGCGTGAGCATCCGGGGACGGACGTGCTCCTACCGCCGCCCCACTCCGGGACCGTCGGGTAGCCGGACCGCGCGGTGGCAGTCCGCGCCCGGAGGCCACGCCGGGCGCACGGCTCGACAGGTGGAGAACGGGGAGAGAGAGAGTCGCGGGCCGTGGTGTGCGGGCTAGTCGTCGGCCGCAGCAGGTGCTTCGGGCTCGGACTCGGTCTCGGACTGGACGATCTCGTAGAGGTTCTGCCGGGCGTCAGCGAAGTAGACGTCCTCCTCGACCGTGTCGATCTCCTCCAGCCGTTCGAGCGCGTACCGGACCGTCCGGGCCGACAGCATCGACTCCTCGACGATGCCCTTCTGGGTCATGGGCCCGTTGTACTCGAGCACCTTGAAAACGAGCTTCGCGCTCGGCGGAAGGTCCGAGAGTTCCTCCGCGTCGGATTCTGCCATCTGTACCTGTGTCTGACGCGTGCCATCCGTATAAAGATTGAGGCATCGAGCCGCGTGCCGCCCGGAAACGGGCAGAACGGTATGGGACCGATCCAGTGTCACGCGTGTCACCACCCCCCGGGTGCCGGGTCGGTTCGCGCCGTCAGCGTGTGGCCGGCGGGCCAGCGGAGCGAACCGCTTTTGCCCGCGGGCAGTCGACGGTCGGGTATGGCAACCGACACGGTCGACCGTCGGACCGCGCACCTGCGCGGCGTGACGGTGACGACACTGGCGGCCCTCGCGGGGATCGCGGCCGCCGTGGTGTCGTCACAGCTCGCGACGGGCGCGACCGACCGGACCGCGCTGTTCGTGCTCGTCGGGTTCACGTTCGCCCAGTTCGCCGTCCTGCAGGGCATCGACACCGCCGGCATCCTCCAGCTCGATGTCGACGACTTCGGCGCGAAGGACGTGCTCTACGTCGTCTTCATGACGTTCGCGTTCTGGTTCGTCAGCTGGGGCGTCCTCCTCACGTCGGGGGCGTCGCTGTAATGGCCGAGGACAGTATCGCGGTCGTGGACCTGGACCGGTGCCAGCCCGACCGCTGCAACTACGAGTGCGCCAACTACTGCCCGCCCAACCGCACCGGGAAGGAGTGTATCGTCACGCGCGAGGAGCGCCACGACGACGAGCCACACGAGGGCGGGGCCGACCAGATCTCCATCTCCGAGGAGATCTGCCTGGGCGAGTCCTGTGGCATCTGTGTGAACAAGTGCCCGTTCGACGCCATCGAGATCATCAACCTCCCCGGGGAGCTGGAGGAGTCACCCGCCCACCGCTACGGCGAGAACGCGTTCGGGCTGTACGGCCTGCCCGCGCCCCAGGAGGGTCGCGTGACCGGCGTGCTGGGCCCGAACGGCATCGGGAAGTCCACCGCCGTGCGGATCCTCGCGGGTGAGATCACCCCGAACCTCGGCCGCTACGAGGACGAACCGACGTGGGAGGCCGTGCTCGACGAGTACCGCGGGACCGCCCTGCAGGACTACCTCGAGGACCTGCGGGACGGGAAGCTCGACGTCGCACGGAAGCCACAGTACGTCGACCGCATCCCCGACCAGTTCGACGGGAAGACCGCGGACCTCCTGAACGGTGTCGACGAGCGCGACGCCGTCGACGAGGTGACCGAGCGACTCGGCATCGCGGGCGTCGTCGATCAGGACATCGACACGCTGTCGGGTGGCGAACTCCAGCGTGTCGCGCTCGCGGCGGCGCTCGTCCGCGACGCGGACTTCTACTTCATCGACGAGATCACGCCGTATCTGGACATCGGGCAGCGCGTCACCGCAGCGCGCCTCATCCGCGAACTCGCCGAGGCGGAGGACCGCTCGATGATGGTCATCGAGCACGACCTGGCCATCCTCGATCTCGTCGCGGACACGGTCCACGTCACCTACGGCGAGCCGGGCGCGTTCGGTGTCGTGACGACGCCGAAATCGACGCGCAACGGCATCAACGAGTACCTGGACGGCTACCTGGAGGCGGAGAACATGCGCATCCGGGAGTCGCCCATCCGATTCGAGGAGCACGCGCCGCGGCAGAGCGCCCGCGGCGACGTCCTCATCGAGTATCCCGAGCTCACCAAGTCCTACGGCGAGGGCGAGTTCACGCTCGAGGTCGAGGCCGGCGAGATCCGGAACAACGAGGTGCTGGGCATCGTCGGCCCGAACGGCATCGGGAAGTCGACGTTCGCGGAACTGCTGACCGGTCGGCTGGAGCCGACGGAGGGCGAGGTCGACACCCGACTGGACATCGCGTACAAGCCCCAGTACATCGAGATCGACCAGCCGATGCGTGTCGACTCGTTCCTCGCCTCCATCACGGACGACTTCGGCTCCTCGTACTGGAACACGGAGATCGCGGGGCCGCTGCAACTGGAGCGCATCATGGAGCAGCAGCTCACCGACCTCTCGGGCGGGGAGCGCCAGCGCGTCGCCATCGCGGCCTGCCTCTCGAAGGACGCCGACCTCTACCTGCTGGACGAGCCCTCGGCGTTCCTCGACGTCGAACAGCGGGTGCAGGCGACCAGCGCCATCCGCCGCTACACGGAGAACCACGACGCGACGGCAATGGTCATCGACCACGACATCTACATGATCGACCTGCTGGCCGACCGCCTGCAGGTGTTCCAGGGCGAGCCCGCCGAGCACGGGCGGGCGGGCGAGCCGGTCGGGATGCGCGAGGGGATGAACCAGTTCCTCGCGAACCTGGACGTGACGTTCCGCCGCGACCAGAACACCGGCCGCCCGCGCATCAACAAGCCCGGCTCGCAGCTCGACCGCAAGCAGAAGAAGCAGGGGGAGTACTACTACGCGCCCGAGGCCGAGGACGAGCTGGACGAGGAGTAGACACCCGCACACCTCCTGCCGGCGATACCCGACGTTCAGAGAGCCGCGGCGCCGACGTACAGCACGAGGACCAGGAAGATCCAGACGGCGTCGACGAAGTGCCAGTAGAGCGAGACGGTCCGGATGCCGGCGTCGCGCTCGGGCCCGTACGCTCCCCGGAGCGCACGCACGAACACGGTGGCCAGCATCACCACGCCAGCGGCCACGTGCAGGCCGTGCAGGCCGGTCAGGCCGTAGAAGGCGCTCCCGAAGGCGCCGCTGGCGAGCGTGAACCCCTCCTCCGCGACGAACTCGTAGTACTCCAGCGCCTGTCCGCCGACGAAGATCGCCCCGAGCGCGGTCGTCAGGCCCAGCAGGCCGAGGAAGCGCCGGCGGTTCCCCCCGTGGAGCGCCTCGTGGCCGTAGTGGAGGGTGACGCTGCTCACGAGGAGGAGTACCGTGTTGATGGCGACGAGCGACCCCAGCAGGGGCGGCAGCTCCGCCGGCGGCCACGCGCCGGCCCGGATGAAGGCGTAGTAGATGAAGCCGCCGAGGAACGTCGCCACGTCGGAGACCAGGAAGAGGACCGTGGTCCCCCAGTAGAGCGAGCGGCGGTCGACCGGGCCCGCGTTGCCCGCCCCGCCCGGGTCCGTCCCGGTACCGAAGGCCTCGCGGACCCAGCCGGCGATGCCGACGACGAAGCCGAGCGCGCCGACGGCCGCCAGCCCGGCCGCCAGCGGGAGCGGGACGAGGTCGAGTCCGACGAAGACGAGGCCGATGCCGGCGTACAGCGCCGCCGCCGCGAACGCCGTGAGGGTCGGCCAGCGGCTGTTGTGCTCGTGCCCGTCGTCGGCGTGGGTGCCGTCGCCGTCGCCGGTCGGTCCGCCGGCGGTGTCACCGTGCGTCCCGGCCCGTTCGGTCGAGCCCATACCGGCCGGGTGTCACGCCCGGGCCATAAACGGTCGTGTCACGGGGCGCTCGAATCCGGTGACCGCGCGGGCGTGGCGTCGTTCGGTTCCAGCGGCGGTGGTGCGACGGTTGAAGTCGCCGGCGCTGAACGCTGTGTCAGGAGCGGTAGCCAGCCGCCGGAGCCGAACGCATGACCGAGGACGAGCCAGGGTCCGGGGACGGACCCACGGACGGGCGGACCGCACGGGCACCCGCCGGCGCGGGCGGACCGGATGCCGACGGGAAACACCGGGGGCGGGGGGACGCAGCGGCGGCAGCAGCGGCAGCGACGGGTCGAGACGGGCGACTCCTGCCCGACGGCGGCCGCCCGGGACCGGACCGGCGGACGCTGCTGACGCTGGTCGGGGCCGGGTTGACCGGGGCGGCGCTGGCACGAGGTGACGACGTGCTCGACGCCGCGAACGCCGTGACGGGTGCGTTCGGCGGCCGGACACCGCCGGAGGGCGAGACCGGCCACGCCGACGGGGCGGCGCTCGCGCTGGTCCCGCCGAAGCGGGCGACCCACCGGGCGGTCCGCAGCGGCGCGTGGGACGACCCCGGCACCTGGGACGGCGGCGTCCCGGACGACGGTGCCCGGGTCCACGTCCCCGGCGACGCCGCCGTGACGGTCCGGAGCCGCGACCCCGCGCGGCTGGACTGGGTCCGCGTCGACGGCCTGCTCGAGTTCGACCCCCGGGTCGACACGGGCCTCCGGGTCGAGGACCTCGTGACGACCCCCGGGAGCGTCCTCCGGATCGGCCACGAGGACACCCCCGTGGGCCCGGAGACGACCGCCGAGGTGACCTTCCTCGACAGCGGGCCGCTCGACCGCGACCGGGACCCCGAACTCGTGGGGCGGGGCCTCGTCGCGATGGGGAGCGTCGACGTCCACGGTGCCGAGACGACGACGTGGGCCGAGCTCGCGGCCCACCCCGAGCGGGGCGACCGGACGCTCGAACTCCCGGAGCCGCCGACGAACTGGAGCCGGGGCGACCGCCTCGTCGTGCCCGGGATGGCACCCCCCACCGACACCGGTGACGACGCACCCGACGACGCCTGGAACGAGGACGAGGCCGTCGGCGTCGAGCGCGTCGAGGGGACGACCGTCCACCTGGACCGCGCGCTGACGAACAACCACGTCCCGCCCGCAGACGATCTCCCGAGCTACGTGGTGAAGCTGAACCGCCCCGTCCGCTTCCGCTCGGAGTCGACCGAGACGACCCGCCGGGGGCACGTGATGCTGATGGCCCCCGCGACGACGGTGCGGTACGCCGAGTTCCGCGACTGCGGCCGCACCGACAAGTCGTTCGCGTTCACGAACCCGATGCACGGCGACCCGCCCGAGGACCCGCCGCACCCGAACCCGCGGGCCCGGTATGCCTTCCACTACCATCGGACGGGCATCGAGGCCGAGCCACACGAGGCGACGGGCCTCTCGGTTCGGGGCTCGCCCGGCTGGGGCGTCGTCAACCACCACGCCCACGCCGTCGTCACGGAGAGCGTCACGCACGACGTGTTCGGCGCGGGCTTCGTGAGCGAGGCGGGCAACGAGCGCGGTGCCTTCCGCCGGAACTTCGCGCTCCGTTCCGAGGGGAGCGGCGACTTCCTCGACAGCCGCGCGTTCAAGGAGGACGGCAAGCCCGGCAAGGTGGACGACTTCGGCCACGGCGGTCACGGCTTCTGGCTCCAGGGTCCCGCCGTCGCCGTCGAGGGGAACGTCGCGGCCGGCCACCGCTACCACGCGTTCGTCTTCTGGAACCGGCCGCTCATCGACCGCGAACTCGGGCCGGGCGAGGGGATCGACGACCGCCGCGGCACGGTCGCGAACTTCCCCGTCGCGCATGTCGAGGGCCAGCCCGAACTGCTCGAGTCGGACCACGTCGACGAGGGGCAGGTCTCCTCGGCGTACGTCTCGCTGCGCTCGGTGACCGACAACGTCGCCTTCGCCTCCGCGGGGGGACTGGACGTCTCCCGGCACCAGTTCGGCTTCGCCCACACCCGGACCCGCGCCTGGAGCGTCGTCGACGGGTTCACCGCGTTCGACATCGGCACGTTCACCACCCACTGGGGGAAGACCGTCGACCCCGACCGGGGCAACGCCCGCGGCGCCAACGCCGGCGTCACGGTTCGGTACTCCAACAACCTCCGGCTCCGGAACCTGCGGCTGGTGAGCGGCCGCGGCCCCGACGGCGTCGGCTTCAACCGCAACACCCCCTACCCGTTCCACGTCGCCATCGAGGACAGCGACGTCGAGGGCTTCGACGACGGCGTCCGCGCGATGGTCCGCGGCGTCACCCGCGTCACGGGTACGCGGCTGGCGAACCGCCGGAACCTCGTGGTCGCGGACGAACACGGCCACCCCACCCGCCGGGTGCAGGTCCGGGACTGCACGTTCGAGCGCGGTGCCGGCGGCAACTGCGTCCTCGCGCTGGACGAGCTGGAGAACCTCGACCCGGGCGGGCTGTTCGGCGACGGTGGCCCGATCAAGCTCGACGACCGGGTGGCGTTCTTCGCCGAGCAGGCACCCGGCCACGTCCCCGTCCCGGACCGGAAGGCGCTGGAGACACTGGGCGGGAAGAGCGAACTCGCGGAGTGGACCGGCGGCTCGGCCGACGACGTGGTCGGGCTGACGAACCGGCAGCTCGCCGACCGGTACGACCTCGCGGTGAAGGGCCGCGTCGCGCCCTCTTGGGCCGGGTCCGACGACCGCGTGACGGGCTTGCTCGAATCGGGGACACACGCGAGCGAGCACGAGGCGTGGCTCGAAGCCGAGGACGGCGGGATCGAGCGACCGTGGGAGGTCGAGGAGGACGCCTCGGCGTCCGGTGGCGCGTACATCACCACGAGCGGCGTCGACTCGAAGGACGAGCCGCCGAGCGAGGGCCACGCCACCTACCGGTTCCGCGTCGCGAGCGGCGAGTACCACGTCCGCGGTCGGGTGCAGGCGCCCGACGGGAACGCCGACTCGTTCTGGGTGCGCGTCGACGGGGGCGAGTGGCACCGCTGGGACGGGATGCGCACGCGAGGCGGCTGGGAGTGGGAGTCGGTGCCCGGGGAGGAGGGCCCCCGGACGTTCGCACTCCCGGGCGGCGAGCACACACTGACGGTGGCGTTCCGCGAGGACGACACGAAGCTCGACCGCCTCGTCGTCACCGACGACACGACCGAGCCGATGCTGGCGGGCGAGCGGGCACGGCAGTCCTAGGAGCGGCCTACGCCCCGTCGTCCGGCTCGTCGCCGGCCGACCCACCCTCGTCGCCGTCCCCCTCCCCGTCCAGCGGCACCACCTTCTTGCCCGTCTCCATCGGGACGACCTCGCGGTCGGCGTCCGCCCACTCGCGGTCGAGTTCGCGGCCCTCGAACAGCCGGTCGAGGAACACCGCCAGCCCCGCGACCTCGGAGTGGGGCTGGTTCGTGACGCCGACGTTGTAGTCCGCGCGGTCGTACACCTCGAACGGGACCTTCTCCGCGCCGAGCACCACGAGGACGGGCCCCTCCCGGTGGTCGGCGCGCACGTCGGTCTCCACGTCCTGGACGGGAAGCCCGTACATCGTGAGGTGGACCACGACCCCGGGCCAGTCACGGAGGACGGGCCGCCAGTCCTCGCGGACCTCGACCTCGAAGGGACCGCCGAAGCGGCCCGTGATATCGCGGATGGTGTCGGCGGGGCCGGTCGCCTCGTCGGGAAGGACGACGCGGTCGGCCCCCAGCGCCCGCGCGGTGAGGCCGACGTGGGTGGTCATCCGGTCGTCACGGCCCGGGCGGTGGCCGAGTCGGAGGACCGCCACCTCCGGTTCACCTTGCATGGCTCGCCGTGGTGGGTGCGCGAGGGTAGACCTGTCGCTCTGGCGCCGAGAACCAGGGTGTGACTTTACGTGAACACCCGTTCAATCCCCGCGAGTCGAATGTCCTCCACCCACGCCATCGAGACGACCGACCTCACGAAGCGATACGGGTCGGTGACCGCCCTGGAGTCGCTGTCGCTCTCGGTTCCCGAGGGGACGGTGTACGGCTTCCTCGGCCCGAACGGGGCCGGGAAGACGACCACGATGCGCCTGCTGACGACGCTCTCCGAGCCGACCAGCGGGACGGCCACCGTCGCCGGGGCCGACGTAACGGACCGCGACGCCGTCGCCGCGCGCATCGGTTATCTCCCCGAGGAGCCGCCGCTGTACGACGAGCTGACCGGGCGCGAGCAGCTGACCTACGTGGCCGGACTCCGGGACCTCCCCGATGACCGGGTCCGCGACCGGGTGGCCGAGCTGACCGACCTGCTCGACCTCGACGCGCTCGACCGGCGGATCGAGGGCTACTCCAGCGGGATGCGACGGAAGCTGGGGTTCATCCAGGCGGTCCTCCACGAGCCGCCCGTCCTGTTCCTCGACGAGCCGACGAACGGGCTGGACCCGCGGGCCGCCCGGGCGCTCCGGAACACGCTCGACCGGCTCGCCGACGGCGGGACCACGGTGTTCCTTTCGACACACGTCCTCCCCGTGGTCGACGAGCACGCCGACACGGTGGGCGTGCTCGCGGACGGGCGGCTCGTCGCGGAGGGCCCGCCGTCCGAGCTGAAGCGCCGTGCCGAGGGCGACGGGACCGGCGACCGGACCCTCGAGGAGGTGTTCCTCGAGGTGACCGCTGAGGACCCCGCCGCGGGCGAGGGCGCCGGCGGGGCGACGGACCGGGCGACGACTGCAGAGGCCGAGGGCCGCACGGATGGCTGAGTCGGGCTGGTTCGGCCACGCGCTCCGGGTCGGGCTCGTGGAGTGGCGTCGCTCCGTACGGGCGACGCGCGCCGATGGGGCCCGGCTTGCCATCTACGGCTTCGGGGCGCTGTTCGGGCTGCTGGCGCTCTCGCTTGGCGTCTACCTCCTCGTGTCCGTGGTCGAGGACTTCTCCGGGCTGGGGGTGGGCGACGGCGCCAGGGGGAACCTGGCGCTGTTCTGGCTGTTCCTGACGTTCATCGTCGGCCAGCGGGCGATCTCGCTGTACGACCGCGTCGACGCCGAGGCGCTCGTGTTGACCACCGTCTCCGCGCGGACCGCGGCGGTCGGGCTGGTCGTCGCCGAGACGCTCCGGGCGCTGACACTGGTCGCCGTCCCGGTGCTCGTGCTGACGGGCGCGTTCGTGTACGCGACGGGCGCGCTCGTCCCGCTGGTCGCGGTCCCGTTCGCCATCACCTGCTTCCTCGCGACGGCGGTCGCCGTGGGCGTGACGCTGGGGTGGACCGCGGCGCTGATCATCGCGCAGGTCCCGTTCGTCGCACGCCACAAGACCGTGCTGGGCGGGGTCCTCGTCGTCGGCTTCTTCGGCGGTTACATGGCCTTCCAGCTGAGCTCCATCGGCATCCCGGTCGACGTGGCCGTCCTCGCCGCCCTCCCGCCGGGGTGGGTGGCGGACCTGCTCGTCGCGGGGTCGCCCGTGGGCTGGTCGTTCGCGCGGGCCGCGGCGGTCGCGGTCGGCGGCCCACTCGCCGTCGCCGGCCTCGGCGCCGTCGCCACGCGGGTCGCGACGGCGTACTGGTACACGGACCCCGTGGACCCGACGGACGATGGGGAGACGGGGGCCGCCGCCGGGGACGTGCCGGCCGCCGGGAACGCGGACCCGACCGCAGGAGGCGTGGAAGCCGCTGCCGGGAGCGACGCCGTGGCGTCGTCGGGGGCCCGCGACGCGCTCGCGGCGGCCATCGCCCCGCTGTCGGTCCCCGCCGTCGGTTCCCGGCCGGCCCGGCGGGTGGCCCAGCTGGCGCTGGTCCGGACCCGTCGCCAACCGGCGCGGCTCTCCTTCCTGCTGGCCCCACTGTTCATCGTCGGGTCGACGCTGCTGAGCTACGCGGGCGCGAGCGGCGGCGTCGGGCTCGGCCTCGCGCCGGTCGTGCTCGCGCTCGCGCTGGCGTGGCTGTCGGGCGCGGCGTTCGGCCTCAACCCGCTGGGCGACGAGGCGCCGGTGCTGCCCGCGACACTGCTCTCGACGGTCGGCGGCCGCCGGTTCGTCCGGGGGCTGTGCCTGCCCGGCCTGCTCGTGGGCGTCCCGCTGGCGACGCTGGTGACGGCCGCCGGCGTCGTCGCCGCGGGCCACGACCCGCTGGACGCGGTCGGCCTGGTCGCGCTCGCGGCCGGCCTCTCGCTCGCGGCGGTCGGCCTCGCGCCGGGCGTCGGGACGCGGTTCCCCCGGCTCGACGCGGTCACCGTGGGCCGCTCCCGCGAGGTCATCCCTCCGGCGCTGTCGGCGGTCATCGTCTACTCGCTCGGCATCGGTCTCGCGGGTGGGGTCGCGGCCCTCTCGCTGCTCGCGCCCGACGTCGCGCGGGCACTGTTCGCCGCGCTCGTCTCGGCGCTGCCGTCGTTCGTGCTCTCGCTCCTCGCAGAGCGTGGCCTCCCGACGGCCGGGCTGGCCCGGGCCGCCGCGGACCTCGCCGGGCCGATCCTCGGCATCCCGCTCCGGACCGTCCGGGGGGTCGGCTACGCCGGGCCGCTCGCGCTGGTCGCGCTGGCGGGCTACCGCGGCTACCGGAACGCCGCCGGCCGGTTCGACCGCTTCCGGGTGGACTGAGCCGACGACCGGGGCGCCCCGCGACCTCAGAACAGGGTCCGTGCGAGCCAGTAGGCGATCGTCATGGGCAGCGTCACCGCCAGGAGGACGAACGTGACGGTCGCCGGTGTCGGGACGCCCGTCGTCGCGGCGTAGACGTACAGCGCCGCGACGGCGAGGACGCCGGCCACGACGGCGACGAACTCGGGGTCGCGCGGGTCCGCCGGGAACCGGTCGGCCATGGGCGAGTGCGTGGGGCCCCCGCACTTGACTCTCCCGACACCTCCGAATCCCACACCCCCCGACTCCAGACCCCATAACCCCCGACGCCCCGAACCCGCACAGACAAGCGCACTCGACCCGAAACGGTGGCATGGACCACCTCTCCGCGGGGCACGTCCCCGTCTACGAGACGCCAGAGGAACAGCGCGCCGTCTGGGCGCGCTGTGCCGGGCGAGACCAGCCCGTCGTCGCCGTCCGGGACGCCAGCCGGGGCTGGATCATCCGCTACGACCTGCAGCACCTCGATCGCGAACTCTCGGACGCGACCCTCCAGCGGCTCCGGGACCGCGTGCTGGACTACCGCCGCATCGAGCGCCGCGCGGATGCTCACTCGCAGACCGAGCGGGTCGGCGGCGACGTCGGACCGGTGTCGGGCGAGGTCCACCAGCCGACCGAGCGCGAGGCCCGGGCGCTGGCCTCGCACCTCTCGGAACTCGTCTTCGACGAGGCAAACTGGACGTAGCTCCCGGCCGCGGCCACCCTATGCCTCGCCTCCGCCGAGCAGCGCGAGCGTCGTTTCCAGCTCCGCGACGGACCCCGCACGCGCCCCGGTGATGCCGTCGAGGTGGATGGCCGCCCAGCCGGCGTCGCGGGCGCCCTGCACGTCCGGCTCGAAGTCGTCGCCGATCATCACGTGCCGGTCGGCGGGGAGGCGCTCGGCGGCTTCCTCGAAGATGGCGGCGTCGGGCTTGTGCGCGCCGGCACCGTAGGAGGTGACGACGCTCTCGAAACGGTCGGTGAGCCCGTGTGTGTCGAGTTTCCCGGTCTGCCACTCCGGCAGCCCGTTGGTGAGGACGCCGAGTCGGCAGTCCGCGGCGTCGAGCCGGTCGAGCAACGCGGGGACGCCCTCGGAGACGCGGGTGCCGGCGTACTCCGCCCGCGAGAGCGTCGCCACCATCTCGTCGACGTCCGGCTCCCCGACGGGGTAGCCGGCCTCGTGGGCCGCCTCGACGACGGCCCGCATCGCCCCCCGGACCGGCGCCGGCTCCATCGCCGCGAACCGCTCGTAGAACGCCTCGTCGTAGGCCTCGACCAGCTCGTCCGGCGCCCGCCCGAGGTGGGTGTCCAGCACCTCCGCCACGAAGGTCCCGTACGGGCGGGTGAACTGGAGGAGCGTCCCATCGAGGTCGAAGTGGACGGCGGTCGTCACTGGCGGAACGGTCGCTCCGGCCGGGTTTGTGTGTTGTGGCGAGTGGAGCCGGCTGAACGGACCGTCAGCGGCCGGGGTCGCCCCACGTGACGCACGGTCGCGTCCGGCGTCGGCCCCGCGTGCGACCGAAAGCGCCAACCCGCGCGCCCGGCACTCGACGGTATGCTCTCGGTCGCGCTGGCGGGCAAGCCCAACGCGGGCAAGTCCACGTTCTACACGGCGGCGACGCTCGCGGACGTCGACGTCGGCAACTACCCGTTCACCACCATCGACCCCAATCGCGGCGTCACGCAGGTCCGGACGCGCTGTCCGTGCCTCGACCGCGAGGAGCGCTGTGGCGACGAACACTGCCACGATGGGAAACGCTACGTTCCGGTGGAGTTGCTCGACGTCGCAGGACTGGTGCCGGGCGCCCACGAGGGCCGTGGCCTGGGCAACCAGTTCCTCGACGCGCTCACGGGCGCCGACGTCATCCTCAACGTCGTCGACGCCTCCGGCGGGACGAACGCCGAGGGCGAGCCCGTGGAGGTCGGCGAGTACGACCCCGTCGAGGACGTGGAGTTCATCCAGGAGGAGCTGGACCTGTGGCTGGCGAGCATCATCGAGAAGAACTGGGAGTCCATCGAGCGCAAGTCCCGCTCCCCGGACTTCGACCAGGAGGAGGCCCTGACGGAGATGCTGACGGGCGTCGGCGCCACGGAGTACGACGTGATGATGGTCCTGCGGAACATGGAGTACCCGGACGACCCCATCTCCTGGGAGGACGAAGACCGCGAGCGCCTCGCGCGGGGGCTGCGGGCCCAGACGAAGCCACTCGTCGTCGTCGCGAACAAGGCCGACATCGCGCCCGACGACAACATCGCGCGCCTCCAGGAGGCCGCCGAGCACGTGATTCCGGCGACCGCCGAGGGCGAACTCGCGCTCCGCCGCGCGGTCGAGAAGGGCGCCGTCGACTACGACCCCGGCGACGAGGACTTCGACATCGTCGCGGACCTGAGCGACGCACAGCAGCAGGGCCTGGAGCAGATCCGCGGCGTGATGGAGGAGTTCGGTGGCACGGGCGTCCAGACGGCGCTGAACTACGCCGTCTACGACCTGCTCGACCACTTCACCGCGTATCCGGTCCAGAACGAGACCCACTGGACCGACGGCCAGGGGAACGTCCTGCCCGACGCGTTCCTCCTGCCCGACGGCTCGACCCCGAAGGACCTCGCGTACGCGGTCCACTCCGATATCGGGGATGGGTACCTGCACGCCATCGACGCCCGCGAGAACCGCCGCATCGGCGAGGACCACGAACTGGCGGAGGGGGACGTGGTGAAGATCGTCTCGACGGCGAACTAGACCCGGTTTGGGTTGGTTTTCGAGGAGACTCGGACTGAGGTGTGTACGACGGAAGCGAGACTGCTACTGAAGCCCTCACCCGCTCCGGGGGCCGGGTTCCGGAAGACGGTCCGGGCATGCGGCTCGCTTCGCTCGCCGTTCCGGGCTGCGACTTCCGTCGTTCGGCCTGCGGCCTCACACTCGCTGCGCGCTTCCCTCCGCTCGCTGCGCTCGCTCCGGTCCAGTGCTTGCGTCGTCCGGGCCCCGCGGAGCGGGTTCGCCCTTCAGACTTTCCGCCGAGGGAGCAAGCTCCCTCAAGCCCTCGCTCACTTCGTTCACGAGGACGCCAGGACCGCCGCTGGTCAGTCAGGCACGTTGGCCTCTCACCTCCCCAACCGCTTGCGCTCCTCGCTTCGCTGCGGTGCTCAGCCCTCGCGCGTGCTCGGCGGCTGGCCACCGGCACAGCCGCCAGCGCACGCCCGTCGGACTGACAGGGCTGGCACGTAGCTGTCGAGCGGCTGGGTCGGCAGGCTGGTTCCGGGATTAGGAAGCGCCCGCTCGCCTCCGCCGGTAAGACGCCCGAGCCCCTTGCGGGCGAGGGGTCGAACCACTCCGGCGAGCGGGCGGGGAGGTGTGGGGGCACCCTGCTCGCCTGGAACCACTACGTGCGCACGCTCGGCCGGTCAGTCGGACCCTGGCGGACTCGAAGGGCGAGCGCGCTCAGGTTCCCCCGACGACGCAAGCACCGCAGGGTGAGCGACCGGAGGGAGCGAACCCGAGGAGCGCAGCGAGTCGCGGGGACCTGAGCGCGCGAGGGCTTCGTAGGAGTCTCACCCACGCGAAGGGATTGTATCGGTGAGAGTACACCATAAGTGGACAAATTCTGATATTATATGGTAAATGAAGGAATATTGGGCCAGATATCAGAATAAAAGTATTGAAAACCCATCGTCAGAGAATCAATTCCCTTTCCGCTCCAGTTCACGCAGGTAGCGGTCCCCCAGCACCACCTCCGTCCCTGCCAGCCCGACCGAGCAGAACACCGTGAGCGCGTCGGGATCCCGGCCGACCCCGTCCACCACGAGGTCACCCAGTTCGACGACGCGCTCGTCCCACTCGCGGACGACGAACCCGCCCGCGTCCTCGTACGCCTCGACCTGCGGGAGCGAGTCCGTCGCCACCACGTCGGCCCGGTCGAACACCTCGACGGGGAGTTCGTGGCCGTCGGCCCACTTCGGCCCGAGCGTGTGGACGTGCGCGCCGGCGTCGAGCCAGTCGGCCTCCAGCACCGGCTCCTCGCTGTCGGTCGCGACGTACACCACGTCCGCGCCCCGGACGACGGGCTCGGGGTCGTCGTGGGCCGTCACGGCCCCGTCTGGCAGGTCGAGTTTCCCGGGCATCCGTTCGGCGAACGTCTCCCGATGCTCGGCGGTCGGCGAGAACACGCGCACCACGTCGATGTCCCGGACCGCACAGACGGCCCGTGCGCCCTGGCGTGCCTGCGGACCCGTGCCCAGGACCGCGAGCGTGCGGGCGTCCGCGGGGGCGAGGGCCTCCGCGGCGACGCCGTTGATTCCCGCCGTCCGGAACAGGCCGACGCGGTGGCCGACGAAACAGCCGTCGAAGGTCCCGGACTCGGCGTTCCAGACGGCGACGAGGCCCTCGTGGCCGGGGCCCCGGCCGAGCGTCTCGTACGCGCGAAAGCCCATCGTCCCGACGCCCATCGCCGCGCCCGCGGTGATGACGAGCGAGCCGTCCGGCACGTCCAGTGACCACCGCGGCGGCGCGTACAGCGAGCCGTGGGCCCGCTCGCGGCAGGCGAGCCGCATCGTCTTCACCACGTCGGGCATCGAGAGGACGCCCCGGATGGTCTCGTCGTCGAGGACGCGAGCCATCAGGCACCCCCGTCGCCGTCCGGCGAGAGCCGCCGCATCGACACCTCGCGCTCGCGCGTCGGGACCATCGCCTCGACCTCCAGCTCGAACGCCGCCCCGTCGACGAGGAGGTCCGCGACGCCGACCATCGTCGTCCCCGGCAGCGCGGGCGGCTCGAAGAACTCTCGCTCGACGGCCTCGATGGCCTCCCGCGTGGCCTCGTCCGCGTGCTCCTCCCGCAGGAAGAACCGGAGGTAGGTCACGTCGGCCATCTCGCCGCCGCACTCCCGTTCGAGCAGCGTCTCGACGTACGCGAGGAGGTGGCGGGTCTGCTCGGCGGGTGTCCCCTCGGGCCAGGTCATCCCCGAGAGTCGGACGCGGTCGTGGTCCGGGTGGTGCGTGACGACGCCGTTCGCCACGGTCGGCTCGTCGGCGTCACCGCGCACGATGGTGGTTCGGCGCATGCCCTGGCGTGCGCGGGCCGCGGGGAAAGGATGTCGGGACGGTGCCGGCGGGGGGCGGCGGGAGGGGGCCGAAGGGCGGCGAGAACGGGAGGCCCTCTCGCCGGGCGGCGCCCCCGGCCACCACTCACTCGCGGATGCGCTCCTCGAGCGCCACCAGCCGCCGGTAGCCGGGCGGCGTGAGGATGCCGACGACCCCCAGCGCGATGGCGAAGACGCCGAGCGGGAACTGGAGCGGCGCCGTCTCGAAGCAGGGGTGTTCGGCGACGATGGTCGCGTAGTACGTCCGGCCGTCGGCGTCGACGAGCGTTCCGTTCTCGAACGCGGGGCGGTTCCGGAACTCACCCCGGACGTGGGCCTCGCCGAGGGGGTCGTCCAGCGCCCGCCGGACCGCCCGCCGCTCGGCCGGCGCGAGTTCCTCGACCGTGAACCGCCGGAGCCCGTCGGGCGGCTCACCCGCGAACTGTTCCTCGACCGGGTCGACCGAGATGGAGGGGTCGCCGCAGTCCGCGATATCCTCCTGGATGAGCCCGTACGCGCCCGGGACCGCGGCGCCGATGCCGACCGCGACGAGGAGGACGCCGAGGAACGGCGCGCCGTAGGTGAACAGCGTTGCGCCGACCGTGTCGTCGCTCACGTCGGGCGGGTCGGTCGGCGGAGGGTCGCTCGCGGGGCGGCCCTCGTCGTCAGGCCGGCCATCGCCGCCCGCGCTGTCGCTCATCCGTCCACCCCCTCGGCGTCCCGCCGGCGGAGGTACTGGAAGGTGACGGTCAGCCCGAGGCCGTAGGCCCAGTGCGCGACCAGCACGAAGCCGACGTACCCGAGCAGTTCGAGCCCCGACTGCCCGGTGTAGAAGGCGATGATGAACCCGGTCGAGATGATGGTCGCGAAGGTCAGCCCGGTCTCGAACAGCAGCCGGCCGGGGAGGTACTCCTGGAACGTGAGGAACAGCAGCGGCCACGTGACGGTGCCGCCGACGAGGAAGAGGACCGCGCCCAGCAGCGGGCTCGCCGGGAGCCCGACGAGCGTCGCCAGCTCGCCGAACGACGCCGGGTCCAGCACCCCGATGACGGCCGCGGTCCCGAGGCCGCCCGTCATCAGGAGGGTCCCGACCAGCCCGCCGAGGACCCCGAGCGCGGCGTTGCGCGAGACCGTCCGGCCGACGCTGCCGACCGCGCCACCCAGCAGCGACGTGGGCTCGGCCTCCGGGGCGTAGGAGCGCCGCGTCGTCTCGGGCTCGGCCGGCTCCATGTCGTACTGGGCGACCAGCCGGTCCTCGAACCACTGCCACTCGCGGGTGAACTGGTTCGTCGCCTTCAGCTCCCACGGGTCCGTCGTCCGGACGGGCTGGCCCCGCCAGTAGGACGCGACCATGTTGTAGAGCCACAGCAGGACCGCGAGGCCGATGACGTACGCGCCGACGGTGGCGAGCTGCTGGGCGAACTGGAACTCCGGCGGGTAGATGGCCTGCCGGCGCGGGAGCCCGAGCCCGCCGACGACGAGCAGCGTCGTGAACGTCACCGTCGAGCCGAAGACGAGGAGGACCGACTGGAACTGCGCCAGCCGGCGATCGTACCACCGGCCCGTGATGAGCGGGTACCAGTAGTAGCCCGCCGCCATCATCAGGAACGGGACGATGCCGACGAGGATGAGGTGGAAGTGGCCGACGACGTAGTAGGTGCCGTGATACAGGATGTCGACGGGGATGACGGCGAGGAAGACACCGGTGACGCCGCCGACGATGAACGTCGCGATGGAGCCCGCCGAGAGGATAAAGGGCGCCGAGAGCCGGATGTCGCCGTCCCACATCGTCGTGAGCCAGTTGAACACCTTGATTGCGCTCGGGACGGCGATGGCGATGGAGATGGCCATGAAGCTCGCGCGGACCCGCGGGTCGATGCCCGTCGTGAACATATGGTGGGCCCAGACGGAGAACGACAGCACCCCGAGCCCGAGCGTGGAGTAGACGATGAAGCGGTAGCCGAACAGCTTCCGCCCGACGAACTTCGGGAGGATGGTGCTCAGCAGCCCCGTCGCGGGGAGGAACAGGATGTACACCTCCGGGTGGCCCCAGAACCAGAACAGGTGCTGCCACAGCAGCGGCCCGCCGCCGTCAGCCGTGAAGAAGGCCGTCCCGAGGTTCCGGTCCAGCAGGAGCATCACGAGCGCCGCGCCCAGCAGCGGGAAGGCGAACAGCGCGAGCGCGCTGGTGACGAGCATATTCCACGAGAAGATATCCAGGTTGCCCCAGTGGACCCCCTCACCGCGCTCGTAGACGACGGTCGCGATGAAGTTGATGGCGCCGATGGTCGTGGCGATGCCGCTGAGATGCAGCCCCAGCAGGAGCAGGTCGAGTTGCGGGTTCGTGCTTCGCACGGAGAGGGGCGCGTACAGCGTCCAGCCGACGCTCACCTCCCGGAGGGTGAAGAAGAAGGCCGCGTCGACCCAGGGCGCGAGCCGGCTCAGGAGCTGGCCGGCGACCTGGACGAACAGCCCACCGCGCACGAGCAGCAGCGACGGTGGCAGCAGCCAGAAGCCGATGGCGTTCAGCCGCGGGAACGCCATGTCGTCGGCGCCGATGAGCAGCGGCAGGACGTAGTTACCGATGCCGAAGAAGACGGGGACGACGAAGAAGATGAGCATCGTCAGCCCGTGGGTCGTGAACAGCGCGTTGTACGTCTCCGGCGTCCAGATGTCCGCGGGCGGCGTGAGCAGCTCCGTGCGGAGCATCATCGCGTCGACGCCGCCCCACAGCGCCGCGACGGTGCCGAAGTAGATGTACAGCAGGCCGATGTCGCGGTGGTCGGTCGTCGTGAGGTAGTGGAGGAGGCGCTCGCGGAGCCGTCCGAGTTCCAGCACCAGCCCCTCGCGGGTGGGGTAGCCGCCGTCGCTCTCGATGGTCCCGCGGCGCGAGCGGACCCAGAGCGTCAGCACCGCCAGCCCGAGCACCGCAAGCGCGCCGACCTCGACGAACGCCCGGTTCATGGCCGCACCTCCGCGGGCCTGGAGGGCGAGTCGGTCATCGTCCGGGGATGGCGCGGCCTCGCACATAAATCCGCCCGACGGAGTGGGGACGGTGGCTCCCGAACCTATTTCCGTCCCGTCGCTGCAGAAGGAGACGATGGAGCGTCCGCGCGCCCCTACCCTCCTCGTCGCGCTCGCCGGCGCCACGGTCGGCCTCGCCGCACTCGCGACGCCCGCGGCCGCGCAGTCGGTCAACCGTGCAGCCATCGACGACCTCAACACGCAGCTGCTGTACGTGGCGCTGCCGCTCACGCTGTTCGTCGAGCTGACACTCGTCTACGCCATCTACCGCTTCCACGACAACGACGACCCGAAACCGACCGTCGACGACCCCGCGCTGGAGACGACGTGGACGGCCGCGACGGCCGTCATCCTCGTCTTCGTCGGCGTCTCGGCGTACTTCGTGATGGCCAACCCCTACATCACGCCCGCGGCCGCCGGGAGCGCCGACGTCGCGACGCCGGACCAGGCCGACGACCTCACCGTCGAGGTGGTGGCCTACCAGTGGGGCTGGCAGTTCACCTACCCGGAGGCCAACGTGACCACGCGGAACCGACTCGCCATCCCGGTCGACCGGGACGTACGGTTCGAACTCTCCTCACGTGACGTGGTCCACTCCCTGTTCGTCCCGAAGCTCGGGGTGAAGCAGGACGTCTTCCCCACCGGCGAGGCCGTGGCCCGGACACGGGCGACGAGGACGGGCGAGTACAACCTCTACTGCACGGAGCTCTGTGGCTCGGGCCACGCCCGCATGGACGGGACCGTGCGCGTGATGAACGAGAGCGCGTACGGGGACTGGCTGGACGCACGGCGGTAGCCGCCGAGAACGCCCCCCGTCGGGTCGAGAGGACCGTTACTCGTGGACCGTCACGTCCTCGATCTTCGCCTCGACCTGGGGCTGGTCGTTCCGGTCGGTCGGGACCGCACCCAGCTCCTCGACGGCGTCCATCCCCTCGACGACGTGCCCGAAGACGGCGTGCTTGCCGTCGAGGTGGGGCTGGGCGTCGAGCGTGATGAAGAACTGCGAGCCGTTCGTGTTCGGCCCGGAGTTGGCCATGCTCAGGATGCCCGGGCCCGAATGGGTGAGGTCGTCGTGGAACTCGTCGTCGAACTGGTAACCCGGGCCGCCGCGGCCGGTCCCGGTCGGGTCCCCGCCCTGGATCATGAAGCCGCCGATGATACGGTGGAAGACGGCGCCGGCGTACAGGGAGTCGCCTCGCGTCTCGTCGCTCTCCGGGTCCGCCCACGTGTTCGTGTCCCGCGCGGGCTCGGCGTCGGCGGCCGGGTCGTGTCGTGCGAGGCCGAGGAAGTTCTCGACCGTCTTCGGCGCGCGGTCGGCGAACAGCTCGATCGTGATGTCGCCGTGGGTCGTGTGGAGGGTCACCTGCGGGTTGTCCGGGTTCGTGACGTCGTGGTTGTCAGCCATATCCGGAGGCAGGAGTGCCTGGCCGAAAGGTGTGTGGGTCCTGGGCCGAGCCGGCACCCCATGCGTGGCTACCGTCCGCGACCGAGCTGGGCCCGGACCACCTTCCGTTCGGCCTTCCGGAGGTGCTCGGAGGCCGTGCTCGGCGCACAGTCCAGCGCCGCGGCCACCTCGTCGCGGGTCGCCTCGCGGGGGACCTCGTAGTAGCCGGCCTCGAACGCCACCGCCAGGGCCTCGCGCTGGCGGTCCGACAGCCGACCCGGAACCGCGGCCCGACCGAGGTCGTACTCGCCGACCCGCTCGATCTCCGTCTCGACGGCCTCGGGGATGGCATCGACGGCCGCCTGCAGCCGCTCCAGCGACCCGACGAGCCGGATCGAGACGGAGCCGTCGGCGGCGTACCGGAGCGGCGAGACGACGACCAGTCCCGGCCGCGAGAACGTCTCGAACAGTTCCCACTCCGTCGGGTGTGGCTCGGAGTGGACGTAGGCGTACCCCCGGCCACCTCCCACGTCGGTCACGTCGTGGTCGAGCACGATCTCCCGGTCGGCCAGCACCGCCCCGAACGCGTCGAGGTCGCCGTCGAGGTAGAGCAGGACCGTCGACCGCGGGGGCGCGAGCGACACCGTCCAGTCCAGCATCAACGCCTCGCGGAACAGCGACCCGTCGGTGAGCGTCGGCACCAGCGGATGCAGCAGCACGTCGTCGCCGGTGAGCCGGACTATCAGGTACCGCATCCCGTCGGAGTTCCGACCAGATGCAGATAAACTACCCGACGCACGTCGGCAGCAGCGGTGAGTCGCCTCGCGGCCTGTGCTCACGTATGCAGGTGTTCATCGCCGGGGCGACTGGCGTACTGGGACGTCGACTCGTCGCCGAGTGCGTCGAGCGTGGCCACGAGGTCGTCGGACTGACCCGCGACGACCGTGGCGACGAACTCGTTCGGGAGCGGGGTGGCGAACCGCGCTGCGGCGACGTGTTCGACCGCGAGAGCGTGGTCGAGGCCGCCGCGGGCGCGGACGTGCTGGTCCACGCGGCGACCGCCATCCCGACCGACACCCGCCCGAGCGACGAGGACTGGGCCCTGAACGACCGGGTCCGGCGCGAGGGGGCCGAGAACCTCGTGGCCGCTGCCGGAGCCGTCGACGCCGGCCGCGTCCTCCAGCAGAGCGTGGTCTGGGTGGCCCGCCAGCCCGATGGAAGCCAGTTCGACGAGACCGACGAGCCACACCCGAACCGCGTCACGCGGTCGGCGCTCGACGCCGAGCGCATCGTCGAGCAGGGGGCCGAGGACCACGGGTTCGACCCGGTCGTTCTCCGGGGCGGCTGGTTCTACGCGCCCGACACGGCCCACACCCGGCAGTTCGGGGAGGGCCTGCTCTCCGGACGGCTGCCCATCGTCGGCGGTGGCATCCTCGGGCGGCAGGACGCCACGCTCTCGTTCGTCCACGTCGACGACGCTGCGCGGGCGTTCGCGGCCGCCGCCGAGGGCGAGGCCACGGGCACCTTCCACGTCGTCGACGACGACCCGACCACGCTGGCGACGTTCCTCCGGGCGCTCGCCGACCGGCTGGACGCCCCCGAGCCCCGACGGGTGCCGAGCTGGCTCGCGCGGTTCCTCGTCGGGAAGGCCTCGGTTCGGCTCCTCACGAACTCGATGCCGACCACGAACGAGCGGCTGCGCGAGGCGTTCGACTGGGAACCCGCGTACCCGACCCACCGCGAGGGGCTGGACCAGGTGGTCGAGCGGTGGCGCGAGACCGGGACCATCCGGGCGACCGGGGAGGGATACGAGTGGACCGCACCCTCGCCCTGACGGGCGCCCTCGCGGCGCACCTCGTGGTCGCCGTGGTGCATGGCGTGAGCCACGGACTGCTCCCTGTGGGACTCGCGCCGTGGCAGAACGCGGTCGTCCTCGTCGCGGTGTTCGCGGGTCCGGTCGCCGGCGTGGCGCTCGTCCGCCGCGGGCACCCGCTCGGGCTCCCCCTGTTCACGCTGACGATGGCCGTCGGGCTGGTGTTCGGGGGGGTCTTCCACTTCCTGCTCGAGAACCCGGACCACGTCCACGCGCTCCCGGCCGGCGCGTGGCGGCTCCCGTTCCAGATCACGGCGGTCGGCCTCGTCCTCACCGGCGCCGTCGGGACGGCGCTCGGTGGCTGGCACTGGTGGCGACGGGGCTGAGCCGGCCCCGGGACTGGGCTACCGGAGTTCGCGCGTCTCGTCGACGCGGACGCCGTCGTCGAAGGCGAGCGCGAGCGGTTTCGGCGGAATGGCGCCGCGGCGGAACTTCCTCACCACGAGCTTCCACGAGACCCGGTCCTCGACGAGCATCCGCAGGTCGAGCACCACGTCGGCCAGCGCGAGCGTCAGGTCGCGGCCGTCCGGCGTGTTCGGGACAGTGTGGGCGTTGAGGACACCGATGCCGCCCGCCGACCGGAGGCCGCTCACGAGGCCATCGAGGAAGGTGCGGTAGTCGTCGCGGTCGGCACGCTCCAGCGTGTTCACCGGGTCGACGACGACCGTCTCGCCGGCCGAGAGGCTCGTGAACCGGTCGTCCGGGCCGGAGAGCAGGTCGCCCCGACGGACGTCCTGCATCCGGGTCGGGCTCTCCTCCCCGTCGCGGAAGTCGAACTCGTCGACGCCGGTCGAGGACGCCGACATCGTCTCGTCGACGGCACTGCCCGAGCGGAGCGTCGAGTAGTAGCGCGCCGGGTGCGCGTCGGCGAAGGCGTAGGCGATGCGCTCGGCCGGTGAGTCGGCATCCCCGGTCACGGCCACGAGGCTGCCCGGCGGTACCCCGCCGTCGGTCGCCCGGTCGAGCCCCCCGATTCCAGTCGACAGACGTTCGTCACTCACGTCCACGACGCGGTTCCTGACCGACAAGTCAGTTCCGCCGTGTGTAGCCGGGCCCTTTCACGTCTCGACCGGCCGCGTGGCGCCCGTCAGGCCCCGCCCCCGTCAGCGACGGTCGGTCGGCCGCCGAGGTCGAGCGGGACCGGCTCGGTCGGCGGCCGGCCGTGGCGGAACTTCCCCACGTCGAGGTAGCTCCGCGTCCCGTCGGGGTCGACCTCCCGGTGGAGCACCAGCGTCGTGTCCGCCCGGGCCAGCGTCAGGTCGCGCCGGAGGGTGCGGGGCGTGGTCCGGGGGCAGTGGCAGACGGCGACGCTCTCTGTCGTCCGGCAGTGACGCTTCAGGTCGTCGAGGAACGACCGATAGCGGTCCTCGCCGGCCCGCTCCAGCTCCGTCGCGGGATCGACCACCACCGCCGACCCCGCGTCGAGGCCGGAGAGGTGGTCGGCCGGCGCGTCGAGCAGGGCGTCGGCGTCGACGGCGCGCACGTCCACGCGGCCGTCCGGCAGGTCGACGGCGGCCATCGCGCCGTGGACCTCCGCGGGCGGCCGGAGCGTCGAGAGGTAGCGCGTCGGGTTCGCCGTGCCGAGCGCGTACAGCAGGCGTTCGGCACCGGACGTGGGCGGTGCGACCAGCGCGACGAGGTCGCCGACCGGGAGGCCGCCGCCGAGCGCGTCGTCGAGACCGGCCACGCCGGTCGGGAGCCGCTCGCGGTCGGCGGGCGGTGTCGCTTCGGACATGCGCAGCCCTCCACCCGGGCGCGGTGAAACCCTTCGGGTGGTCGGCGGGACCGCTCACGGGGCGCTCGCGCCGGCGCCCGACCGCGAGCGGACCCGGTTCGCGACCCAGCCGCCGACACGGCCGCAGGCGGACCCGAAGACGGGGGCGAGACACAGAACCACGGCCGCGGCGAGTCCGAAGAAGGCGAGCCGGGACAGCGGCCACGCCGCCGTTCCGCCTGCGAGGGCAGCAGCGGCCTGCGTCGCGGCGAACGCCACCACCTCGACGACTGCACCGACGAGCCCCGCTCGGGAGCCGGCAGCCGCCGGCGCCGCCCCGCGACCCGCGGCGACGGCGCCCGCGACCAACGCGCCGACGAGCATGATGCTCCCGCCGAGCGTCGCCGCCGAACCGGGCGTCCGGTTCACGATGACGGCGACGGGGAGCGACGCGAGCGTCCCGATCAACGCGGCCTGCCACACTGTCGGGAGGGACCGGGCGCGGAGCGGCGAGCGGGCCATCCGTACGTGGCCCCCACGGGCGAACGGCAAGTGCCTTTCGCGGGGTCACAGGGCCGGGGGCCAGCGACCGTGTCTCAGAAGTCCTGCAGTTCCTCCAGGGTCGCGGCCGCCGCGCCCGAATCGAGCGTCTCGCGGGCGGTCTCGAGGCCGGTGTCGATGTCGTCGGCGTCCCCGCGGGCGTAGATACGGAGTGCGGCGTTGAGCGCGACCGCGTCGGCGAAGCGGTCGGTCCGGTCGCCGTGCAGGACGGCCTCCGTGATGGCGGCCGAGTCCTCGGCGATGTCGTCGACCTGCAGGTCCTCGCTCTCGAAGTCCATCCCGTAGGCCGGCGTCTCGATGTCGAAGTCCTCGACGTCGTCGTCGCCTGCATTCCACACGGCGACCTTCGTGCTCCCCGGCCGGATGTCGTCGTAGCCCTCCAGCCCCTGGAACATCACGACGCGGTCCATGTCGGCCGTCTCGGCCTGCTGGAACGTCTCGATGATGCGGACCGCGTAGGGAAGGTGGTAGAACGAGCCCAGGTGGACGCCGGCGTCCGCGGGGTTCGCGAGCGTCTCGATGGTGTTGACGAACGTGCGGACGCCCATCTCGTCGCGGCGGTCGAACAGGTCGACCACGCCGGGGTTGAAGTTGGGCTGGAAGTAGTAGCCGAACCCGACCTCGTCGGTCATCGCCGCCGACGCCGCAGGGTCGAGGTCCGTCCGGACGCCGAGTTCGTCGAGGACCTGCTTGTAGGAGTCCTGCTTCTGGGTCGGGACGCGGTCGCCCGAGTGGGCGACGACGGGCGTGCCGGCGGCCGCGGCGACCACGCCGGCCGCGACGCCGAGCAGCGCGGTCCGCCCCTTGCCGTCGTAGTTCGCGCCGCAGTCGACCGGGTCGCACTCCGGCGCGTGCTGGACGACTGACTCCTCGGCCATCACGTCGACGTAAGCGCCCAGCTCCTCGGGCGTGTTGCGCTTCCAGCGGTTGGCCAGCCAGAACGCCCCCAGCGTCGTGGGGTCGGGCTCGCCCGCGAGGATGCGGGTGAACGCGTCCCGGGCCTGCTCGCGGGTCATGTCGTCGGCGGACTTGTGTCCGGAGCCGACGACCTCCGTCATCAGTCGCTTGAGGGGCCACTCCCCGAACTCGGTACCGGGCTCGGTCGCTTTCGCCATACCCGACCTCCGGCCGGCGGCGTCAAAAACACCCCGCGTCGCTCCCAGGTTCCTGGCACGCATCCGACTGTCGGCCTCACCGGATGTCGGTGCCGGGACGGCGGCTCACTCCTCGTCGGTGTCCGCCCTGATGCGTTGGGCCTTCGCCGGCCCCACGCCGTCGGCCGCCGTCAGGTCGGCGACCGAGGCCGCACGCACGTCGGCCACGGACTCGAAGCCGGCGGCCCGGAGCGCCTCGGCCGTCGTCGGGCCCACGCCATCGAGGTCCGTCAGCGCCCGGTCGGCCGTCCCCGAAGCGTCGTCGTCGGGAGCCGTCCCCGGAGCGTCGTCCCCGGCCTCCGTGACCTCGACCTCGACGGGGCCGTCGTCGGCCGCCGCGGAGCCGGCGTCCGCGACCGCGGTCGACTCGGCCCCGGTGTCCGTCTCCCGGGACCCGTCGGCGGCGTCGGTCACGTCGATGCGGACACCCCGGGAGGCCCGGCCCTCGGCGTCGGCGTCGCGGGTCGCCGGGCCCGCCGGGAGTTCCGGGTCGACGTTCGCCAGGTCCGCGGTGAGGTCCCAGAGCAGGCGCGCCAGGGCATCGTTCTTGGCGGTCCGCGCCGGGTCGGTCAGCTCCCGCTTGTCGAAGTACTCGCCGGTGACGCCCTCGACCTCGGAGGCCGCCGCGAGGTAGGCCAGCGCGCGACCCCCATCCTCGACGCTGTCGGTCACGCCCGGGATGGCGGGCAGGGCCGAGAGGGCGTCGGCCCCCAGCGACAGCGGGAACGGCAGGTCCCGGGTGAAGTTGCTCTCGGGGATGTTGCCGGGGTGGAAGCAGTTGGCGGTCGCGGGGCCGAGTCGACGGGCGAGTTCGCGCGTGAACAGGACGTTGCAGAGCTTCGACTCGCAGTAGCGCTCGACCGCCGGCCCCGTCAGCCCCCGCTTGCGCTCGACCATGTCGAGGTCGAGCTGGGCGAAGCGATGCGCGACCGACGCCGTGTTCACCACGCGCGCGTCCGCGGCCAGGTGGTCGGCCAGCTCGTGTGTGAGGACGTACGGCGCGACGTGGTTGACGCCGAAGATGGTGCCGAACCCCTGCTCGGTGCGACCCCGGTAGCTGGTGTAGAGCCCGGCGTTGTTGCAGAGGACGTCCAGCTCGTCGGTCTCGGCGCGCACCGCGTCCGCGAGGGTCCGCACGGCCTCGAGATCCGTGAAGTCCGCCGGGTGGAACGACGCGGTGCCGCCGGCGTCCTCGACGGCGTCGACGGTCGCCCGCCCGCGCTCCGCGTCGCGCCCGTGGACGAGGACGCGTGCCCCACGCGCCCCGAGGCGGATGGCCCCGTCCTGGCCCACGCCGCTGGTCGCGCCCGTCACGAGGACCGTGCGTCCGGAGAGGTCCGGTAGCTCCATGCCCGGTTCGAGGGGCGCGAGCCTAATGCCAGTTCCCGCGGTCATGGATGGGGGTTCTTTGTCCCCCACTCGCCGGGGGCGACCTCGCCGGGCGGCCCCGTGTCCCCGTCACCGCCACTGCACCCAGCCAGCCCGACCGATGCGGCCGCCGTCAGCGCCGCGGTTCCTCGCCGGAGTAACCCCCGCCACCGTATATTTCCCACACTTACGAGTGGCGAATAAAACCACCGCCGCTCAGGGCCAGTTCGAGTCCACGTCGACGAGGTCGGCCGACAGCGCCCACAGGCGCGTGGCGAGGTCCTCGTTCCGGGCCGTCGGCGAGGCGCGGGCCTTCCGCCGCTTGTTGAAGTACGCGCCCGTGACGGTCACGTTCGGGTCCGCGGCGAGCTTCGCCATCGCCTCCCCGCCGTCCTCGACGGTGTCGCTCACGCCGGGGACGAGGTCCAGGCTCTCCCACAGCAGGTTGCCCGGGAACGCGAGGTCCCGGCCGACGCCGCTGCCGGGGATGATGCCGGGGTGGAAGCAGTTGCACTGCTGGCCGTCGTCGAGCCGGCGCGCGAGTTCCTTCGTGAACAGGACGTTGCAGAGCTTGGAGTTGGAGTAGAAGGCGAAGCCGTTCAGGCCGGTGGCCTCGGTGACGCCGGTGGCCTGCCCCAGTTTGCGGAGCGGGGCGAGTTCCTTCGCCCCCGTGATGCCCGGCACGCCGGTCCGCCCGTGCTCGCGGATCTCCTCGAAGTCGATGTCGCCGTTGCGGTGGGCGACCGACGCCGTGTTGACGACCCGCCCGTCGTCGGCCAGCAGGTCGACGATCTCGTGGGTGAGGAGGTAGCCCGCCAGATGGTTGACGGCGAAGTGTAGCTCGAAGCCCTGCTCGCTCTCCCGGAACTCGTTGATCGCGAGGCCGGCGTTGTTGCAGAGGACGTCCAGTTCGTCGACCTCGTCGCGGACCTCGTCGGCGAACGCCCGGACGGCGTCGAGGTCGGCGAAGTCGGCGGCGTGGAAGGAGGCCTCCCCACCCGCCTCCTCGACCTGTGCGACCGTCTCGGCGCCGGCCTCGGCATCGCGGCCGTGGACCAGCACGCGCCAGCCGTCATCACCGAGCCGGACCGCCGCGTCCCGGCCGATTCCGCTCGTGGCGCCCGTGATGAGTGCCGTCGGCATGCCTGGTCGCTCGGCCTTGCGTGGTTTCACCCTTTGGAGGCCGGCAGCATTCGTCACCGACGGGAGCCACCGGCCGGCCGCGGCCCGGGCCCGGTCGCCCGCGACCGACGGAGGCAAGTCCCTCGCACCCGTATCCCGCCCAATGAGTTCGCTGGGGACCGGCGGGAGCGAGGACGGGGACTGGCGTGCCGGACTCGACGAGGTGGACGCGGCGCTCGTCGACGGCTACCAGTCCGACTTCCCCGTCGTCGAGGAACCGTTCCAGGTCGTGGCCGCGGACCTCGGCATCGAGGAGGCCGAGGCGCTCGAACGGGTGCGGGCGCTCCGCGAGCGCGGCGTCTTCCGCCGCTTCGGGGCGGTCCTCAACCCACCCGTCATCGGCTCGTCGACGCTCGCCGCGGTCCGGGCGCCCGAGGACCGCTTCGACGAGGTCGCCGAAATCATCAACGGCTACCGGCAGGTGAACCACAACTACCGCCGGAGCCACGAGTGGAACACCTGGTTCGTCGTCACCGCCGGCAGCCGGGAGACCCGCGACCGCATCCTCGAGGAGATCGAGGAGCGCACGGGCTGTGAGGTGCTCGTGCTGCCGATGCTGACGGACTTCTACATCGACCTGGAGTTCCCCGTGGTGAACGGGGACCGGTTCGCCCGGGAATCCCTGCAGGAGACCGAGGTGGACGCGACCCGCATCTCCGAGGAGGCGACCGCGGACTTCAGCGACCTCGAACGGCGGCTCCTGCTGGAGATCCAGGACGGCTTCCCGCTGACCCGGACGCCGTACCGGGACATCGCGGCGGCCATCGACGCGCCCGTCGACGACGTGCTCGCGGCGGTCGAGCGCCTGCTCGCGAACGGTTGCATCAAGCGCATCGGCTGCGTGGTCAACCACCTCGTCACCGGCTTCGACGCCAACTGCATGGTCGTCTGGGACGTGCCCGACGACGAGCTGGACGCCCGCGGCGAGGCCGTCGGCGCGCTCCCGTACGTGACGCTGTGCTACCACCGACCTCGCCGCCCCGACCAGGACTGGCCGTACAACCTGTTCACGATGGTCCACGGCCGGGAGGCCGATGCCGTCGACGAGAAGGTCGACGAGCTGGCGGCCGAACACCTCCCGTACGAGCACGAGCGACTGTTCTCGACGGAGACGCTGAAGCAGACCGGCGCCCGCTACGACGACATCGTCGGCGACGGCGCCTGAGCAGCCGGTGCCCGAGACCCCGCCGCGCCCTCCGAGATCGACGAGGCCACGGCTATCCGGGGGAGTCGACCGCAGGAGACCGCCGCACCGTCGGCTACCGCCAGCCCTCGAGATCGAGGGCCTCCCCAGCCTGCATCGAGAGCCAGGCACCGTCGCGACAGATCGCGGCGATGACGAACCGGTCGTCGTCGACGGAGCCCATCACCTCACAGTCCGGGGCCAGTCCGGACGCCCGGGCGGTGTCGGGTGACATACTGTGACAGTAACTGACAGTCCATTATAAACGTGCCGGATATCGACGCCGAACACGGCTCCACCTTCCGGCTCGTCCCCGGCAGAGAGTGGACGAACGGTCAGTCTCCGGGCGTTCATGTGAATCACGTGCACGGTTGGTGAAAACGGCGTTTCAGCTTACGGTAGCTATTAGGGCATATACCAGTACGTTCGACTGTATGGCACGCGGATACGGCGAACTGGCATCAGACCACGACGTAGCGACGCGTCGGTAATCCTCACGACAACACACACGATACATGACCGAGAACGACAAATCGCGTCGGAAGTTCCTGAAAGCCACCGGTGCCACCGCCCTGGCAGCCGGTATCGCCGGCTGTTCCGGCGACGGCGGCGACGGCGACGGCGACGGCGACGGTGGCGCCAGCCCGACCGGCAGCCCGACGCCGGTAGTGAAAGAGCGAACCGAGATCGTCCCCGGCTCGACGGCGGTCGAGAAGACCGGCGAGTACTCCTTCCAGATCCAGCTCCGCGACCCCTTCGCCTTCGCGGTGTCCGTCCTGGCCTACTCCGCGTTCTCCATCGTTCCCGAGGGGATCGTCGGCGACATCCAGGGGTACGACGGCGACATGAGCTACGAGGAGTTCTCCACCGGCAACCCCGTCGGCGCCGGCCCGTTCCGGTTCGACAAGTGGGAGTCCGGGGACGGCGGCGAGTTCGCCGCGACCGCGTTCGAGGACTACCACGGTGAGCCGGCCGACTTCGACCTCCAGGACGCCATCATCGCCTCCCCGACGGCTCGGTACAACTACTTCCTCAACGAGAACGCCGACGTGAGCGGTATCCCGACCGAGAAGTACGAGCCGAACAAGGTCGACCTCCCCGACGGGGCCGGCCAGCGGACCGGGACCTACGGCCCGCTCGAGAACGACAAGACGATCAACATGTCCCGGACGCCGACGATCAACACCTTCTACGTGGGCTTCAACATGGAGAAGGTGCCGAAGGCGGTCCGGCAGGCGATGGCCTACGTCATCAACCGCGAGGCGTTCGTCCAGAACGTCTTCAAGGCCCGCGGCGCGGGTGCCTACCACCTCACCCCGACGCAGATCTACCCGGGCGGCGCCGACGCCTACCAGGAGCACTGGCAGGGCTACGACGGCTCCGACACCGGCGGCAGCGACTTCGAGGGACTGAGCGGTTACCCGTACAGCCCCAACGAGAACGACATCGCGGCCGCGAAGCAGGTCATGCGTGAGGCCGGCTACGGGCCGGACAACCGCTTCCAGCTCGACTGGCTCCAGTACGAGAGCGGCACCTGGAAGCAGATGGCCAACACCATCCGCTCGCGGCTGGAGGCGGCCTACATCGACATGAACATCAGCTCGGCGGCGTTCGGGCCGCTGCTGAACCAGACGGAGAAGGGCCAGCACGAGGCGTACACGCTGGGCTGGATCGCCGACTACCCGGCGCCCCAGAACTTCCTCCAGCTGATCGACCCGCCGAACACGATCTACGACGCCGAGGGCTCCCAGCCCAACGGCGCCCGCCTGTTCTGGTCCGAGGACGCCAACGACGACGACGGCGTCCGCGAGTACATGATCGAGCAGTTCGACCGCATCCAGAACAACCCGGGCACCTCCGACGAGGCCCAGCAGATCCGCGACGACGCCGCGGCCAAGATGGAGGAGGGCCTCTGGGCGTCGGCCGCGCTGATCCCCATCTACCACCGGACCGACGACCTGTTCTGGTACGACACGGTCGACTACGAGTCGCCGGGCGCCATGGGCGCGTCCCGGTCGAAGGCCATCAACTCCGTCAAGGGCCTCGACAAGGACACCCTCAACGGCATCTCGGGCACGTTCAACTCCCTCGACCCCATCGCCTCCGGGAACACCGCGAGCGGTGGGAAGATCATGGACATGTTCGACGCGCCGTTCAACTACCCCAACGGGTCGCCCGAGACGGAGAACCTCCTCGTCGAGGACTTCGAGGTCAGCGACGACCTGACGACCTACGAGTTCAAGCTCAAGGAGGGCGTCCAGTTCCAGGGTGACTACGGCGAGGTGACGGCCGACGACGCCGTCTACTCCATCCGCCGCCTGGTCGAGTCGGCGAACTCGACGAACACCTACTTCCCGCTCTCGGTCCTCAACATCGACCGCGAGACGCGGACGGTCACCTACACGGCGACGCCGAGCAGCGAAGAGTAAGCGGTCGGGGTCACCCCACCGTTCGTCCCGCGGATTTGAAGTGTACTCGCATCCGAACGGCAGATACGTCTCGATACGATGATTCCACACGAACGATTTGACGACCGTCCACGGCCAGCCGGTAATCGGTGCCACGTCACCCGATTCGACGACCGTGGCCGCCGGGGAGGACGCCACACTGGCAGACGCCAGGGGGGTGCCCGACCGTGAACCGCTCGCTCTACATCCTGAAGCGGCTGGCACTGGCGCTTCCCGTGATCCTGTTCGGGCTCACGGTGACGTTCCTGATCCTCTACCGGGGGCCGCTCGACCCGGCGAACGCCATCCTCGGCCGCGACGCCGCCCCCTCGGACGTCCGGCGGCTCCGGATCGCCCTGGGCTACATCAATCCGGACGGGTCGACGGTCCCGCTGTGGGAGCAGTACTACGGCGTCATGTCCGACCTGCTGACCGTCGACTTCGGCAAGTCCTGGGCGGTCCAGCGCAACGTCGCGGTGAGCCAGCTCATCATCGGTCGGATGCCGGCGACCCTCTGGCTGGGCTTCTGGTCGGTGATGGTCGCACTGGTGGTGGGCATCCCGGTCGGCTTCTTCGCGGGACTGCGCGCGAACACGCTGAGCGACTACGTCGCCTCCGGTGGTGGCATCATCTGGCGGGCGATGCCGAACTTCTGGTTGGCCGTCATCCTCGCCGGGAGCCTGACGGCCGGCGGCCTGATGTCGTGGTACAGACACTGGCCATGCGGGCCGGAGCAGGTGAACTGCGTCTGGCGGACCGACGTGGTCTCGACACCGGACGAGGTGAACAACCTGTTCTCGACCATCGAGCTGTTCAACGGCATACCGGTGCTCGAGATGCTGTTCATCCCGATTCCGAACGCGTTCAACATGGTCATCGCGTTCAAGTGGATCCTGCCGGCCGCGCTGGTCCTGGGGTCGGCGTCGATGGGCAACGAGATCCGGATCGGCCGGACCGCGGTGCTGGAGAGCATCAATTCGAAGTACGTCGAGACCGCGAAGGCGAAGGGCCTCTCTCCCCGGCGCATCATCGTCAAGCACGTCGGCCGGAACGCATCGATCCCGCTGCTCCCGGTCATCATGGGGGAGTTCTACCTGCTGATCGGCGGCTCGGTCCTGGTCGAGAAGGTGTTCTCCATCAACGGCCTGGGGAACCTGTTCTTCCGGGCCATCGTCGTCCCGGACATCCCGGTGGTGATGGCGCTGGTGTTCATCTTCGTCGTCATCAACCAGGTGTTCAACATCACGCAGGACCTGCTGTACACGGTGATCGACCCGCGGGTCACGCTGGAGGACACTGGATAACCCATGGCAAGCAGTACGAACACTCAGGCCGCGGAATCGGTGCGGCGAGACGACTCGACGCTGCTGTCGCGGATCGTCGAGAACCCCCGACCGGGACTCCGGTGGGGCTCGGTCATGGCGGTCCTCGTCCTCGTCGAGCTGGGGGCCTTCCTCGGCGGCCTCCTCACGGTCGTCGAGGCGGCGCTGATCGGCGTCACGGGCCTCATCGAGGAGGCCCTCAAGCCGCTCTCGTCGTCGGCGTCCGGGGCGGTGCTGGAGTTCCAGCAGTCGA